>CAYQUE010000005.1:0-15976 GCA_964420615.1 uncultured Alteromonadaceae bacterium | reverse complement strand
GATGCCACGCGATTGACTTGCACTTCAGAGAAGCCGAGTTGGTCAACCCAGGCACCATTGATCGCCGGTAATGCAACCAGCACGCTGTAACCCACCAGGGTCATGAAGAGACTGAGTAGGAAAGGCCCTCGCTGGTCGAACGGATTATCCGCGAGAGCGGTACTCGATAGGGGTGTTGTCACGCTGATCCTCTCGGTTGTGGGTCCGTCAGCTCTTCTATCAAGCCGTCACTCTCGCATCGGGCAGAGCGAATAGCAATGTCCAATCATGTTGCCGCGTCCGAAATCTGGCACACTTCACCGTCAGGCTATGCGTGTTGTTTGTGGCCTGTCCCAACGGAGTACCACATGAGTGACCATAGTCCCAGACAGGTGTTTGATCGGGCCGTCAGCTTGATGAAAGGGGGTGCCCGACAGGAAGCGGAGGCGCTCTGCAGGGATGCACTCGAGCGGGACCCTGGCGACATTAATTTCGTCTCGTTACTCGGCTCAATTCTCGCGGGACGAGGCGCGCTTGATGAGGCGGCGCAGCTCTTGGGTCGTGCAGTTCGCGCGGCGCCCGGTCATGCCAAGGCGCAGGAAGACCTGGGGACGATACTGCTCAATATGGGGCGTGCCGACGAGGCGTTGCCCCATTTGCAGAAATCCCGGGATCTTCGGCCACCCTCCGCCACGCTACTAAGCAAGTTGAGCGCCGCACACCAGAAATTGGGTAATCTCGCCGAAGCTGAGGCACTGCGTAACGAGGCAACTGCGCTGTCTCCCAAGCAGGCTAAGCTAGAAGAGGCCACGCGGCTGTTTATCAAGGGCCAGTTCAGAGAGTCAGAGAAACTGGCCCAGGAGCTGGTTCGTGACCACCCCCACGACGTCAATGCGGCGCTGTTGCTCGCGCGGTTGGCAATGATGGCAAATTGTTATGAAGACGCCCGCGTGATTTTGGAAAAGATCACAGAGATGCAGCCACGCTTTATCGCTGCTTGGCACGATCTGGGAACGGTATTAAAAGAATTGCATCAGTATCAGGAGGCCGTTTCGGTCTTGGAAAAAGCGCTGAGCCTGGACGCTGATAATGCGCTCACGCACTACTATTTGGGTGCGGCGCTAGCGATGGCTGCGCGCCCCGATCAGGCGATTAGTGCTTATCAACAGGCGGTGACGTTGGACCCCGAGTTGCCCGGCGCGCATATCGGGCTGGGCCATGTGCTAAAAACGGTGGGCGATCAGGAGGCGGGTATCGCCGCCTACCGGCGCGCCATCGAGCTGCGACCGAATTTTGGTGAGACCTACTACAGCCTCGCTAACCTCAAAACTTTTCGGTTTACGCCGGCCGACATCACAACCATGGGTGAACGCTTGGCTAACGAAGCGCTCCCGGTGGAGTGTCGCGTGCATTTCGCATTTTCTCTCGGCAAGGCCTTTGAGGATCTCAAGGAGTATGACCGGGCTTTTGAGCACTATGCGCTGGCAAACCAGCTGCACCGCGAAACTATTGCCTACGACCCTGTCCAAACCGGTATTGCGCACGAGCGGATGCGGCAGATCTTCAGCCAAGATTTTTTTCGCTCTCGACCACCCGACGGCGGCTGCCAGGAAGCGGATCCGATTTTCATCGTCGGCTTGCCCCGATCGGGGTCAACATTGTTGGAGCAAATTCTTGCCAGTCATTCTCAGGTCGATGGAACCAGTGAGCTACCGGATATCTCAATGATCGCTCAGGCGCTGACCCAACCGCGATCAGGGCAGGTTTTTCCGCAGTGTATGGTCGACTTGCCTGAGGAGAAAATTCGGGCGTTGGGTGAGCAATATTTAGCGCAAACCCGACGGCATCGGCAGGGCGCGCCATTTTTCACCGACAAGATGCCGAACAATTTTGCTTACGTCGGATTTATCAAAACGATCCTCCCCAATGCGAAGATCATCGATGCGCGACGACACCCGATGGATAGTTGTTTTGGGTGCTTCAAGCAACATTTCGCCAAAGGCCAGACCTTTACCTATGACCTTTTCGAGTTGGGCGAGTTCTATCTCGAGTACTGTGAGCTGATGACGCACTGGGACGCCGTGCTGCCGGGGCAGGTCTTGCGCATTCAGTATGAGGAGGTGGTACAAGACCTTGAGAGCCAAGTCCGGCGACTATTGGATTTCTGTGGATTGCCATTTGAGTCGAGTTGCGTTCAGTTTCATGAAACCAAACGATCCGTGAGAACCGCGAGTTCAGAGCAGGTTAGGCAACCGATTTACAGCGGCTCGGTACAGACTTGGAAGCGATTTGAGTCGCATTTAGAGAGTTTAAAGGACATTCTTGAGCCGGTATTTCCAGCGCTCCCCGGGGCGCGGCAGTGACGGAGCGCTTGCCAAAATTGATTGCAACATCGGTGGTACGGGGCTCTCAGAAGGGCCAGAGCCATGGCGGTGTTTATCTGATCGATTTTGACCGTCAGCAGGTTGAGCAAAAGATCGATTGGAATACCGGCGATATCGACTTTACCGGTCGAGGCTGGGACCGAGGTCTGCGCGGAATCGAATTCACTAACGATCATCTTTGGATCGCGGCAAGCGACGAGTTGTTCTGTTATTCCCCCGAATTTGAGTTCGTGGCCTCTTATAGAAATGACTACCTTCGTCACTGCCATGAAATCAGTCGGCGCGACCATTTGTTGTTTTTGACGTCGACGGGCTTCGATTCAATTCTGACTTTTGACCTCAACCGACGCGAATTTGTTTGGGGTCTGTACGTTTCAAAGAATGGTAGCGAGTGGGTAGGTCAAGCCTTTGATCCCCGGACGCGAGGTGGACCCGCCTTTGTGAATTCCTATCATCTGAATATGGTGAGAGTAGATGCCGAGGGAGTGTCGTTTAGCGGTCTCAATACGCGGGCGCTACTGGGGCTATCCGGGGATTTGTCGCTGCATGAGATCTGCAGTTTGCCAAGAGGCTGCCACAATGCGATGCCCTTTAGAGACGGCGTTTTGCTTAACGATACCGCGTCGGATGCAGTGCGGTATGTCTCGCGAGGTGCTGGAGACAAGGCGGTCCCGGTGCCAACATTCCCGCCAGAGGATGTGACCTACGCAGGCGTTGATGACTCGCGCGTGGCGCGTCAGGGGTTTGGTCGCGGTCTTTGCGTGATCAACGATCAATTGATAGCCGCGGGGTCTTCTCCCTCGACGATCTCGATTATTGATGTCGAGGCGGGCCGCCGACTGACAGCAGTTAATCTCACTATGGATATTCGTAATGCGATCCACGGCCTTGAGTGTTGGCCATCACACTGGCCTCAGTAACGATCTTCTATTGTGCCTGTGGAAACTAAAAAGGGCGCATAAGCGCCCTTTTTAGTTTGGCGATTCAGATCAGAAATAGCGTCTCACTGAGAAGGCGAAATTACGCGGCCGAATCACATTGGAGCTATTGCGCCCCCAGATTTGATCAAAGTCTTGCGAATCTTCGTAGGTGATTCCGCGCTCATCCGAGATGTTGTTAAAACGCAATTGCGCAGACCAATTCTCCCTCTCCCAGGTCAGTATGAGATCGGTAATGTCGTAATCTCCCTGCTGCAGTCGCGGCGACGTAAATCCATCGGTCAGCTGATTGAGCGACTCTCCCACATAACTGTGTTGTAGCCTGAATCCTCCGGTACCGCCGAGAACATTCAGACCTGAGTACTCCGCATAAATGTAATAGCTGGTATCAGCGAACAAGGGTAGCGCCGATTGTGGATCCAGCCCGGATGGTACCTGCCCCCCCACGGCGCGCGGTTCATCGTATACCTGCGCAGCCGAGACGGAAGCACGGGTAATGTCAGTCAGGCTGAACCCTACCTCGAAGTTCTCTCCCAGCAAGGCCTTCATCTCAATGTCGTAGCCTTTCACCGTGGCGTCGCCCACGTTACCCACTACAATCTGGAACGGAATATTCGGGTAGGCCCCCCCACTCAGGATGCCGAGCTGGTTACTGGGGTCTGTCACCTCGATCTGCATGTCTTTCCATTTCATTGTGTAGTACACCGCATTCAGCAGGATCTTGCCGTCTGCGAAGGTCGACTTCAGACCAAACTCAGTGTTTTCCAAAATATCGGACTCATACACAACGGGTAGTGTCGGTCCGCCGAGATCCAGACCTCGTCCGCGGTTGGTGCCGCCAACACGATAACCCTCGGAATAAATCCCGTAGGCCATGATGTCGTCGTTGAGGTGGAACTCCAGTCCGTATTTGGGAATGAAGCCGTCGTCCGTAGCCGTGCGGTTGGGCAGCTGCTGATCGACCCGCGCATCCGGGCGCTCAACGGTGTAGCTTAACTCCCGTTCAACCTCATACCAGCGCCCGCCGAGTAACGCGGTGATGCGGTCTTCGATAATATCGATATCGATCTCCCCAAAGACGGCTTTGTCGGTTCGCTCGGTACCCTGGAACGAATTCCACCAGATGTCGGTCGGCGCGATGCCGGGGTAGTAATAGCTCCAGGCTTCAAACGCTGGCGAATTCCGGTAGCCGTCGACGTAGGTCAGGAAGTCCCAGAACTCCTCAGACTCCTGCCAGAACGCGCCGAGCGTCCAGTTGGTGCGATCGGTGCTGCCTGACAGACGGAATTCTTGTGTCCAGCTCTCGTTGTTTTGATCATTGGTGAGATAGCCGGTGGGGTCTAGGCCAAAGTCATAGGTGGCGTAGCCGTAGTAAATGCCGAATGAGTAGTGGAAATACGCCGCATAGGATTGCGTGTCGTGCGCATAGAACATGTCCCGGTCGTAGTAGGAGGTGGCCGACACCAGCTGTGCAAAGCCGAGATCGCCTTCAATGACCAGGCTTGTCTGTAACCACTCATCGGTGCGCGTTTCTTTGTGGAATTTGATGACCTCTAGATCGCCGACGCTGGGGTCGTAGTCGTTGTAACCGTCAGCCTCCAGATCCTGATAATTCGCAGTGGCGGTTACAGTCCAGTTGTCGTTGACCAGCCAGCGGATAGAGGCACGCGCACCCATCCAATCAACTTCGTTGATGTCCTCGCCGACCACTCCGGCGTTGGTTTTTTGTCCGCCCAGACCCGACCCGAATACGTCGTCGTAGACCGTCGTCCCCAATACATTGTCGATAAAGCCCGCATCCCGTGCGCTGAAGCCCGATAGCCGAATTGCGACGCTATCGCTCAGGGGAATATTGACCGTACCGTCGATGTCGTAGCCGGTGCCGCCGTCAGAGGTCGAGGATACACCCGCACCGATATTGGCCTCGAATCCGCTTGGGTCGGGTTTGTTGGTGATGACGCGGACTGCGCCACTTTGAGATGACGCTCCGTAAAGGGTCGACTGCGGACCTGCCAGCGCTTCGATTCGAGCGAGATCGACTGGATAAATATCGGGCGCAAACGACGTCTGCGACATCGGCTGCTCGTCGAGGTAGATTGCCGCGGTTGGGTCTACTAAGAAGCCGCCGCCATCACTGACGCCGCGGAATACGATCGTGTTCTGGCCCGGCGTCGTCGTTTGCACATTGAGGCCGGCGACCTGACGCGAAAAATCTTCAAGCGTCGTGATGCCCTGTTTCTGCAGGTCTTCGCCAGAGATGGACTGCACCATCATGGGGATGTCTTGAGACGATTCGGCCCTTTGCCGTGCGGTAACGACGACTTCCTCGAGCTCTGCACTCCAGGCGAGACCCGCGCCGCCAGCGCCGATGGCGGCTGCTACGCCTGCGACGATGGCTCTGCGATGAAAGGGAGAGTTTTGCTGCCGTGAATCATCCGTCATGATTCGCTCCTCGTTATTGCGTCCCTGTGTGTGACGTTCTTGTTCGCAAGTGGCCGTGGTATTCGCCCGAAACCGGCAAAAACCCAACAAATTCAAGCGATCTACGCCCGAAGATATAGCAGATTAGCGACCGGAGCAACTCGCAGAATGGTTGCTGATTCCGCGGATCGAATTGAAGATAAGCTGAGTCCGGGTGGGAGAGCTTGTGATGACCGAATCACAGTGGCTGGCGCTGTTGGGCATATGCCTTCTGGGCGCAATGTCCCCAGGGCCGAGCCTCGCGGTGGTTGTTCGTCACAGCCTCGCTGGCCGTCACTCCTCGGGTATGTTCTGCGCGCTGGCGCATGGTGTCGGCATTTATCTCTGGGCGATGCTGATGGTGAGTGGGTTGGGTGTGCTGATGCTGGCACAGCCCGCATGGTTAAACGGTATTCGCATAGCGGGGGCCGCGTTTTTACTGTACCTCGGCGCCCGCGCACTCATGGGGCCCGGTGCTCCGGTGCCATTATCCGCCGACACGCGGCCGCCTGCGCAGCACCGCGATGGGCAGCGCCGTCAAGCAGCCGTCGATGGCATCGTGATTGCGCTGTCCAACCCCAAAATTGCGTTTTTTTTCGCCGCGTTATTCAGTCAGTTTGTCAAACCGGACGCCCAGGTCTGGGAGAAACAAGCAATCGCCATGTGCGCGGCAGTAATCGATGCGGCGTGGTATTCGCTGGTTTCGTTGGTGCTGTCGCGCAGTGCCTGGGTGGCGCGCCTTAACCGGCGCGCCACATTGGTGAATCAGGGTTTTGGGGTGCTGCTTATTGCGTTGGCATTCAGCGTGGTGTGGCAACTCGCCATGTCCTGAGATCAGCCGCTTGGCGCTCAGGGGCGTCGCAATGCAACGTCTGATCCCCTCTTTACAGGGACGCGATCTGTTCAGCCAGGGCAGTGAGAAACTGCGCGCCCACGGCGCCATCGATAACCCGGTGGTCGCAAGACAGGGTCGCGTTGAGCACCGTGGCCACACGCTGCTCCCCATTTGCGACAACAATCCGCTGCGACGCTTTGCCCAGCGCGAGGATCGCTCCCATCGGTGGATTCACGATGGCCGTGAACTGCGTCACGCCATACATTCCAAGATTCGACACCGTGAACGAACCACCCGTGATGTCTTCCTTCGCGAGTTTGCCCGAGTTTGCTTTTTCTGCCAGCACTGCAGTGGCCTGCGCAATTTCCGCCGGTGTCAGTGCATCGGCATTGCGGACCGTTGCGGGGTAAAGTCCATCGTCCGTAGCAATTGCGACCGACACGTGCGCGGCAGAGAACTGATGGATGTCATCGCCAACCAAGTTGACGTTAACCCTAGGCTCGGCCTGCAAGGCTTGGGCGACACACCAGACGAGCAGGTCATTCACGGACACCTTGGTATCCCCAGAAGCATTCAGCGCAGCACGATGAGCCAATAACCCATCCAGTTCATATTCTGCTGTCAGGTAGAAATGCGGGATGGTCTGTTTAGCCTCAGTGAGACGCTTTGCGATGGTTTTGCGTGTAGCACTGAGGGGTATCACGGTGACACCCTCAGGCACGCTGCTCTCTTCGCCGCCGGACGCCGCTTTGACGTCTTCTTCGGTGATGCGACCACGGCGACCCGTACCTGTGACCGTGCCTAGATCAACGCCCAATTCATCAGCTAACCGTCTCACGCTAGGCGAGGAGCGCGTATAAGCATCACCGGTTTGGGTGGTTTTCTGAGTTGTCGTGGCGGGTGCGTCAGCGTCGCTGGATGCAGGCGCGTCTTGCCCGCTTTTGGCACTGTACTGTGCAATAAACTGATCAATCGTGTCCTCGGAAACGCCGGCGTCGGCAATCACGCCCAACAGCGCTCCGACCGGATGGGCATCGCCTGCGGCGACTAACACCCGGCGCAGCACGCCGCTGACCGGGGAATCCCACACGTTCACGATTTTGTCCGATTCCATTTCGAAGACTTCGTCTCCCTTGGCAATCGAATCCCCCTCGGACTTGTTCCAATTGGTGATGGTGCCTTCCACCATTTCTATCCCCCACTTGGGGACGGCAATCGGATAGATCTCGCTCACTCGTACACTCCTAAAACGTCATGCGGCTCAGGCCAGCGTTGCCTTGATCGCCGCCGTAATTTTTTCTGCATTGGGCAGGTAAGCGGCCTCGAGCTCGGGAGAAAATGGTGTCGGGCTGTGCGGAGCCGTGACTTGCTTGATCGGTGCCTTCAGGCTGTGGAAGGCTTTGTCCGCTGCCAGTCCCGCAATATCAGCGGTGAGTCCACAGCGCGGTGGGGCTTCGTCGATAATCACCAGCCTACCTGTTGCTTCCACCGATTCGAGAATCGCATTTTCGTCGAGCGGAGACGTGGTGCGCGGATCAATGAGGTCGCAACTGATGCCTTCCTCGGCGAGCGCGTCGATTGCCGCCGCGGCCTTCGGCACCATTTGACCAAATGCGACCACGGTCACATCGTCTCCCTCACGCACAAAGTTGGCCTGGCCAAAAGGGATGGTGTACATCTCGTCCGGTACTTCTGCTGTTTCCTGATAGAGGATCTTGGGCTCAAAAAATAGCACCGGGTCGTCATCCTGAATGGCAGAGAGCATCAAACCCTTCGCGTCGTAAGCGTTAGAAGGCACCACGATCTTGAGGCCTGGGAACGACGTCATAACCTGATACATGGCCTGACTGTGTTGTCCCGCAGCGCTGAACCCGCCGCCCGCAGAGAAGCGAATCACAGCGGGGCAGCGACTCTTGCCGCCAAACATGTAGCGAAATTTCGCCATCTGATTGACGATCTGATCCATACAGACACCAATAAAGTCGGCGAACATAATTTCTGCGACCGGTCGCATGCCCACCAGCGCCGCGCCTGCCGCAGCGCCAACAATGGCTGATTCGGAGATTGGGGTGTCGATACAACGATCGGGCCAGCGGTGATAAATCCCGCTGGTTACCCCGAACACGCCTCCGACAGCACCCACATCGCCAGCGCTACCATTGCATCCGGCGACGTCCTCACCAATAACAAATACCGACTCATCCTGCTCCATGGCCTGGTGCAGGGCTTCGTTGATCGCATCGCGCATCGTTTTCTCAGGCATGGTGATCTCCCCCTCAGGCCGTAGCGCTGTATTGAATGTAAACGTCCTCTGTGACCTGCTCGGGCGTTGGGCGTGCCGCCGCCTTTGCATCGACCACCGACTTGTCGATTTCTGCCATGACGGCTGCGTCGATTTCGTGCAGCTCGGCCTCGCTGATCTCTCCACTTTCGGCCATGTGCTGGCGGAAACGCTTCAATGGATCATGGTTTTCACGCAGATCTTCAAGTTCCCCCTCTCCCCGATAGGCTTGAGGGTCACCGACGAAGTGACCGTGATAGCGGCCTTGCTCGGCAAAAACGCCGGCGGGACCCTTGCCAGAGCGCGCGTGCTCGATCGCTTTGCCCGCTGCCTCATAGACGGCAAAAAAGTCAGCGCCATCGGCAACGAACACGGGGAAGCCAAAGGCTTCGGTGCGCGCCTTGAGATCGTCGCAGCCTACCGCGTAGTTGATAGACGTGTGCTCGGAGTAGTAGTTGTTTTCAATCACAAATACCGCCGGCGCTTGCAATACGACGGCCATATTCATCGCTTCAAAGCAGGTGCCTTGGTTCACTGATCCGTCGCCTGAGAATGAGACGGCGACCTTGCCGTTCTTGCGAATTTTTGCCGCCAGCGCGGAACCGACAGATATCGGCGGACCACCAGCGACAATGCCGTTGGCGCCCAGAATGCCCTTGTCGACATCGGCGACGTGCATCGAGCCACCTTTGCCTTTACACAGGCCCTCAGAAGAACCAAACAGCTCCTTCATCATGCCGGATACATCCGCGCCTTTGGCGATGCAGTGGCCGTGGCCGCGGTGGGTCGAAATGATGGTATCGCCCTCATCGAGATGCGCGCAGACGCCGACGGCGTTGGCTTCTTGCCCGGTATAGAGGTGCGTAAAGCCCGGTATTTGTCCGTTCATGATTTCGGCATTCACCCGCTCCTCGAATTCACGGATGGTCTTCATGGTGCGGTATGCGTGAAGCAGCTTTTCCTTTGGGATGGACACAGTCTGTCTCCTTGGATGTCTTGTTATGCAGAGGTTTCCCCGGGGAGGTCACCGCCAGACCCTCAGTCAGGGGCGGGGTGTGGTGCGCACTCGCCTTTAAAGCCACCGCAAGTTAACGCCCGCGCCAAAAACAGTCAACAGTGTTTTTTTTATCGCGGGGCGGGGTTTTGAGCGCCCGATGGTCTAGTAGAGATTCTTTGGAAACAACATGAAAAAGAGGTCTTGAAGCCGTTGCCACGCGTTAAGGCTGGGCTGGCGCGTTACGGTTTCGTCGCCGTTCTGCCAGTAGAGACCGCCGCCCTCATCAATGTTGACCCGCCAGCTGTTCGCCGGGTTGGCATCGCGCTCGATCACCGCTGCCAGCTCATTCGCCAGCGTTGTGCTATCGATCACCGCCACCATTTCCGAGTTAATAAAGGCGGATCGCGGGTCAAAATTGGCGGATCCGATCACAGCGTAACGGCGGTCAACGACCAGCGATTTAGCGTGCAGGCCAATGAATTTGGCGGTGACTGGCCGGGTATCAACGACGGTCGCCTTTATTTGTGCGTCGGCGCGGAGTTCATACAAACCTGCGCCGGTTTCGAGCAAGGGGACTCGCCAGGCTTTGTAGTGGCTGTTGACCGCCGGCACGTCCTGCGACGCGAGGGAGTTGGTGTGAATCAGCACGTCGACGCCTTTGGCATCCAGCTCAGTCAAAAGGGCAATGCCGCGCTCTTCGGGGATCAGGTATGCGTTGGTCACCAGTAATTCTTGTTGGGCATTCGGCAGTGTTTCCATGAGCCAGTCGAAAAGGTCGTGGCTGATGCCATCCGTCGTCGGTTTGTCCGTCAAGACCTCACTGGTACCCAAGTGTAGCGACGGTACCAGCGCCTGAAGTTGTTGCTCCCAATTCTGCGCTGTGAGTGAGAATCGCTCGAGTTTTTCGCTGCTTCTGAGATTTCGCTGTAGCTCCGCGCGTTGTTCCTTGAGTAACAGCTCTGCGCTGGACTGCATCTCGGGATGCAGGGGAAACACCCAGCCACTGTTCCAAAAAATATCAAACACCTCGCTGGATTGCCGCGCGATGGGCCCCACTCCCAAAACATCAATGTCCCGGAAGTTGAAATGATCGCTGAGCCCCATGTATTCATCACCAATGTTCCTGCCACCCAGTACCACCGCTCGGTTGTCGACAATCAATGATTTGTTGTGCATGCGATGATTGAGTTGGCTGAAATTGGTCGCGAAATCCCAGCCCCAACCTAGGGATTTTCGGTTGGTAGCGCTATTAAACAGCCGCAGCTGAATATTAGGATGGGCAGTGAGCAGCGCGCCCATGGTCTCCTTGATTCGTTCTTCGCGAGCCCCGAATGAGAGTGTGCCTATGTCATCGATGATGAGGCGCACACGCACACCGCGATCCGCGGCTTCCAGCAGTCTGCTGGTGATTAGCATGCCGGTGCTGTCGGGGTGGTACAGGTAGTACTGGGTATCGATGGTCTGGGTGGCGGAATCAATCAGCGCCAAACGCCAACGAAGCGCCTCCTCACTGCGATCCAGTAATGAGAAGCCGGAGATGGCTCGAGCGCTTTGTTGTGTCTCAGGCACCTCGGTCTCGGCGTCAGAGCGTTTGGCGACTGCCGCCTCTGCCGCCGCTAGAGCGCCAGACACGCTGGCAGCGCGAGCAAATTCTGCGGCCGATGGCTCGAAGGGGGTGCGCACCGAGGTGGCGCAACCCGATATCAGAAGCGTCGCTACGATCAGGGTTGCCGGCAACCGCCGCATTATGCTGAACACCGGTAAGACATGCGTTGCAGTGTCATACGGTGACAGGGGTGCTGGCAAGCCAAAGCGGGCCCTGATCGTCAGCAGGGAGAACCTCTTCGCCGCATTGATTACGGCCGTGGCAATCGGCGGTGAATCGGGGACGATGACACGAGGCCGATTAGAACGGTCCCCGGGTTTGCTCCCACAACGCTTCGCTGATCCCATTGCTGATGATCTCGCGGTAGGTGTCAGCACTGGCGCGCGGCGTTCGCGCAAAATCATTGTCGTAGTCGACAGCGAAAATGCCGAAGCGCGGACCAAACCCCTCCGCCCACTCAAAATTATCTAAGTGGGACCAGTGAAAATAGCTGTCGATGTCCACACCCAGTATGTTGATCGCATACCACACCTCGCGCAGGTGACTGACCATAAAGGTCTGGCGAAGCGAATCCGCCTGAGATGCGTCGGCGATGCCGTTCTCTAAAATCTGTATCGGCTTTTTATACCGTTGCCAGGCTTCATTCAGAATGTGACTAAACCCGATGGGATACAGCGCCCAGCCGAGGTCACTGCTCAATTCATCCGGGTCGCCCGGGTCTCGGGTATGGGTAATCGGGCCGGCGTCCAGCGCGTCAAGATTCATCTCGACATAGAAGCGGCCGTAGTAATTGATCCCGACATAATCCTGCGTGTTTTCCAAGCCTTCGATCGCTACGCTGAACTCGGTATCGGTCATCGTGTAGCGGCCGCTCTCCAGCGCGTCGAATACATCCCAAATAAACGCTTGCTGGACAAAGCCGGCTGCCAAACGGTCTAGCGGATGCCAGTTTCGCCAGGGTTCGAACGCCCGCGTGTGCTGCGTCAACCCGACGTTGATGGTTTGACCTCGCGCGGCCGCATCATGATGAAGCACTTGATAGGCGTCGGCATGGGCCCGCAACAACTGCGCAACGACGGGCGCAACATCGATTGGACCGTCGCGTTGCTCAAGCGGTGGAAACACGCCCTCGATATAACCCCATAGAACGTAGACCATCGGTTCGTTGAGAGTGCACCAATGGTTGATCTCGGGGCCCAGCAACGCCGACACCGCGCTGACGTAGCGATGCCAGTGCGCCAGCGCGTCGTCGCGCTCCCAGCCGCGTTTGCCATTTTGCTCCTGCCAGAACCACTCGGGCGTTGAGAAGTGAAAAAGCGATACATGCGGCGTCAGTCCGTGGGCTTTAGCCGCGGCAATGACGTTCTGATAGAACGCGATACCCGCCGGGTCGGGCTCGAGGAGGTCCTCCCGGGGGAACAGGCGCGACCAGGAAAGGCTAAAGCGATAGCTGTTGAGGCCGAGCCCTGCCAGCGTTGCAAAGTCGCTCGCGTAGCGGGTATCGAAGTCGACTTTCTTGCGCCGGACTGCTTCGGGCATCTTGTCCAAATCGCGAATGTGCCCGGGCTTTGCCTGGCCTGGCAGGTCACCCGTTCCGGTCTTGCCTTCGCGCACGGCGCGTCGCTCGAAAGCAGTCCAGTCGCTGGGTTGTTGGTGCTCGACATGTTGCGCGGCAACCGCCACACCCCAGGCGAAATCCTCTGGGAAGAGGAGCGGGTAGTCCCCCTTTAAGTGCGATGCCGTCTGCGACCCTCTCTCTACGCCGACGATCCAAGGCGTGAACAGGATGATCGCTATCGAGCCCAGCGCCAGCCCGAGTAGAGTGATGAACCAGCGCTTTTTCGTCACGACGTGACCTCCTTAACGTTCGATGTGCGGGTCACATGTCAAAGATGAGTGGGTGAGCAAGCTTCACCGTACCAGTTTGCGCAGCGCCACATAAACCAACAGTGATACCAGCAGACCCAGCAATGAGGGAGACAGTTCCACCGCCAAGGGGAAGCCCTCTCTACCATTACCTCCAGCGATGATGGCGCCGCTGGCAAAGGCGACGATGGCCGGCCAGTTAAGGCGGTTGTGGCTGGGGAATGTCGCGGGCCGGCCTCGAATCAGATAGTACTCTGCGAGCACTGGCCCTACGATCGGAGGGACCACCGTCGCCAGCAGGGCGATCCATCCAAGGAACATTTGATAAATGCCCAACCCCAGCAGTGTTCCCAGCGCGCCACAAATTACGATTGTCACGCGTTTTGGGCGCCGGAAAAGACTCGCCGTTTGCACGCTGGGCAAATAGAGATTTGTATCGCCGGTTGTCCACAGCGCCAGCGTCATACCGACCAATCCAAAGATAGCGGCGAATCCCGATAAGGTGCCCAAATAGGCGGTAAAGTCGGGCGTGCCGCTCCCCACTGCACCCAATGCTCCCACAAGGTGAAGAAATAGCTGGTCCACTACCAGCACCACGAAAGGGATGCCCATCGCCACCCAAAAGGTGCGCGCAAAACGCACGTATTCGGCCATGACCACTGCGCCGACGATCCATGCGCCTACGACAATATTGATAGCCTCCATGCCAGAGATGGGTGCTTCAGCGACTTTGCTCGCTGACAGTGTTTCAACCGCGGCGATACCCCCGGACTGGGCGATGTTCACCCAGGCTGCGTAGAGACCCACGGCGACCAAGCCGAGCATGGCCGGTATGCCCACGCGCTCGATCCCTTTGACACCGAACAAAGTGGTGCCGGTGTAGAGCACACCGGCAAAAATAGCCACCCCGTAGTAAAGCGCGGTGCCGGGGGCCTGTGTCCAGATCTGCGCAAATGCCCCCACGACAATACCTTGCCAGCCAATGGTCAGGAGCGCGACGAATAGCACCGGCACAAAAGCACCGAGCTCGCCATATACGGCTCTGAAGAGAAGGGTGCTGTTACAACCGGTTCGCCAAGCCATGTAACCCACCAGTGCGCCAATCGCAAAATTTATTGCGCTGCCGAGGAGTGAATACCAGATGAGATCACCCCATAGCGTGACGCCACTGCCCAGCGCGCCGCCCGCGAGTAGACCAGTGATCAAGAACCCCCAACCAAAGGCGAGCGCCAGTAGCGGTCCGCCGGGCCGGCGCTGTGCGTCGGTGAGAGGGGTCAGTGGGTTGTCTTCGCTCGCAGTTTCGGCCGCAGGGTCTAACGCCCACCATTTTTGTAGATCAAAGCCTTTCATAGCGTTCTCTCCTGGGTTCGGTTAAAACCAACGCAATCGTTTGAACAGCCCGACTTGAAACACGATAACCACCAGCAGGATGCCGCAGAAAACAAGGAAAGCCTCCGGATCATCTGCGCCGGGTATCCCGGGCACGTTGATACCCAAGAGTCCGGTCAGAAAACTCAGCGGCAAGAATATGGCAGCGATGATGGATAGCATGTAGGTGTTTCGGTTCAGTCGTTCCGTGAGCACATTCGCGATCTCTTCCTGCACCGAGTGGGCGCGCTCTCGCATTGCCTGCAAATCTTCAACAACTCGAGTGATCTCGTTTTGACATTCGCGGAGGCGCGCGCGATCGCTTTGCGTTAGCCAAGCGAGCGGTGTTTCGCAAAGTTGCTGAACAATATCCCGCTGGGGGACCAGAAAGCGGTTAAAAATAATTGTCTTGCGGCGAATGTCGATGATTTGATCCCGGACACCCGATAACTGCCCATTGATAACAAGGTCCTCAACCTCATCGATACCATCGGCAACTGCGCTCATCACCGGGCTAATGCGAGCGATGGATCCCTCGATAAAATGGGTAATCAAGTCACCGATGTCGGTGGCTCCGTTGCCGGCTTCCAGTCCGGACCGCATGTCGGCGACCCCGCGAAGATTTCTCAGTTGAACCGAAATAAACCGGTGCGCTTCGATCCAGATGCGAATCGAGACCATGTCCTCTGGGTCAGCGTTTTCATTCAGATTGACGCCGCGCAGAATTAATAGAAGGCCATGTTCAGTGGCTAATAGGCGAGGGCGGGTGTCCTCGGCCAACAGTGCGTCGACGATGGTTTCAGGCAGATTCGCCCGGTGGTGCAACCAATGTCTTGCAGCCTCTGAGCGCGCGCTGAGGTGAGCCCAAAAGGGTTTGCTATCCGGGCCGGCTGATCCCAGCCCATCTTCGGTAACGGGGGTGCCCGAACCATCGCCGTTGAGCGCATAGGCGCAGATAAAAGTATCTGACATATGAAGTCTCCGACGCAGAGGCGTGAGGATCGCTGTGCGGTGAGCCAGTCCCTCTGACCACTAGATGTTATTCGGGTGTCACTGGCCAAGGATACGCCGCTCGGGCGCGATCTGAAGAAATATTTTGCCGCTCAATCGGGTCAAGGCATCTGGCGATGTACATAAGCAGTGATTGTCCGTTAATCACCATGGTGCAACGGTTAACCGCTGGCGAGAAAATCGGCGCCCCTTGCTGTGCGGGGCGCCGAGAGCAATAGATGCTCGGTGCGGGCTCAGGCCTGAGGGAGGTA
>CAYQUE010000004.1:50073-75432 GCA_964420615.1 uncultured Alteromonadaceae bacterium | reverse complement strand
CAAGGCTATCTGCTCACTAACACTCTCAGTCGGCAAAAGACGGCCTGAACGTCAGACTGAAATTAATAAACGGACTGCTACTCACGTCGATGCTGGGGCCACTCAGCTCGCCATCGTTAATGGTGAGTGCACGCAAACCGCCCACCCCCACGGTACCCTCTAGCCAAAGCGGACCTTTAAGTCGCATGCCGCCGCCAAAACCAAAATCAAAACCGCTCAGATTAAGCCCCACTTTGCCCGTGCCCGTGTCGACCGCCCAGCTGTTGCCGGAATAGGCGGCCCCCAGTGACACAAACCAGTCCTTGCTCGGGGCGTACATCACCTGTGGCCAGGGCAGGATGGCGCTGATACTCCAGCGCTCATTGAGAATCAGTGAGGCGCCCACATAGGGGAGCCAGGTGGTGCCAAAGTCGGAGTCGTCAAAGCCCACACCAAACAGCCACCACAGACGGTCGTTGCGGGTGTACCGGGCCACGGCACCGCCCATGACCTGCCAGTAGTCCTTGCCACGCTCACCAATGCTTGAGTGGTTATAAAAGGGCAACAGCGCGCCGATCACCTGCCAGTCGGGGTTCACTTGATAAAGGTAGCCCGCCGCGAGGGACGCGCTGGCGACCGAGAAATCTTCGCCGTTCTCCACCGTAAAGTTTGAGTAGGAGACGTACTCACCGAGCACGGCCATGCTGCGTTTGCTGAGCAAAAAAGGAATGCCGCCGTAATGGCTGGTGGAGTTCACGCTATAGCGCGTGCCGGCAGTCTCGGGGGTGGCGCCCTCCTCGCTCACCATTGCGTCGCCGTAATGGGTATTGCCCAAAAACGCGACCGGCAAAAACGGTGCGTTGCTGAAGCCCCTGGCAAACACCAGATCGGATTCAGTAAAGGCCCGCGCACTGCGCTCGATTAAGCTCTCTTCCGGCGGCACCAGCTCACTAGTGAGGACGTCCTCATCGGCATCGTCACCGACCGCCACGTCACCATCCACCGTATTGCCATCGGCCACAGCAGTATCCGCAAGCGCATCTGTGCTCTCCTCTGCTGCCGCATCACGTTCGGCCAGTGCCTCCGCCGAGAGAGTTCCCTCTTTTGCAATCGCGAGGAGCGGTGGCCACAGAATCAGCATCGCAACAGCTGCGACTAGTAGCAGGCCGGATGAGGGTTTAGCGATGTGATCAGGTGCGGGCAATAAAACTCCGTTTTGATCGGGTCATTACCAGTCGACCGGTGATTTTACCGCGGCGGCGACTGGGGATTTTGGCTGGAGGCGGTATCCTACCAACCTCCGTGAGCATTGCGACTTAGTATGATGACAGGCCACATCAACCTACAGCCGCCCACAGGTGGCATTTGGTGACAGATTTGCAGCCCCACGAGACGGCCCATATCCCGTGGCGCTTCAGTACGGCGCCCTGCATGGACTGGACCGACCGGCACTGCCGGCGCTTTTGGCGCACGCTCACGCGCCATACGCGGGTCTATACCGAGATGGTCACCACCGGTGCACTGCTACATGGCGATGTCGAGCGGCACCTGCGCTTTAACGAGGAAGAACATCCCGTCGCGCTCCAGCTCGGCGGCGCCGATCCCGCGGATCTAGCCAAGTGCGCCAAGCTGGGCGAGCAGTGGGGTTACGACGAGATTAATCTGAACTGCGGTTGCCCGAGCGACCGCGTGCAAAACGGCCGCTTTGGTGCCTGCCTAATGGCCGAGCCTGCCCTGGTGCGTGACTGCATCGCCGCCATGCGGGCCGCCTGCGACGTACCCGTAACGGTCAAGCACCGCATCGGCATTGACCATCAGGAGAGCTATTCAGAGCTACTCGATTTTGTCGGCACGGTGGCCTCGGGCGGTGCCGAGGTATTCATTGTGCATGCACGGAAGGCGTGGCTGCAGGGACTCTCGCCCAAAGAGAACCGCGAGATCCCACCCCTGAATTACGACTGGGTGTATCACCTCAAGCGCGACTTCCCCAAGCTCACCATTGTTATCAATGGCGGCATCGAATCGCTGGAGGTGTGCGAGGCTCACCTCGAGCAGGTTGACGGCGTGATGCTCGGCCGGGCGCCCTATCAGAACCCCTGGCTGCTCAGTGACGTCGATACGCGACTGTTTGGCGCCAGCGATGCGGTCTGCGCAGATCGCGAAGCCGCGATTGACGCCATGGTGCCCTACATTGAGCAGCAGCTCGCCGAGGGGGCGCGCCTGCATCACGTGACCCGCCACATGCTGGGGCTCTATCAGGGGCAATTCGGTGGCCGCCAGTATCGGCGGCATTTGAGCGAGCACGCGCATCAATCAGAATCGGACGTTGAAGTGCTGAAAACCGCGGCGAGTTACTGCGCGCGCTCAGCCGAGGCCATATCACCCCTCAGGGCTGCTCGAGAGTCCTGACCAGATCTCTAAACGCGCCCGCGTTGGAGTCGTTCATTGCCATTAGCGTACGGTGTGCGGCGAGCACCTGTTTTTTTACCTCACCTTCTTCGCACGGCACCGCAGGAATCTCGGCGACGCCTTCATCGGTGTTACAGCATTCAGCACGGCGTTCAAACAGCTGATCAAAACCCATGGTGTCCAGCAAGCGATTAATACTGGGGTTGGTGCTGAAAATCGCCGGCCGAAAATCAAACCGCTCTTTGGTTTGCATGGCCAGCTGCGCGAGCATCCCTAACGTGGTGCTATCGAGACCGTCTGCTTCGGTCACGTCCACCCAAACGCTAACGAAATCGGGCTCGGCGAACATACTCTGAAAATACTGGTCCAGCGCCGTGCACATGGTCAGGCGCACGTCACCTTCGAGTTTGAGCACATGTGCACCGGCGTTCGATGCGGCGCAAATACGGCACTCGCTCATCCGACGCCTCGGCTCACAAAAAGCCCGGCAATATCATCAGCGAGGTCATGCGACGTGACCTCACCCAAGCCCAAGCGACGAATGAGATCGCCCGGTTTTTCCAGCGACCCGCCAAGGCGTTGCAACAGGGTTTTTTCGCGCTCAATAAGGTCCACTTCATCAATCGTTTCGAGCACACCGTCTGACATCAAGACCAGCATAAAAGTCTCGGGAAGCGTGGTTTCCTCAAGCCCATACTGTGGATCCGGTGTGAGCCCGACCGGCATGCCCTCTCCAGGCAGATATTCGATGTGGCCAGGCGTCATGAGCACGGGTTTTGGGAGGTGACCAGCCACAGAGTATTGCAGGGTGTGCTTCTCGAAGTCGAGGCACCCCACGACCATAGTTGCGTACTTATTTACATGGAGCTCGAGCAGCTCGCGGTTTGCCAGCTGCAGCATCTCGATCGGGTAAACGACGGTTTTATCGTCGCGGCGCAGAAAATCAGAGCGTTTGCGCGCAAACAAATTCTTTAACAGCACCGTGGCAAACGCCGAGGAGCTCCCGTGGCCCGACACATCGGCAAGAAAAAATACGACTTTATTTTTGCCGACCCTAAAATAATCGGTGAAGTCTCCGCTTAAATAGAGCGAGGGCAGAATCCGGTGACTAAACCAGTAATCCCCGGCTTTCAGTGAATGTGCAGGGAACATCGCCTTTTGCACCTGCCGACCCGCCGCCTGATCCTGCTCGAGGATCCGCAGCGAATGGCTCAACTCGGTGTTGGCGCGCTCGAGACTTTCGTTGGATTCCACCAGATCCCGCTGCAGCTGTCGGTGGTGCACGCTGCGCTCAATGGCGCGTCGCACCAAGCCGGGTTTTTCGGCGGGACTCACAAAAAAGCTCGCCGCGCCGAGACCCAGGGCCGTGGTCATGCTGTCCATATCCCGGTGATCACTCACCGCCAATACCGGCACCTGAACATCGAAGGAGCGCATCGCGCGGCGGACCGAGGCCCAGGACACATTGAGTAACTCCACGTGGCAGATGACGCAGTCCCAGGGGCTATCTGGACCCAGTACCGCCTCAAGATCGGGCGCTTCAGGGGTAATTTCGTAGCGATGATGGGGATCGTCGAGAGCGGCAACCAACTCAGCAGCCCGGTCGGGCTGATCATCGACTACCAGAACCGCACCGAGCTGGGTCATATCAGAGGAGCAGCAAACACCAGTCGTTCGTCATCAAAATTCTTCCTCGTCCCAACCACCGTCGAACTCGGAGAAATCATCTTTGACCTGACCGCCGGATTCCAATACCGCTCGGTTTTGTAAGTACACGTCGCGGAAGAAGACATAGCGATCACCGGTCACAACCTGTTCGGCATCTAAAAGCCCTGCGCGAATGTCGAGCAGGTTAAACGCCCGCAAGCCCCAGTAGGTTTCGTCGTTGAACATCTGACCGGTGGGCGAGGCAAAAGCATCTACCGCCATGCCGGAGGCCGAGCGCACCGTTGCCGGGCCGATAAAAGGCAGCATGACGAAGTTGCCGCGCGGTACGCCCCAAATCGACAGGGTATGACCAAAGTCTGTTTCGTAGCGAGGTATGCCTGCTTTACTGGCGACATCAAAGAGACCAAAAATCCCCACTGTCGAATTCGCCACGACGCGAAATGTGTTGTTCAACGCGTCTTCGATGCGGCCCTGCAAGAGGGCATTCAGTATGCCGTTAAAGTCGTAGAAGTTACTGAAGAAGTTGTTCACGCCGATGCGCCCAACCTCGGGCATGATTTTGTCGTACCCCTGCGCTATCGGACGGATAAAAACGCGGTCGGAGGTATCGTTAAACTCAAACATCCAGCGGTTGTAACCCTCCCAGGGGTCGGGATCTGGCTCTGCGCGCAGAGGCGTCGCCATAGCGAGCATGGTGAAGAGGCAAAACACCGCACAGGGGACAAGCGCCGGACGCCGGTGGTCGAAAAGTGGGAAACGAATTGTCGCGTACCGCAACATAGAGAGTCGCTCTGGGCTCCTTGCTGGCGTTACTGTAACGCTAATGACTCTGCGGGTCACGGGGGCAATTATCGGGGATTTTTCTCGATCCAGTGATTGACCTGCTGCCACTGTTGCTCGAGTCGCTTCGCCGAAACCGGCAGGCGCGTTTTCATTTGCTGCGCAAAGAGCGACACGCGAAATTCCTCGAGCATCCAACGGAATTGATGCGCCGCTGCCGATAAGCGCAGTAGTCCGGGATAACTCGCCTCGGCCGACTCACACTGCGCCAACCAAGGCGCGAGTAGCGCCAACGCTTTTTGGTCTTTGAGATACTGACCGTTTAAACGACCCATCCGGTGCTCCGCGGCCTTGGCGTAGCGCGGATACTGCGCCAACCATTCGCTACCGGCAGCGCGCAACGTCTCGCTGGTGAGTAGCGCTGCCATGTTGGCCCAGCAGTCACGCTGACTGTCTGCATAGTCGTTACTCGCGAGGCGAGACGCCGCACCGCGCGCCGCCGCCCAGGCTTTGAGCGCCTCGGCGATTTGCTCGCCAAGCCGCACCGCTTCACTGTGCCAGTCAGCCCTGAGTCTATCGAACCAGTCTTTAAAGGCCGCCTCGGAACGCGGCGCCTCGATCGACTGCAAGGATTGATGCGCGACCGCCGCGATCAGATCCTCGACCAGCTGCTTGCGGTCAATCTCCACTGCTGCGAAGACCAAGGTCAGTTCATTACCCGCCAATAGCGATTTGCGTAAGGACTTGACTACCTGGCTGGCCTGCTTGATCGCCATAGCCACCAAGCCATCGGCATGGGCCAGTGCCGCTTCACCGGGGTAATCGAGCAGGCGAATCGCCAAGTGATTTTCCTCCGCGACCAAGGCCGGGTGCGCTATCACCTCGAGTCCCGCGGCGCGGGATTTCCACACCGGCGGTAAATCGCCAAAGTCCCACCGCTCAACCTGGTTTCGCTCGGGAGAGTCGGCCTGCGGCGCGGCAGCAGCAGGCTCGCCACTGCGAAACTCTGCCACCAGCACCGTCATGTCTCGCCCCTGACCCAACAGTTTGCCGCTGGCGTCCACCACTCGGATATTCATGCGATAAAAATCTTCAAGCGCTTCGGTCTGCCAATCTCCCGGCGCGACCTGAACGCCCCGCTGGCGCTTGAGCACCTGACTGAGCGCCGCACACAGATCGGCGTCTTCGGCAACGAGCTCACTGATCGCAGCATCGACCACGTCGGGGGCCGGCACCAGCTGCTTGCGCAACCCCTTGGGTAACCCCTTGATCAAGGCAATGCATTTATCGCGCAGCAAACCGGGAACCAGCCAGTCAAACAGATAACGCGGTGCGCGATTCAGCAGCGGCAGGGGTATGGTGATCGACACGCCATCGTTCTGGCGACCGGGCTCAAACTGGTAGCGCAACTGGTAGTCGACACCCTGCCAATGCAGCGTAGGCGGAAACTGCGCTTCCACCGCGGCACCGGGATCGCGCACCAGAATCTGTTCTCGGGTTAATCGCAGGCTGGTCTCGCGGTTGGGGTCCTGCTTGAGCCATTTGATGAGTGAGGTCATCCCGACACACTGATCACCCAGTCGCTCTTCATAAAACTGAACGAGCGCCTCTTCCTCGATCAATAAATCGCGACGCCGGGTTCGCGATTCCAGCTCTTCCACCGAGCGCATCAGGGACAAGTTGTCTTTGAGAAACGACGGCGGCTTGATCACGTTCCCGCTGACCAGTCCATCGCGAATAAAAATGGTCCGCGCCGCCCTTGGGTCAATGTCGCCAAAATGCACCCGCGTGCCGTCGCTGATGGTGAGGCCATAGAGCGTAACGCGCTCCTTTGCCATCACGCGGCCGCTACGACGCCGCCACGCGGGCTCATAGTGGTGGCGCTTCAAGACGCGCGGATTCACGCGAAGCAACCACTCGGGCTCGATCGCGGCGCACTGGCGGGCGTATACCTGTGTGGTTTCCACCACCTCCCCCGCCACCAACCACGGTGGCGGTTTCTTGTACTGCCCGGATCCGGGAAATACGACAATCTTACGATTGCGAGTCGCATTGAACTGCTTGCCTTCATCGCGCTGCGCGACATTGCCCAACAGCCCCGTCAACAGCGCCTGATGAATGGCCTCGTAAGCCTCCTCCTCGGGAAGCTGCGGCGGCACCCGAAAGCCGAGCTGCCGGCAGGCAATCACCAATTGCGCGTGGATGTCGCGCCATTCCCGCATTCGCATGAAGGCCAAATATTCGCGCTGACACAGCTTACGAAGCTGATTTTGGCTGAGTGCCTGGCGCTGTTCCTCGTAATAACGCCATAGCGCCAACCACGACAAAAAATCTGACCTCGGATGCTGGAAGCGGGCATGAGCCTGGTCAGCCTGGGCCTGCTTTTCAGCCGGACGCTCGCGCGGATCCTGAATCGACATCGCGCTGACAATCACCAATACCTCAGAAAGGCACCCACCCTCATGGGCTGCGAGCAACATCCGCCCCAATCGGGGATCAACCGGCAACCGCGCCAGCCGCTGACCCAGCGTGGTAAGCTTGCCGCGCGCAGATACCGCCCCCAACTCCTCGAGCAGTCGGTAACCGTCGCGCACCACCTTGGGATCGGGGGGATCAATAAACGGAAAGCGCTCAACATCACCCAGCCCTAGCTCCAGCATGCGCAGCACCACTGCGGCGAGATTAGTGCGCCGAATCTCGGGGTCGGTGAATGCCGGACGCCCGAGAAAATCCGTTTCGCTGTAAAGCCTGAAACAAACGCCGTCGGACAAGCGGCCGCAGCGACCCATGCGCTGGTTAGCACTGGCCTGTGAGATGGGTTCGATCGGCAACCGCTGCAAGCGACTGCGCGCGCTGTAGCGACTGATGCGCGCCTCACCCGGGTCGATCACATAGCGAATGCCAGGCACCGTCAGCGAAGTCTCGGCGACATTGGTAGCCAGCACCACCCGCATGCCCGCGCCACCGCTTTGAAAAACTCGGTTCTGCTCGGCCTGGCTCAGACGCGCATATAAAGGCAGCACGCGAAGGCGCTCGTTGTATCTCAGCGCCTTAGCTAATTCGCGTATATCTCGCTCGCCCGGGAGAAACACGAGTGCATCACCGCGGGGCCCAAAGCGCCCCTGCTCGATGTCGGCCAACAGGTCTGCGATCTGCTGGCGAACACCTTCGTCGCGATCCTCCGTCTCACCCAGGTATTGCACATCGACCGGATAGGTGCGGCCACTCACTTCAATAATGGGTGCGTCGCTGAAGTGCTGCGAGAATCGCTCGACGTCAATGGTCGCGGAGGTCACGATCACCTTCAGGTCCGGGCGCCGCGGCAACAGCTGGCGCAAGTAGCCCAGCAGGAAGTCGATGTTCAGGCTGCGTTCGTGGGCCTCGTCGATAATGAGCGTGTCATAGGCGCTCAGGTCACGGTCGTGGGTCAGTTCGGCCAACAAGATGCCGTCGGTCATCAGCTTGATGGCGCTGGCATCCGATACCGTGTCGTTAAAGCGGATTTGATAACCGACTAACTCACCGAGGGGGGTATTGAGCTCCTCGGCAATGCGCTGGGCAACGGTGCGCGCCGCAATACGCCGCGGCTGAGTGTGACCGATACGCTGCTCGCGCCCGCGGCCCAGATTGAGACAAATTTTGGGGAGCTGCGTCGTCTTACCCGATCCCGTTTCACCGGCGAGGATGACGACCTGGTGCTCACGAATGGCCGTTTCGATATCCGCGCGCCGCTCACTGACCGGCAGTTGTTCGGGAAAATCGATGTGCGCCGGTACCGCGCGCGCTGGTACCGAGGGGGCGCGGCTCATTTAGTCGAGGTCGCGCAACTCGCGGCGGAGAATCTTCCCCACCGGGGTTTTGGGCAACTCATCCTTAAACACCACCGACTTGGGCACCTTGTAGCCCGTCAGGCCACCGCGCATGAACTCGCGCACCGCGTCTTCGGTCAGAGACGGATTACTGCGCACAACAAACATACGGATCGCCTCGCCGGTGCTCTCGCTGGGGATACCGATCGCGGCACACTCGACGACATCGGGATGCGCCACCAGGACATCTTCAAGTTCGTTGGGGTACACGTTAAAACCGGATACGACAATCATGTCTTTCTTGCGATCCACAATGCGCAGATAACCATCGGGTTGCACCAGCGCGATATCGCCCGTGGCAAACCACCCCGCACCGTCGATGACCTCGTCGGTAGCCTCGGGCCGCTGCCAGTAACCCGCCATCACCTGTGGACCCCGCACGCAGAGCTCACCCGGGTCGTCGAGCCCCAGTACATTGCCGGCGTCATCGCGAATCTGGATCTCAGTACTCGGCACCGGCACGCCGATCGTGCCGATTTGTATGCCATTGCCGGGATTACCCGACACCGTAGGCGAAGTCTCGGTGAGCCCGTACCCCTCGGACACGCGACATCCGGTGACCTCTGCCCAACGTTGCGCGGCGTCATGGGTCAGTGCCATCCCCCCGGAGAGAGTGACTTGCAGCGAAGAAAAATCGAGCGCGCGGAAACCTTCGTCATTGCACAAGGCCACGAACAACGTGTTCAAGCCGCAGAACAATGCAGGGCGGTGTTCGGCAAAGGCTTTTACCACCGACGCCAAATCCCGTGGGTTCGGTACAAAGGCGGTATGGGCACCAATGCGCAGCGCATACATCGACGCGGTGAAGGCATAGATGTGATAAACGGGGAGTGGTTGCAACACCGTTTGGCCCCGCCCTTCCATCGAGTGCGTCGCGAAAAAAGCATCGCTTTGCAACACGTTGGCCACCAGATTACGGTGCGTCAGCATCGCGCCTTTTGCCACGCCCGTAGTGCCACCGGTGTACTGCAACATGGCCAGATCGTCCGGCGCCAAAATCGCCGCCTTATAGGGTGTTTTTGCGCCCGCCTTGAGCACCGCATTCAACTTAAGGGCGCCAGCGATATGAAATGCGGGCACCATTTTTTTGACGTGCTTGACTAAAAAATTGATCAACGTGCGCTTGGGCTGGGGGTGCAGATCGGCGATCTCCGTCACCACGACCGTCTCGACCGCGGTGCGCGGCAAAACCGCCGCCGCGGTCTGCGCAACATTGGCCTGCACCACCATGACGCGCACAGCGGCATCGTTGAGTTGGTGCTCTAGCTCGCGCTCGGTATACAGTGGATTCGTATTCACAACGACCATTCCTGCGCGCAACACGCCAAGGCAGACCACCAGATACTGAATAAGATTTGGCATCTGGATCGCAACGCGATCGCCCCGCTGGAGGCCAGCGTCGTGCTGCAGCCAACCGGCAAACTGCGCGGATAAACGATCAAGCTCGCTGTAGCTCAGCGTGTGGCCAACGCTACTGCAGGCCGCTTCGTCACGATAGGTGGCCAGCGCCTCCTCGAACAGCGCGACGATAGAAGGGTAAAGGTCGGTGTCGATGCGCTGCGGAATCCCTAGCGCATCAAGCCGCGCCGCGATCGCAGTCTGAACCGGATCCGTCATAGGTGTGTCTCGGGTAATACGGTTGGTTTGGGTATGATGTGGATCGCTCGCAGCGGGGTCAACCTCCGCAACTGACAGATGGCGCAGAAACCGGAGTATTTGCCGTGCAGATTACCAACCTGACCTTTAACGAGATCGAGATCGGTGACAATGCCGAATACACCCGCCTGATCACAAATCAGGAGGTCGAGGCGTTTGCGGCCATTTCAGGGGACCACAACCCGATTCATCTGGATCCGGAGTACGCCGCCTCCACGGCATTTGGGGAGTGCATCGCCCACGGCATGCTGACCGGCGCGCTGATCAGCGCGGCGATCGCTATGCAGCTCCCGGGCCCCGGTTCGGTCTATCTGAATCAGAGCATCCAGTTTCGCGCGCCGGTTTTTTTGGGGGACACCCTTACCGTGACACTCACGGTCACCGAAAAGCACGCCAAACGACCCTGGATTACGCTGCAGTGCGAAGTCACCAATCAAGAGGGGAAGGCCGTCGCGCGAGGCGAAGCACAGGTGGCGGCGCCGACCGAAAAAGAAACGGTGACGGTGGTACCGCCACCAGCGATTCAGCTACTGGAGGCCGCCTCGCTGTCTGACGCTGATTGACTGAACTGGTCGGGATCGATGTACATCAGCTCAATCAGTACCACCGCCTCTGTCGCAGAGGGTGTCGCACCCATTAGCAACATATTCGCGACACCATCGACGGCGACCACGCCGGGCACGCCAAACAACCGGCGCTCTGAGGTGGCCTGACCCTGCGGATCCAGCATGCGCATGGAGGTAAAAGGCTTCTCCTCATCGCGCAGCGCGTCAGAGAGACGCGTCAATAACACCACCACCGAATCGCGGAAAATGGAGAAGTTCAGCGCACCCCTAAATTCACTGTGGTCGAGCTTGAGATCTAATCGGACCTGCCCACCATCCTCCATGCGCAACTGGGTCAATGCGATGCGCTTACCGGCCTCGAGCTCCCGAAACATCCGCTTACCCACCGTGCGTGACACATCGATCAAAAACTGATGGATGACATTCGCGCTAATCGTCGCGAATTCCTTGTCAGTGAGCGTTTTATCGTTTGCCGCCATGGAGCCTCCGTCGTCGGAGAGCGAGTGTAACGTGCGCGCCGGTGCGGGCCTACTCTCTTTTGGTAACGGCAGCTTTTGGTAACGGCAGCTTTGGTAACAGCGGCTTCTGTTAGCACCGGTTTTTGGGGACAGCGGGCGCCAGAGGGGTTTGATAAACTCGGTAACTTACCCGCGTGCTGCGTCCGCCCGACACGTGAAAAGACACTAAGGTCCACCTTGATCCAACTGACCTCACACGCCTGGACCCCGCTGGCCGCACCCGCGCTCGACTGGCGGGAGGGCGTGCCCGTGTCGCGCGCAACGGGTGATATTTACTTCTCGAGCGAGGACGGGCTGGCAGAAAGCCAGTATGTATTCGTCGAGGGCAACCAATTGCCCACGCGCTGGGCGTCACTTCCCGCCGATGCGCGCTTTACCCTCGCCGAGATCGGTGTGGGGACCGCGTTAAATCTGTGTCTGACCATCGCCCGGTGGCTCGAACAACGGCCCGCCGGCGCGACCCTGCATTACATCGGCTTCGAGCACGCGCCGATGGATATCGCGAGCATGCGGCGCGCGCTCAGTCATTGGCCGGCGCTCACCCCGATTGCCGATAGGATATTGGCGCGTTGGCCCGACCCGCTGCCCGGCTGTCAGCGTCGCCGCTTTTCAGACTGGGGTATCACCGTGGATCTGTGGTGGGGCGATGCCGGGGACGCCCTGAGCGACCTCGCCAGCCATCAACGAGCCTGGGTCGACGCCTGGTATCTCGATGGCTTTGCGCCCGCACGCGAGCCTGGGCCGTGGCGGGACGATATCTTCACCGCGATGGCAGCCCTCAGTCGAACGCATGCGACCTTCGCCACCTTCACCGCAGCCGGCGAGGTCAAACGCGCACTGGGGCGCGCAGGCTTCGCGGTGAACAAACGCCCGGGCTTTGGCAGTAAGCGCGAAGCACTGCAAGGCTCGCTGGCGGAAGCCCGACCCGCCACGCCGCAACTGACACCTTGGGATCTCAACCCGGAGCCGCTCACCTGCGAGACAGCCGTGGTCGTCGGCGCGGGCCTTGCCGGGTCCCACGTTGCAGCCACACTGGCTGCGCGGGGCATCTCAGTCACCGTGCTCGAGGCGGGGGTCGTGGCCGGCGAAGGCTCCAGCAACTTGCAAGGAGTGACCTACACCCGTTTGTCACACCAACATAATCCGCTGACTGATTTTTCAGTCGCGGCCTTTAGTGCCGCCACCGACTGTTATCAGCAACTGTTGTTGGCGGGCGCCTTGTGCGCGGGTAAAGACATGGGTACCGGGGGCTATATTCAGCTCCATGACGAGGACGCGACGCTGCAACATTTAAAGACCGTGCTGCCGCTCGCGCCGGATTTTGCCACCGTACTCACTGCGAACGAAGTTCAACACCTCACCGGACAACGCCCGCGCGCGGGAGGCATTCATTACCGGCGCGGGGGGTGGCTCGATCCCCGTGCAGTCTGCCGCGCGCTGCTCACCCACCCGCTGATCACCGTGCGTGAACACTGCGGTGCCGTGACGGTATCCACCCAGCCTGACGGTCATTGGCAAGCACGTAACGCGGTGGGCGAGGCGCTGGCAACTGGCCCACTGATGATCTTGGCCACCGCGCAACAGGTCGGTAGGCACCCGGGCTTGGAATGGTTGCCGCTGGCGACCATTCGCGGTCAAACCACCCATCTGGATAGCCCTGCCTCCCTGGCGGGGCTATCGGTTGCTCTGTGTGATCAAGGGTATTTGCCCCCGGCGAGAGACGGGGTGCACTGTCTGGGCGCCAGTTTTGTCCCGGATGATGACGCCCCGGATGAACGTTCGTGCGAGCACGCGCATAATATCGACATGATGAGCCACGCCCTCCCCGACCTCGCACTGACCCCCCCCGATGGTGGGTGGCGCGGACGCGTGGCACGGCGCTGCAACAGCAACGACTATTTACCGGTGGTCGGTACCGCGCCTGATCTGGCGTTATTTAACCAACGCTATGATCGGCTGCGGCATGACCGCAAACGGGTAATTGCGGCGCTCGCCCCCGTTCAAACGGGACTCGCGCTACTGACAAGCCTCGGATCACGCGGTTTATCTGCCGCCCCCCTGGCGGCGGAAATGCTGGCCGATCACGTGTTCGCCGCACCGCCCTGCACGCCGCGCTATCTGCAACGGGCGGTGTCGCCGGCCCGCTTCGCAGAACGGGCGCTGAAACGAGGCACGCCGCTGTGAGACCGGGCACGCGGGATAACCCTGCTGCAATGACCGCGAGCACCATTGCGTTACTCACCGTACTGATCGGCAGTGCGTTGGGGATGGCAGACGCGCCCGAGCCGACCGGCATCGAAAACGGCGAGACCCGTGCCCTACAGGCCGCGGTCACAGAGTATAGCTATCGGGTGCTGTCGCAGCGGCGCTTTGACCGCGAAAATTTCACCCAAGGGCTCGAGATCCATGACAACAAGCTCTACGTGAGCTCGGGCCTCTACGGAAAATCCATGATCCGGGTCTATCAGTTGCCCGACATGTCTTTGCTACAGACAGTCCGGATAAACCCCCGCATTTTCGCTGAGGGGCTAACAATCATCGGCGAGCGCTTGTTCTTGTTGTCTTGGCGGGAGCGAGTGATGCTGGTTTATGCCCTGCCAGATCTGACACTCATCGGCCAAAGCCCCCTGCCCGGCCAGGGTTGGGGCGCCACCCATGATGAGAACACGCTCTGGTTCAGCGACGGCTCGGACCGACTGTATTCCGCCGATCTGGGGGCCGGAGGCAAGATCACCGCTCTGCCCGTTACCCTACGCGGCAAACCGCTGCGAAATCTCAATGAACTCGAATGGGTAAACGGGCAGATCTGGGCTAACCTGTGGCAGACGGACGAGATTGCCCAGATTGACCCAGCGACGGGTGTCGTCGTGGGACTGATTGATCTCTCGGGCTTGCTGCCCGCAGACGCGCGGCTCCGCGACACCGATGTGCTCAATGGCATCGCGGTGGATCCTGAGACCGGGGCCATCTGGGTCACCGGCAAGCGTTGGCCGTGGCTCTATGAGATTGCACTGGAAAAACCGGGGCCCTGACCCCATAACTTCGATACGACGACTCTGAAACGACTTTGAAACAGTGGAAGCGACAATGAACGAACCCGCCCCTACTTCAGCGGCCAGCGCACATCCCAACACCTTCACGCTGGAGCGCGCAGTCCCGATTCCGAGCCTGAATCTCACGGTCGAGGAATATCGCCACCCCGCCACCGGCGCCACCCATTTGCACCTTAGCAGTGCGTCTGAGGAAAACGTGTTCATGGTGGCACTGCGTACGGTGCCCGAGGACTCCACGGGCGTTGCCCATATTCTCGAGCACACCGCGCTTTGTGGTAGCGAGCGATACCCGGTTCGCGATCCGTTTTTCATGATGCTAAGGCGGTCTCTCAATACCTTTATGAACGCGTTTACCAGCTCTGACTGGACGGCGTATCCGTTTGCAACACAAAACCGCAAGGACTTTGGCAATCTGCTCGACGTGTACCTAGACGCAGTGTTCTTTTCGCGACTCGACCCCCTCGACTTCGCCCAGGAAGGCCATCGGGTGGAGTTTGAAAACGATGACGCGAGCCAGCCGCTGCAATTTAAGGGCGTGGTATTCAACGAAATGAAGGGCGCCATGTCCTCCACCTCATCGATTCTGTGGGATCGGCTCTGCTTTGAACTGTTTCCCTCAAATACCTATCACTTCAACAGTGGCGGCGACCCCGAGGCGATTCCGGACCTGACCTATCAAGCGCTCCGGGATTTCTATGCCGAGCACTATCATCCGAGTAATGCCCTGTTCCTGACCTTTGGCGATATTCCCGCAGACGACCACCAGCGGGTATTTGAAAACGCCGTACTGCATCGGTTCGAACCACTAGCGCACAAAATCGAGGTCGCCTTGGAGGCGCCTTTTGGCGCTCCTCGGCAAGCAACCCACCCCTACGCGGTTGATCCCGAAGAGGGCTGTGATAAGAAAACGCATTTGATAATGGGCTGGAAGCTAGGCGAGAGCGCTGACCTCACAGCGATGCTTGAGGCGCAATTGGTGTCTTCGGTGCTGATGGAAAACAGCGCTTCACCGCTGATGCAGTATCTTGAAACCACTGACCTCGGTACCGCGCCCTCCCCCCTGTGCGGGCTGGAAGAATCCATGCGAGAGATGGTGTTTTGTTGCGGTATTGAAGGTAGCGAAACGGCCAATGCAGCGCAGTTTGAGCGCGAGGTACTCGCGTGTATCGAGCAGGTGGCGCAGGCGGGCATTGCTGGCGATAAGGTCGACGCAATCCTACGGCAGATCGAGCTGCATCAGCGCGAAGTCAGCGGTGACGGCATGCCTTACGGACTCAACCTCATGCTGAGGGCGCTCGGTGCGGCAACGCACTACGGCGATGCCGTCGCGGCACTGGACCTCGAACCGGTCATCGCCACCCTGCGCGAGCGCGCCACCTCGCCCGACTACATACCCTCGCTGATTCGCCAGCTGTTGCTGGATAACCCGCACCGCGTCCGTCTCACCGTCGCTCCTGACCCTGGCTTGACCGCTCGACGCGAAGCGAGCGAAGCGAGTCGACTGGCGACGATGAAAGATCAACTCGGAAGTGAGCGCACCGCAGATATCCTTGATCTCGCGGCAAAACTGCGCGAACGCCAGGCGCAAAAGGACGACCCCGACGTGCTACCGCGAGTCGCACTGTCGGACATCCCCGCTGACATCAGCAGCCCGGTGCCCGTTATTCATCGAGAGGGCAGTACGCACTACCGCTACACCGCGGGGACAAATGGTCTGGTGTATCAACAATGGGTCAGCCCCCTACCCCAGCTGACCGCCGCGGAGCAGGAACACTTGCCGCTGGTCACCGCGCTCATGGCAGAAGTTGGGATTGGCGACATGGACTATCTCAAGGCCCAGGATCGTCACTCCGCAACCGTGGGCTCGCTTAGCGCGTCGGTGAGCAGTCGCGCCCATCGCGAAGACGAACAAGCCAGCGACAGCTTCTTTGTATTGAGCTCGAAAGCGTTGGCGGATCGAAGCCAAGCACAACTCGCGTTAATGCGCGACATCCTGCAGGGTGCACGTTTTGACGAGCATGAGCGTATCCGCGACTTAGTGAGCCAAATTAGGGCCCGTCGCGACCAGGGCATTACCGGTAACGGACACGCACTAGCCATGAGCGCGGCCTGCGCGGGCATGAGTCCACTGGCGAGGTTGTCGCACGAGCAAGGTGGCCTAGAGGGCATTCGCCGCATGCGAGCACTCGACGACGCGCTCGCCAACTCCGGTGAGCTGGAGACCTTCGCGGCCTCACTGGCCGGGGTTCATCAAAAGCTCGCGCATGCCGGAGCGCCGCTCCTGTGCACCATTGCCGATGAACCCAATATGGCCGGAGCCGCCGGCGACGCGCTCGCTGCGGCAGCCGCGCTTCAGGGCACTAACCCACCTCCATGGACCGCCACACCGGTTCGTGAGGCTCGGCGAGAAGTCTGGGTCACCAATACTCAGGTCAACTTCTGCGCGCGCGCCTACCCCACTGTCCCCTCGGGGCACCCCGATGCACCGGCCCTGTCCGTGCTCGGCGCCTTCCTGCGCAACGGGTTCCTGCATCGCTCCATTCGCGAACAGGGCGGTGCCTACGGTGGTGGCGCCAGTCACGATCCCAATATCGGCGCATTTCGATTCTTTTCCTATCGCGACCCCAGACTGGTCGATACGCTCAACGATTTCGACGCGTCGGTGCGCTGGCTCTTGGACAACGCGCATGATTCGCTCGCACTCGAAGAGGCGATCCTCAGCGTGATGGCGAGTTTGGATAAACCGGGCTCTCCGGCCGGTGAAGCCAAGCGGCATTTCCATGAGTGCCTTTTCAATCGTACCGATGCGCATCGCCGTGCTTTCCGTGCCGGCATTGTCGGCACCCGCCTCGATGACCTGCGCCGAGTCGCGGAGACGTATTTACGACCCGAGGCTGCCAGCACCGCGGTGGTTACTCATGCCGCGGGGGCTGCATTACTGGATAAGGCGGGGCTCGCGCTGACGCGACAGGATCTGCTGTAAGCCCCAACGTATAACCCCATCCAGCCGGTGCCCACGCCGATAGAAACGCGGCGCGCGACCAGACCATGGCACCCCGGGAGGGGTCCAACAGTGCAACCTGTCCCCCGGCGATAGCGGTCAGAACGCTGAAATGCGCACCGGTGGGTAAGGCCAGGTGTACCAACAGCGGTAACGACAATTTGCCGAGCTGGCTCGCAGGATGCGCCGTCATTGCGAGCTCATGCCCACTGGCACGCGCCATCTGTGCTAACTGCTGCAAGCTGTAACCGCGGGCGCGGATCTGCCCCCACTCACTGGGCGCGGGTGATATCGCGCCCGATAAAGTCGCAACGGATAGATCGCGGCCCGTTTGCAAGCGAATCAGCGTGGCTAGGGCAGCCGGCCCGCAGTCAAAGTCCATGCGCTGGATGACACCGCCAACGGTATCCACGCGAACCGGTTGCCCCAACGCCACGGATGCCAGCAAGCCCACTGAAAGCGCGACGAACGTGGCGCGCCGAGTCTGCCCTCGCCAGCCCGATGGACGTTCATTCACGCGGGCATTGACCCGGGCACTGACGCCGGCGCTACTGGCAACCGATCGCATCGCTACCGCAGTGACGGCATCGGTACGCGGTGCGCCCGCGTCGCTCGAGCCACAAAACCCAGAGCGCCGCCCCGGAAAAATAGGTGGTCAGGACCACCCCGAGGGAGATTAAACCACCGGCCACGACATGCACCGCCGCCATGAATAGCGCCCATAGGAGCAAGAGCTGCACGATGCGCGTTGCGAAATAACGCTCGCGCGCGCGTATCTCCGCGTCTCGCGCGAGCTTACGCCGCAGCCGCACCGCCGGGTTGAGGTTGGTTTTTAGCGTCATCACCGGCACTCACAATGGTACGAACGCTGGCTCTTGTCCGGCGTACTCAGGCACATAAACCCCCCAGTAGAAACTGGCGAGCGCGATATCAATCGCGGCCACACCGATCACAAAGGGCAACACTCGTCCCCTCACTTGTGCGGCTTCCAGCACGGATACCGCGCGTGATGTCGCATCAGGCAGGGGTGATTGCCGCCACTGCAGTGCTGCGTCGCGGGCATGTGTCGAGTCCGCCTCCGCCAACGGGTTCCCGTTGTCGGCGTTTGCAAAACCGGCTGTGATTGCCAATGTGCTACCCATGGCGAGCGCCAAAATACATTTCTTCATTCCTGTTCTCCTTAACCTGTCATGAAATCGGCTCGTGCATCGAGCCCCGCAATCGGTGGCACCCGCAAAGCGCGCTCACCGACGGCCTCTCGGAGTCTGTCAATTGGACTATTGCTCTCCCACGTCAGAGACGAGCACAATCGCACCCCGGTCGCTGAAGATCGGGTTTCATTAGGAGAGTCGACATGATCGTCAAGCGCGTAGCGGGGGCCCTCGGGGCGGAGCTACAGGCAATCAATTTGGCTGATGGCATCGATGCTGAGCTGGCCAAGACCTTGCGTGCGCTGCTTAACGAGCATGAAGTGCTGTTTTTGCGTGACCAGTCGATTGCGCCGGCCGATCAAAAAGCGATTGCAGAGATTTTCGGTCCGCTACAAACCCATCCTGCCTACAATACGGTAGAGGGCTTCCCCGAGGTCATGATTCTCGAGAGCACCCGGGAAAACCCGTCGAAGATCGAGATGTGGCACTCGGATATGACCTTTCGACAGCACCCCCCGTCGGTCACTGTACTGCGCGGCATGACGATCCCCGAGGTGGGCGGCGACACATTGTTCGCCAGTATGACGGCTGCGTATCAAGGGTTATCGGTGGGTATGCAACGCTATCTCGACGGGTTAGTCGCCGTACACGACTTCAGTCATGGTTTTAAGGAAAGCTTGAGCGAGCCTGGCGGGCGCGAGCGCCTTGCCGATGCCGTGGCGGCGAACCCCCCTGTGCGTCACCCCGTGATTCAGACCCACCCCGAGACCGGCAAGAAAGTGCTGTTCGTCAACGCCTTGTTCACCACGCACATCGAGGGGCTACCGCAGCTGGAGTCTGCCGAGGTACTGCAATTTCTCTGGCGCCATGCCAGCCTGCCCGAATTTACCTGCCGCTTTAACTGGCGCGCCAACAGCATGGTGCTGTGGGACAACCGCAGCACGCAGCATAAGCCGGTGAATGATTTCTTCCCGGCAACACGCAGATTGCATCGGGTCGTCAGCGAAGGCAATCAGCCCTACTAAGGTGGCTACCAGCACCCGGCGGATAATCGGTGCGGTATCACGCGGCGCGTCGGCCAGCTTCGCCTGAGATCAACGCCTCAGCCTGCCTACCCGGCGGGGATGACTCCCATCATTTAGCCGACGCGACGTAGCGCTCGACCTCGCGCTTCACCAGCGGCGCAAACAAGTACAGGGCGAGGATATTGGGCAGTGCAATCATGAACGTCATCGCATCAGAGAAGTCGAGCACGGCTCGCAGCTCTAACATGCAGCCCAGAGCAATAAAGCCGCAGAACACGAGCTGGAAAGCGATGGTTCTGCCGCGCCCTTCCCCGACCAGATAGGTCCAGCCTTTCAGTCCGTAATAGGACCACGCCAGAGCGCTGGAAAAAGCAAATAGCAACGCCGCGATTGCGATCACGTAAGGCGCCCAGGCGAAGTGCCATGCGAAGGCCGCTGACGTCAGCTCGATACCCGCCAACCCCGAGCCCATCAGGCCCTGCGGTATCGCTGTAGTCAGGATCACCAGCGAGCTCAGCGAACATATGACAACCGTATCGATGAACGGTTCAAGCAACGCCGTGATGCCCTCCGAGGCGGGTGCCTCAGTTTTAACCGCGGCGTGTGCGATCGACGCCGACCCAATGCCGGCTTCATTGGAAAACAGCGCCCGCTGAAAACCGATCACCATTGCACCCAGAAGTCCACCCGTCGCCGCCTGACCAGTGAACGCCTCTGACAGCACCAGCGCGAGGGCAGCGGGAATATGCTCAGCACTCAATCCGATCACCAACAGGCTACTGATGAGATAGAGCAGTGCCATGAACGGCACCAGCACCGCCGCGACCTGTGCGATAGAGCGGATACCGCCGATGATCACGGCGGCGATCACTCCGGCCAACGCAAGGCCAAATACCCAGCCGCGGTCTGCAAAAAAGGACTCCTGCCCCCCGGTGATCACAAGAAACTGCGCAAACGCCTGGTTGGACTGAAACATATTGCCTATGCCCAAACAGCCAATCACCAGCGCCAACGCGTAAAAGCTGCCGAAACCCTTGCCCAGCACGGGCCAGCCGCGCTCTCGAAAGTAAGCCTCAAGATAAAACATGGGGCCACCCGAGACAGATCCATCTTCGTTGTAGCGTCGATACTTCACACCGAGGGTGCACTCAACCAACTTGGTCGACATCGATAACAACCCGGCAATGAACAACCAAAAAGCGGCGCCTGGCCCGCCCAGCGAAATCGCCACCGCGACACCGCCAATGTTACCCACCCCTACGGTTCCTGAGATCGCGGTAGAGACCGCCTTGAAGTGACTGATCTCCCCCCGCGCTGTGGGGTCCGAGAAATCGCCTCTGGCGTGGCGGATAGCCAACCCCAGGGCTCTGACGTTGATAAAGCGCAGGTACACCGTGAAGAACAGCGCCGCCACCGCTGTCCACATGACAATGAGAGGGACTTCAGTACCGGCGATGGGTACCGCGTAGAACACCACTGACGACAAGGCTTCCGCGAGAGGCCCCAGGTGGGTCTCTACCCACTGGTCAGGCGATAAACTCAAACCGCTCGGACCGTATGTCGAAAAACGTGCTGATAGCCGCTGAACGCCGGGACGCCATCGAGCAGCCCCTTGCGCTGAAGTAACGCTCTTAAGGCAGGTAGCCGATAGCAGGGCACCCCGGGCAGCAAGTGATGCTCAAGATGGAAATTGACGAAGTTGGGTGCCATCAAAAACCGCTGCCATGCGGGGGCGTCGACCGTGCGCGTATTTGACCGCGGATCTGGATCATTGGCATCAGGCACCGCCGCGTGCTCCGCGATTTGTCGCAAGCGACTCACCAACATATAAGACGTCATCAACGTGCCAAACCAAAGCCACCAGGTCCAACCAATCCCAAACAGCGTGAGTATCAGGGCGAGCGCGAGTTGCGCGCCAACTTGCCTGGCGAGTAAAGCGCGACCAGCGCCATTGGCGCCGCCAAAGTGTGACAAGCCGCCACGCATCACGCCGGCGAGTAATTTGGCGCCTGTTTGTCCCGTCACATCACGCGTTACTTTGCGCATGAAACTGCGCTTGTCGATAGGGTAGGCGTGATAATTCGCCAAATCGGGATCCTCGGGTGTCCCCGCCTTGCGATGGTGGTCCAAATGACCCACGGCGTAGGCATTGAGGTCATTGAGTGTCGGCAAGGCACACAGCCACTGCCCAACCCATTGATTCATTCGGCGATTGGCAAACAACGTGCCGTGGCCTGCCTCGTGCATCAGTACCGACAAACCCAGTTGCCGCCCTGGCAACAAGATCCACACCAACAGGATTGTCAGCACACCCGGGTAGTAACCGGCCAACGCCAACAACCCCAGCACACACACCCAGTTTGACAGCACTAACCACGCGGCCACAGCATCGCTGCGCCTGAGGATCTGCTCGCGCTCATGGACGTCCAGGTGATCGTTGATTCTTAGCATGCTGTAACCGCCATGCGGCAATTATCAGCTATTTGTCGGCTCCTTCCCATGCCCTTTTATTCATTAGGCTCTGGAACGATGACGGGCAGTGGAAAATACAGTGGCGCGCCGCCCGCACTCAGAACGGGAAGACGCGCGGCAAAAGGAACAAGACAACCGCAGAGTACGCCAAGGAGACCAGCCAGCCAAAACGCAGATAGTCGGCTCGTGTATATCCGCCGAGGTTCTGCACCATCAGGTTAGTGGTATATCCATAGGGAGTCAGAAATGAGGCACTGCCGCCGAGCGCCACCGCCATGACAAAGGCCATGGGGTCAAGTCCGGTACTGACAGCGACCGTGTACCCCAGTGGGAACATCAGTGCGGCGGCTGCGTTATTGGTCATCAACTCGGTCATCAGGAGTGTCAGCACATAAATCGAAATCAGCATTCCCAAGGGCGGCACACTGGCCATCAGCGGCGAAAGGAAAGACATAGTGATTCCCATCAATCCGGAATCCATCACCGCCTGGGAAATCGCCAGAGCCGAAGACACTATCAGCCACATTTCGAACGGGAAGCGCCGACGCAATTCCGCCGTCGAAAACAAATCGAGCGCCAACATGAGTAGCAGTAAAAACATGAGCCCGGTCGAGAGTGGCGCCCAGTTCATCACCGAACACGCCACAGCGGCGAACAGTCCAGCGGCGATCACAAGACTCTTGACCAAGGACAGGCTGTGGCTCGCCACACCGCTATCCACAATGAGAAAGTTGCGACTCAGGTTGCTGCGTTTCTGAAAATCCGGACCCACTGCCAGCATCAGGGAATCGCCCGCCCGCAACGTGATGTTACCCAACTGACCCGAGAGACGCTCACCGTCGCGATGTAAGCCCACCACCGCGGCATCAAATCGGGATCTGAACTCACTCTCCTTGATGGTTTGACCAACAATGGTAGCGCCGGGCAATAAAACGACCTCGGTCAAGTTGGTGCCTAATAGCCCCTGATCAATGGCGAAAGAGCTCAAACCGTGAAACCGCTCGAGAATGCCCACTTTTGAGACGTCTCCCGAAAATATCAGTCGATCGCCCGCCTCCAGGCGCTCCTCAGGCGAGACGGGCGTCAGGAGTCGCCCCTCACGAATTAATTCAACAAGGAACAGCTCACCGAGATCACGCAGACCATTCTCGAGCACCGTTTTGCCAATCAGGCGTGAGTCCTCGCCGACGACCATCTCAGTGAGAAAATCGTTGACCTGGAGCTTCACCTTTCCGCCCGCGGGCAGCACGCGGTGCATTATCAACATCGCGGCTAATCCGGCCAACGCCGCAGGCAGCGCCACTGGGAGAAATGCAAAAAACGGGATGCCCGCACCCGTTACGTCCTCGAGGAAACTGCTGACGATTAAATTGGTCGATGTACCGATCAGGGTGAGCGTACCGCCCAGAATGGCGGCATAAGATATTGGCAGCAGAATTTTGCTCGCGGCGTGGTAGGGGTTTTTCCGCAACGTTCCAGCCAATGTCGCCACCACGGCCGTGTTGTTAACAAACGCCGAGAACAGCATCGTCATGCCAGACAGGCTGAGCAGAGTCTTGGGCAACGATCCCTTGACCGCCCGATTCGATAGCGTCAATAGCCACGGCAAACGCTCGAGACCAATCGAGACCATGAGCAGCAGCAGTAAGGTAATGAGCCCTTCGTTGGTCGCTTTGCCGACCATCGTCTGCATGTCTATCGCCCCAATGAGCACGCAGGCGGCCATGCCCGCCGTAAACAGCAATGCCGGCGACAGCCGGCTAAAGATCAAGGCGCTGATTAGCACCGCCACCACAAGGGCGACCAACAACGGCTCCATAATGGGCTTCAAGCTCTAAAACCGATGCCCAGAATACGCGCTCTTTAAGTGACATCCAAAGCCCCAAATCTGGTCATCCTGCCGCTTCGTCGATAAGCTCCGGTAGCGCGCAGACTCACGATTGTCACCCGTCTTGCCGCAGCTAACCCGACCCTGTCTTTTTGGAGAAAATAATGATTGCCTATACAACCCTTGGTGTGAGTGACTTTGAAGCCGGCAAAGCGTTTTACGAAACCCTGCTGGGCATGATTGGGGCGACCTGCGTTGTCGGCAATGAACGCATCGCCCTTTATGGCACCGACCTCAACAACCCTATGTTGGCGGTATGCATTCCCTATAACGAAGAGGCACCCACTGCGGGCAACGGCACCATGGTGGCGATTCGTGCTGGCAGCCGCGAGGCCTGCGATGCGATGTATCACAAAGCCATCGAGTTAGGTGCCACCTGCGACGGCCCACCCGGAGAGCGCATGCCCGACTTCTTTTATGGTGGCTACGTCAAAGACCCCGACGGCAACAAGCTGTGCTTTTGTCAGATGGGACCCAGCTGACCCCGAATCTCCAACCAATCTAATTTGATCTCGCCGGAGGTGCTTTTTATGCGTTTTTTAGCTACCGCACATCGCATCGCACTGTCGCTTTACCTCGTATTCAGCGGAGCTGACGTTTTTGCGCATGCCAAAACCGATGTCGTTACCGTGGGTAATGGCGACCATATCACCGGCGCGATCAACTCGATGTCGGCCGGCAAGTTAGCCATCGATACCGACTATGCCGGCACCATTTACGTGAAATGGCGGCAAGTGCAGCAAATCACCAGCCGGTATTTATACGAGGTCCGGCTCGACAACGGGGATCGTCTCTACGGTCGGTTCGATCCGACCGAGGCGACCGAACAGTTAACGTTCAACATATCGGGCACCCAGCGCCAGTTAGACATCAAAGACATCGTGCAGATTCGCACCATTGAGGAAGAGCTCGCCGACAAGCTCGATATTAAGGTGAGCACCACTGCCTATGCGGATCCTGAGGTTCGTACGCTGGTATTTTCGGCGGCCAGCACCTACGCTAGCCGCGACGGCCGTACCGGCTTCTCGGCGCGAATCGACGACCATAGAGCGACCGGCTCTGATCAGCAGAATACCGTCAAGAGCTCCAGCAACAGCACCAACGTCACTCTCTTCAGGGAATTCTGGCGCGAACGGGGCAAATCGGACGCCTTTCGCATACTCAACGCCGTTTATTCCTCCAACGATTCTCTTGGCGTCGCGCATCGCGCATCGCTCGGGTTTGGATTTGGACGCTACCTGATGGAGGATCTTGGCAACGAACTCGCCATGTCTATCGGCGTGCAGGGGGTACAAGAGCGCAGGGAATCCTGTGAAGCGCAAGG
>CAYQUE010000004.1:45979-49973 GCA_964420615.1 uncultured Alteromonadaceae bacterium | reverse complement strand
TGTCTATCGGCGTGCAGGGGGTACAAGAGCGCAGGGAATCCTGTGAAGCGCAAGGCCGCTCAAGGACAATGGACATCAGCACGGTCGCAGAGAATGGGTTGGCCACCTGCAACGACGCTGAGCTTTTCATTAACTTGCAGTGGCACTTGTACAGCTTCCAATCCCGCGACATGGATATTTACTTCACCTCAAACGCCTACCCATCACTGTCGGATGAAGGGCGACTACGAGGTGACATGAAGCTAGTACTCGACTGGGAGCTCTTTAATAACTTCTTCTGGAGCATCAACGCACGCGCAGAGCTCGACAATGCCGGCGATCAGGACGACGACTCTCTGGACACCACCGACTTCACCTTGTCGACAGGCATTACCTGGAAATACTAGGCGGGGCTCTCTGGATTGGCGTCAGGTGCGGGGAAAAAATGAACGTCCCGTTGCGGATAGGGGATCTTGATGCCTTCCTCGTCAAAACGCCGCTTGACCGCCTTATTTAGCGCCCACACCGTCTCCCAGAACTCTGTGGTTCGCGCATAGGCACGCACCACGAAGTCAATAGAGGAGTCACTGAACTGCTTTACTCTGACGATCGGCTCAGGCGTTTTCATAAAACGCTCCTCATCGGCAATCAATTCCTCTAACACACGCTGTACGTGATCCAAGTCCTCGTTATAGCTCACGCTGTAAAGAATATCGGTACGGCGTAAGTGCTGGCCGGTAAAGTTCATGATGACGCCACCCCAGATTTTGCTATTGGGGATGATCAGCACCCGATTATCGATAGTGACAATCGTCGTGTTGACGAGATTCATCTTGCGGACCTCACCCTCGACATCTGCAGCGGAAATAAAATCACCGGTATCAAAAGGCCGGTAAGCGAGAATCATCGCGCCCGAGGCAAAGTTGCTGAGCGTATCTTGCAACGCGAAACCCACAATAAAGCCCACCACGCCAAGTCCGGCAATCATGGGCGTCACCGATACCCCGACCTGGGACAGAGCCACCAAAATGCCAATAAGGAACACCACCGTACCCGCCATAGAAATCAAGGTCTCTCGCAACAGCTGAGAGACTGATTCCTCAGAGTTCTGCAAAGCGTGCTCGGTCAAGCGCCGGGTGAGTTTTCCTAGCCAGCGGGCCGCTAAAATAATGGCTACAAACAAAATGAGCGATACGATGGCGTTGAGGCCGCTCACTTTGAACCACTCTTTGAACTTCTCGCTCGCCTCGGCGTAAAGAACGCTCATGATCGCACCATCGACCAAGGAGATTGCCAAGCCCTTGCGCTCCTCGATCAATATGCGACGCATTTCCCTCGTGTTGGCGCCCAGCTGATCCAACTGGCGCACAACTCTGCGCAGTCGCGAAACCGCAAGCTCCAAGCGCTCCGCCTCAAAGCGAGCGGCCTGAATCAAATCCGTATCTGTACCGTCGATCGCTTGCCGGGCCTCAAACACCTCAAGCCCATGATGATGCAGTCGTATCAAACCCATCATCTCCTCGCCAAAGTAGCGCAGTGTCCGCACCACATTTTCGCGAAGTTCGGCATCTTCGATTTCGAGCTTCTCGAGCAGCAATACCTGCTGTGTGGCAAGGCTCAGATATCTCAATCGATGGCCGTCTAGGAGTTCCGCGTAGGACTCCTCGCTGAGCAAAGCGGGGCCGGATAAGTCCGCCTGTTCCTGCAATGAAACATTGAGCCGGTCCGTCAAACTCGCGAAGCGGTCAACCAGCGTTTGCTCGATAATGTTTTGTCGCATTTCGAGCAAGCGCTTGAGCGTGTCGCGCTCCGGGGCATCGGGCTGCAAGGCGAGCACCCGATCCGCCAGCGAGAGAATGTTCCTCATCAGGGCAATCGTTTTCTCATCGCGGCGTATCTCGAGCGTTTTTCTGCGCTCGGCAGATTCCGGTGGGGGGTAGGCTTCGAATTCCCTGAGAGACGTGAGCTCCCGAGACACTTCCTCGGAGAGCTCCGCAACGCTCATTTCACTGGGGTCAGGGAGCGGCTGTTCGTCGAGGGCCGGCGACTGCGCCAGGGCTACCGAGCACCACGCAAGGCACACGAAACCCGCGACGAGCCACTCTCGTGACAGCCTTGCGAGTGAGTCTTTCACCCCGAGGAGCCTACTTGGCGCCGACGCTCGACGGCTTCTGCCAACGTATGCAGCGTGGTGACGGTCTGCTGCCAGTCGATGCAAGGATCGGTGATGCTCTTTCCGTACACCAAATCTTCTTTGTTCACGACATCTTGGCGACCTGCCTCGATAAAGCTCTCGAGCATCAAACCGGTAATGCGCCGGTCACCGCGCTCGATCTGAGAGGCAACATCCTCAGCCACAGCTGTCTGCCGTTCGGGTTGCTTGCGACTATTTGCGTGACTCGCGTCGATCATTATGCTCTCCGGGAGGTTCGCCTTGCGTAGCATCGCACAGGCATCATCGACAGAAAACATATCGTAATTGGGCTGCGGCCCACCGCGTAAAATAAGGTGACAATAAGGATTACCGGCGGTTTCAAAAATCGCCGACTGGCCACCCTTGGTCACTGAGAGAAAATGGTGGGAGTGGCGCGCCGCACCGATCGCATCGACTGCAATCTGGATGTTACCGCCGGTCCCGTTTTTAAAACCGACGGGGCAGGACAGCCCACTGGCAAGTTCGCGATGGCTCTGGCTCTCGGTGGTTCGCGCACCGATCGCGCCCCAGGCAATCAAATCCGCAATGTATTGTGGAGAAATCAGATCTAGATATTCTGTCGCCGTCGGGAGACCCTGCGCGTTAAGGTCAAGGAGCAATTGCCGGGCGCGATGCAGCCCTTCGTTGACGTCAAAGGAGTTATCCAGGTGCGGGTCGTTGATCAGACCCTTCCAACCGACGGTGGTTCTGGGCTTCTCAAAATAGACTCGCATGACAACCAGCAGATTTAGGGACACTTCGTCGGCTAACTTTTTGAGGCGGCCGGCGTAATCCAGCGCTGCAACGGGATCATGAATCGAGCAGGGCCCCACCACCACCACAAGACGGTCGTCGCTTTGGTCAAGCACCGACTGAATGGCCAGACGCGACCCGGCCACATTATCGGCCACGGCATTTTCCGCAGGCATTTCGCTAATCAATGCCTCAGGGGTGATGAGCTCGCGCAAGTTCCGGATGCGCAGGTCGTCGGTGTTGGTCGACATGGTAAATCCTTACAGCTACCGCATTAAACAAGCGGGCAAGGATACCACCCTATTGGGCTTAATCAGGCGCCAAGTATTCACCATCTGACAACAGCGTATCGACCATTCGTCCGATCGTGTTGGGGGTGACGAGATGCGCTGCATACCAGGTGTGTAGGCAGCGAATGCGATCTGGGTCAGCGATGCCACCAATCCCCCGTTCGTTCAATGCGCCGAGCATGCCGCGGGATTCAAGTAACTGCTGCTCCTCGGCGGACAAAAAGCGTGCGCGCTCGGCTTTGTGCCGCGCGTGGTCATCGCTCATACTCGCTCGCAACTCATGCGATGCATCGACACGAGTTTGCAGTCGCAAGATCCAACCAGCCGCCTCCAGCCGGTCAATGCGCAGACACAACTCGGCTCCGAGGAGCCAGTACAGTGTCGGAAACGGCTTTCCGTCCACCAACGACGCCACTCGAATCACCACCGGGTCACCCGCGTCGTCGACGACTGGGATATCACGCAATCCGCGCGGCTCCCGACCCAGTAACGCCGCGACCCGCGCGAACTGCGCGGGCGTGGGCAATTGGTGGGTGTCGCTCCCGCTCATAGTCCGAACTGTAACACCCTGAGTCATCGGGCCCGGGAATTGACCCCGAACATCGGCAGGAGTAGTGTGCCGGGCGTCAGGTGCTCACCGGTCGTTTGATCTGGGTGAGTTAAAAGGGAAGTCCGGTGAGAGAGACTCAAGTCCGGCGCTGCCCCCGCAACGGTCATCACAGCTGTGAGAGCCCGATACCTGCCTGACTGACTTTCATCGTGTGGAGCGGAGGGCTCC
>CAYQUE010000004.1:21365-45879 GCA_964420615.1 uncultured Alteromonadaceae bacterium | reverse complement strand
GACTGTTGTGCTTGATGACACTGACACCCTTCGCGCTGGCGCAAATCGATTCGCCAGAGGCTGCGCTCGAGGAAACCGTCGTTGTCGCTTCGCGGGCACCTGATTTGATCGATCAGATCGGCGTATCGGTGAGCACGCTGGATCGCGACGAAATGCGCTCGTTTGGCTATCCGGATCTAGGCTCGTTACTCGATACGCAACCGGGCGTGACGGTGACGATGGATGGCGGTTACGGCAAGGCGGCGGCGGTGCGCATCCGTGGCGAGGAGGGTTTTCGCACGCGCATCGTGTTGGACGGCATCAATATTGCCGACCCGTCCTCACCTCAGATTAGCCCGCGTATTGAACACCTCCTCAGTAGCGGTCTGTCCCGCGTTGAGATTCTGCGGGGGCCGCAAGGATTGCTTTGGGGCGCAGATGCCGGCGGCGTGATTTTAATGTCGACGATTAACGACGCTGCGCGCACCGGCCTCGATGGCTTTGCCGAGGTCGGCGGAGACGGGTATTCACAAATGGCGGTCTCCGGGGTGCTCGCACATGCACGTGTCACAGGATCGATGTCGCTTGCGCGGCTGGAAACCGACGGGATCAACGCGCGCGACAGCGATGCCATCACCAGAGACCGCGACGGTTACGAGAACACCACCCTCAACGGAGCGTTGGCCTTTCAACTATCCGATGCACTGTTGTTGCGACTGTCCGGCGCCGATATCTCGGGCGATAACGAATACGACGGCTGCTACGACACGCAAACCTTTGCGTTGATGCACGACTGCCAAGACCGATACGACCAGCAATCCTGGCGCACCGCTCTCCAGTGGCGTGCTGGCCAGCACCAGATCGAGTTCAGCTTCGCATCGAGCGAGACTGACCGCGCGTTTTTCTCCGCTGGCTTACCGTCATTCTCGGCCGCGGGCGAGACCGATACCGCCTCCGTCATTGGCTACTGGCAGGCAACGAATGCGACTCGTCTGACCTATGGCTTTGAGGACGAGTCCCAGCGGCTGTCTGACGGCAGCGCTAACCGCTCGCGGAATAACCAGGGTATTTATCTCGAGGCGCAGCACAGCTTAGGCGCGGGTACTTACACTATTGGCTGGCGCCGCGACGACAACGAGGACTTCGGCGAATACGACAGCTGGCGGATCAGCGCGCGCCACGCGCTACCGGGCGCAGCGGCAGCTTGGTCAATCCGCGCCGCCATCGGCACCGGTTTCCGTGCACCCAGCCTGTATGAAATCGCCTACAACCAGAGTCCCTTTGCCGCTCCTCCTGCCACCGATGCCTCACTGAGAGAAGAGCGCTCTAGAGGCTGGGAGCTCGGACTGATCGGGCAAATCCAGACACTCGCGCTCGAGATCATCTGGTTTGACCAAGTCATCGACGACGAAATTATTTTTGATCTCACTAGCTATAGCGGCTACCTGCAGAGTGACGGGCAAAGCACCGCCGATGGCATTGAATTCATCGCCGCGCTACCGCTATCCGATCAATGGCGCCTCGAGGGTAATTTCACTGCCCTCTCCGCTGAGCAACAAAATGGCCGTGACCGACCCTATCGCCCCGAGCAGAGCGGTCGACTCAGCGCGGTGTGGTCACAAGGTCCATGGGTCGCACGTTTAACTGCTCGGCATACGGGTGAGGCGGTCGACCCCTACCAGCAAACGATTGGTGACACCTTGAGCGTTGACCTCACCGCGCGGTGGCAGTGGTCACCGCGGCTGTCTCTGGAGACCAGAGTGCTCAATATCACGGATCAGTCTGATCAAGTCGTGCCTGATTATCGGGTACCGGGTCTCACCGCCTATGCCGGCTTCCGACTCACGTTATAGGATCGCGCTATGGATAAAACTACCCGACACAACAAAGCGATGGCGAAGCAAAAAGCGGCGGTCGACGAGGGCATCGCCAAGGCCGATATCGAACGCGGCGTGAGCGTCCTGCTCACCGGCGACGGCAAAGGCAAAACCAGTTCCGCTTTTGGCATGGTCGTGCGCGCCCTCGGCTACGGTCAAAAGGTCGGGATCGTCCAGTTCATTAAGGGCGTGCAGGCCTCCGGTGAGGAACTTTATGTGCGCGAGCAGCACCCCGAGGTAACGCTGTATCAAATGGGCACCGGCTTTACCTGGGACACTCAGGACCGAGAGGGAGACATCGTCGCTGCCAACGCCACGTGGGATCGCGCGGCCGACATGCTGAATGACGCCAGCTACGACCTTGTGGTGCTGGACGAGCTGACCTACATGCTCGCTTTTGACTATCTGCCCGAAGAGACGGTCATCGCCGCCATCACTGGGCGACCTGAGTCGCAAAGTGTCGTGGTCACAGGGCGCGGCGGCGGCCAGGCGCTGCGAGAAGCCATGGATACCGTCTCCGAGGTCAAGGAAATCAAACACGCCTATCGGGCCGGGGTCAGCGCCCGACGCGGCGTAGACTACTGACATGGAGAGCCACCCCGCCATTCGGCCCGGGGCTTTTATCCGCTATAAGTTTTTGAATTCGCTGTTTCTCGGGCTATCCATCGGAACGGTTTTTGTCCTTTACACGCCGCTCTCACCGGCGGTCTTTTCCGCCGGCGGCATCGGTCTCGCACTCGGCACCTTGGCCGTGGCGACCCAATACCGGCGCATCCTGACACCCGCATGGTTTTTTCGCTTGTCATTGCTGGTCGAGGTAGTGACGCTGAGCGGTGTCGTAGCGGTACTGTTCCTGCCACTGGAGTTGCCCCTCGCCCTGTTTGTCTACCTGGGATACCAAGTCACATTTGCATTGGGCAACTATCTGGTGCGCTGTGAGACATTGCTGCTGGTCTCTGTAGAGCAACTCCGCAAACTCGATGTCGCCAAGCAGGCGGGCTATTTACTGGGGATGGCCGCTGCGTGGGCCATCTACGAAGGACTCGCGGCGATCTCGGGCCTTACCGAGCGCACCGATCAGGTGTTCGCTATTCATCGGGTATTGGTGGTGATCGAAGCGGCCGTACTGACATTACTGTGGTTCGCTTTTGATCACGACCGACTGCGAACGGATACCAGCCGACTTGCACCCTAATCTAGCAAGTCGGGCTGTTCAGACAGAATCACGTCGAATAATGGCTGTGCACTGAACCAACCGGCCAACGTGCTCCCCACCTGCCCGGCGGTGTGCAACGCCATATCATGCGGGATAGGCTGGGTTGTCCCTGCTGCTTCCGCCATCAACTGTGCCTGGCAGCTGCGCTCAAAGGTCACGTACCACCAGAGCGCTTCGTCCACCGACTCACCCACCGTCAAGTGCCCATGATTCTTGAGAACGATCGCTTTTTTGTCGCCTAGCGCAGCCGCCAGTCGCTCACCCTCGCTCATCGACACAACGACGCCGGTGTAGTCATCAAGTAACACCTGATCACCATAGAACGCGCAGGCGTCCTGCGTCAGAGGGTCGAGCAATCGCCCCAATGACGACCAGGTTTTGCCGTAAATCGAGTGCGCGTGAGCAGCAGCGGTCACTTCCGGCCGAGCCGCGTGAATATGGCTATGAATCGTGAAGGCGGCGCCGTTCAGAAGACCTTCTCCCTCGACGATGTCTCCCGCGTGGCTGACACGAATCAGATCGGAAACTCGCATGAGTTTGAACGAACGCCCCATGGGGTTCACCCAGAAGGTGTTGGTATCGATCGGATCGCGGACCGTAATGTGGCCTGCGACGCCCTCATCAAACCCGAATTTCCCGAACAGTCGCAGGGCTGCGGCCAGTCGCTGCTTGCGATGTAATTGCTCTGCCTCGGGCGCTAGGGCTGACTGTGACATCGTCGCCAGATCCGCATTCATTACCAGCTCATTCACCTTCTCGTTCACTGCCCGCCTCCTTTTTGCTCTCGCCAATACCGCGCTGCATCACGGGCCAACTCGCCGTCTGAGGGTAGCGGCACGCCCTGCGCCTTGAGGTGCGCTGCATAGTGGCCCAGCACTTCGCCGAATTGCGCTGATACCTCTTCAGGTCGCAACCCTTCTCCACATTCATCGCAGGTCAGCACCGGACGCGTGACCTTACCGCATAGGCTGTGTCGATAGCTTTGCGGCGGGCCATTGCCATCGTCCATCCAGTCGTCACCCCACTGACTCAGGGTCATCAATACGGGGTACAACGCCAACCCTTTTCGCGTCAGCCGGTACTCGTAACGAACGGGTCGCTCCTGATACGGGACTCGCGTCAGCACGCCTTGCTCCACCAGCTTCCGCAAACGCTCTGAGAGGCGGTGGCGTGTCACGCCGAGACTGCGCTGGAAATCGTCAAAGCGGCGCGTTCCCCGGAAGGCATCGCGAATAATCAGGAGGGTCCAGCGCTCGCCCAATACGGACAGCGCCCGGGCAACCGAGCAAACCTGCTGTTCAGTGTCTTCCCACTTCATATCAGAAAGAGTGCGCGCGCGGCGCAGTAAACGCAAGCGCGGGCACCGAAGTGCCCGCGCCTCACTTCCTTGCAGTCAGGCGATCACCCGAACTGATTCATGGTGTTGTCTTTGCCCGCCGCCTTGAGTGCAGCATCACCGGAGAAGTACTCCTTGTGATCATCACCCATGTCCGATCCCGCCATATTCTGGTGCTTAACGCAGGCAATACCCTGACGGATCTCCTTGCGCTGTACTCCAGCGACGTAACCCAACATTCCCGCCTCACCAAAGTACTCCTTAGCGAGGTTGTCGGTAGACAGCGCTGCCGTGTGATAAGTCGGCAACGTGATCAGGTGATGGAAGATACCGGCCTCGCGCGCGGCATCGCGCTGGAATGATTGAATGCGACGATCCGCCTCAATGGCCAGCTCCGTCTCGTCGTAACCGGCGTCCATCAATGCGGCACGATCATAGGCCGAGAGATCCTGCCCTTCCTCAGACCAGGCGTCGAAGACTTGCTGGCGGAAACTCAGGGTCCAGTTGAACGAGGGGCTGTTGTTGTAAACCAGTTTGGCGTCCGGCACGGCCTCGCGAATACGATTGACCATAGCGGCGATCTGGCCGACATGCGGCTTCTCTGTCTCGATCCACAGCAGGTCCGCGCCGTTTTGCAACGAGGTGATGCAGTCAAGCACTACCCGATCTTCACCCGAGCCCTTGCGGAATTGGAACAGGCCCGAGGCCAGTCGGGCTGGCTTGAGCAGTTTGCCATTCGCCTTCACCACGACGTCGCCATTAGCGATGTCGTCGGCGTTCTCGATGTATTCACCGTCGAGGAAGCTGTTGTAAAGATCGCCCAGGTCACCTGGCTCGGCGGTCACTGCTATCTGCTTGGTCAAACCCGCGCCAAGTGAGTCTGTGCGCGCGACGATGATGCCGTCTTCAACGCCCAGCTCGAGGAACGCGTAGCGAATCGCGCGTATTTTGGCGATGAAATCGGCGTGAGGGACGGTGACCTTGCCGTCCTGGTGGCCGCACTGCTTCTCGTCAGACACCTGGTTTTCGATCTGGATCGCGCAAGCGCCCGCCTCAATCATGCGGCGCGCCAGCAGGTAGGTCGCTTCTTCGTTTCCGAAACCCGCATCGATATCGGCGATGATAGGGACGACGTGAGTCTGGAAGTTATCGATCTGCTTGACGATTCCCTGCGCCTCGACATCGTTACCGCTCTCCCGCGCCGCATCCAATGCACGGAATAATCCACCGAGCTCACGCGCATCAGCCTGTCGCAAAAAGGTATAGAGCTCCTCGATCAGCGCAGGCACTGACGTCTTTTCGTGCATAGACTGATCAGGCAGTGGGCCAAAATCCGATCGCAGCGCGGCGATCATCCATCCTGACAGGTAAAGGTAACGCTTATCGGTATTGCCAAAATGCTTCTTTATCGAGATCAGCTTCTGCTGGCCTATGAACCCATGCCAACACCCCAAAGACTGCGTGTAGTGCGCCGGATCCCGGTCGTAGTCCGCCATGTCTTTACGCATGATCGCCGCCGTGTAGCGGGCGATGTCGAGTCCCGTCTTAAAGCGATTCTGCAATCGCATGCGTGCGGCGTACTCGGGGCTAATGTCGGACCAACCGGCAGTCTGACCACAGGTGGTCTCCAAGGCCTTGATGGTCTCTGCATAAGTCGACATATCGGTTCTCCTTAATCGTGGCGCCGTGGGGGCAGTACGTTGTCAACGCGCGCAGTCTAGGTAGCCCGGGGGCATTTTCAAACTAAATAGATCTCATAATTGCCATTCATTTTAGAAATAACCCCCGTATCGGGGTGGCAGGCTTCCCTTTAAGTCCGCGGCATTTACCCATAGACTCCGCCCCTTGCCACGGCCTCAACCCTCGACGGAGGCTTATCAGGCGAGCCGCAGGAGAGTTGCACATGAGTGATCCGCTGGTCAGCATCATCATGGGATCCCAATCGGACTGGGAGACCATGCAGGCTGCCACCACCGTTTTAAGCGAACTCGGGATTCCCCACGAATCGCGTGTCGTATCGGCGCATCGGACCCCCGCCAGACTGGTGGAATTCGCCGAGGGCGCTGCCGCCCGCGGTATTCGGGTGATCATCGCCGGTGCCGGCGGTGCTGCGCATCTTGCGGGTATGGCCGCCTCAATGACGCACCTCCCGGTCATCGCCGTGCCGGTCTCCAGCAAACACTTAAAGGGCTTGGATAGCTTGCTGTCGATGGTGCAAATGCCGCGGGGTGTCGCAGTGGCCTGTCAGGCGATCGGCGAGCCCGGCGCCTACAATGCGGGATTGATGGCGGCGCAGATTTTGGCAACCGCCGATCCGGCACTTGCCGAAGCACTCCAGCAATGGCGAGCGCAGCAAACCGCTAACGTGCCCCACGCTGTCGATTAATGCACATCGCCATCGCCGGGTGCGGTCAACTGGCTCGAATGCTGGCCCTCGCGGGCTGGGAGATGGGGCATACCTTCGCGTTTATCGCTGACCCGGGCGAAGGCACTGACTGCGTCGACGGGCTCGGTACAATCGTCGCTCGAGAGAGCATCGAATCAGCCGCGGCACTATTCGATGCGTTGGGCCAACCCGACGTCATTACCGTCGAGAAAGAACACGTGAGCGTGACCCTGCTCGAAGACCTCACCGCATACTGCCCGGTAGCACCTTCCCCCGAATCGATTCGCGTCTGCCAACATCGCGGTCGCGAGAAAACAGTGCTCCAATCGCTTGGCATTCCTACGGCGCCCTTTCGCGTGGTGAACGACGCCGATGCATTGATTTCTGCAGTCGACGCGCTTGGCTACCCGGCATTTGTAAAATCCTGCGAGCAGGGCTACGACGGGCAGAATCAATGGCTACTCAAAGACGCCACGATGCTGGCCGAGCTCGCTGACAACATGGCGACACTGCCCGAGCTTGTGGTCGAGGGCGCGGTTGACTTTGATCGCGAGCTATCGCTGATTGCGATGCGCACCCCGAGCGGCGAGATTGCGACTTATCCGCTCTCAGAGAACCGACATCGCGAAGGCATACTGCTGACCTCAGAAGTGCCCGCGCCGGATGTCAGTGCCGACACCCAAGCGCAGGCAGACCACATTGCCCACACCCTTCTGGCCCATTGGTCGTATGTCGGCGTACTGTCGATCGAACTGTTCGACGAAGGCGGTGCGTTACGCGTCAACGAACTGGCACCCAGGGTACACAATAGTGGCCATTGGTCTCAGGACGCGGGCGTCACCTCACAATTTGGCAATCACCTGCGCGCGATTACCGATGTCACCCCCGGGCAGACTTGGCCCGCTGGTTTCGCAGGGATGGTGAATCTCCTGGGCCGCGCGGCCCATGACGATTTGCTGCGCGCAGCGGATGTGAATCTCCATTGGTATGGCAAATCCATCCGCGGTAGACGCAAAGTGGGACACCTGAACATTCAGGCAAAAGACCGGCTGGCACTGCAGCAACGCCTGTCCGCCATCGAAGCAGCGCTGTATCCGGAGGGTGAGCCCCTCTAATGGGCGCTGCCTGGGATTACTACTCGCTCAGCGCTTTTTATCGCGCGCCTTTTTCTCAGACTTCTTGATGTGACTCATCAACCGGCGACGGCGCTGCACCTGTCGCTGCGTGAGCTTGTTACGCTTGCCGGCATAGGGATTCTCTCCCGAGCGCAGCTCAATGCGAATGGGGGTGCCGTGCAGCTCAAGCTCGCGTCGAAATATCTTTTCAAGATAGCGCTTGTAACTCGCCGGCAGTGCGTCAGTTTGAGTACCGTGAATCACGACCAGGGGCGGGTTTTGACCTCCGGCGTGGGCATAGCGCAATTTGACGCGACGACCATTGACCATGGGCGGCGGATGGCTGGCCACGGCATCTTCAAGGATGCGCGTCAGTTTGGGGGTGCTCAGCTCCCGCGTCGCGGCCTCGTGCGCCGCGTGGATTGATCCATAGAGTTTCCCCACTCCCGAACCATGCAGCGCCGAAATAAAGTGAATGTCGGCATAATCAATAAACTGCAGGCGCCGCTTCAGCTCGGAACGGATCCAGTCTCGCTCGTCTGCTTCAATACCATCCCATTTATTGAGCGCGATCACCAACGCGCGGCCGGCATCGATACATTGCCCTAACAAATGCAGATCCTGCTCGACAATGCCCTCATGCGCATCGAGCGTCAGGATAACCACCTGCGCATCGGCAATCGCCTTGAGGGTTTTCACGATAGAGAATTTTTCTACCACCTCGCGAACATTTTTGCGCTTACGGACACCGGCGGTATCGATCAAGGTATAGCGGCGGCCACGGCGCTCATAGTCGATATACACACTGTCGCGCGTGGTGCCGGGTTGGTCAAACACCACCACCCGCTCTTCACCCAGCAGGCGGTTAACCAGCGTAGATTTCCCGACATTCGGTCGCCCGACAATTGCCACTCTGATCGCGCCCGCATCGGTTGCTGCTTCTTCTACCTCGGCCTGATCTGCCCACGGCGCCAATACATCGGATATCAGTTTTTTGACGCCGCGATTGTGGGATGCGGCAATAGTGTGAAGATGATCAACACCCAAACGATAAAAATCACTGGCGGCGATGTCCTCACCCACCCCGTCGATCTTGTTGACCACCAGATGAAAAGGCTTCCCTTCGCTGCGCAAATAGCTCACCAACGCCTCATCACCACTGTGCAAGCCAGCGCGCCCGTCGACCAGCAATAACACCACGTCGGCCTCGGCAATCGCCGCCATTGACTGACTCGCCATCGCGGCGTCAATGCCTTGCTCCTCGCCCGTGATACCACCCGTATCGATAACGATAAAACCCAAGTCGTCCAGACGGCCCTGACCATACTGGCGATCTCGGGTCAGCCCTGATAGATCAGCTACCAGCGCATCCCGACTGCGGGTCAGTTGATTGAATAGAGTGGATTTGCCGACATTGGGACGGCCCACCAAGGCGAGCACAGGCAACATGGCGTCAGTTACGCGCCTCAATATCGTAGGCTTTCAGCTTGCCGCCATTGGTGTAGACAAAAAGACGGTTACCGCTGGCAATCATGTCAGCCCGGGCGCCGTCTGAGTCAACTTTGGTGCGCCCGACAATTTCACCGTCAACTTGCGAGAGCAAATGCAGATATCCCTCAAAATCGACCACGGCAACATAGCTGTTCACCGGTGTCGGTCGCGACAATTCCCGGAACCCCAGCTCAATATTCTGCCAACGAACACCCTGTCCGTTGCGCAGAAACGCACTCACCGTGCCGTCATCGTCGGCCACATACACGTTGCCAAAGCCGACACCGACGCCCGATACGGAAGACACGTTACGCTGCCACAATCGTCTGCCCGAGCGGGTATCAACAGCGGCCAATCGGCCCTGATAACTCGCAACATAAAGTTCGGTTCCTTGCAGCGCCATCGAACCATCGATATCGACAATTCGCTCAATCTCGGAGGTCCCCTGGGGAATCGCAATACGCGCCTCCCAGGCAACATTTCCGGAGCGCAGATTCACGGCGATGAGTTTACCATCGGCGAAGCCCGCAACCGCGTTATCGCCGATGATCATGGGTGTTCCGGTGCCACGCAAGGTCAGCACAGGGACATCACTGGTGTAGGTCCAGCGGACCTCACCCGAGTCATAATCGAACCCCATCAGTTTGCCGTCATAGGTCTGGGCTACGACGAAACGGCCATCGCCTTGAGGCGCGGAGAGCACTTCGCCGGATACCGGTGCGCGCCAAATCTCTGAGCCATCGTCGGCGGACAGCCGAATCACCAGCCCTTCTGACGCACCCACGAATATCGAATTGCCGTGATGACCCACACCGCCTGACAGCGCCAGATCAAGATCCCGCTTCCAGCGAACGCGCCCAGTTTCTGCATCAACGCTTGATACCCGGCCTTCAGCAGAGGCCACGTACAAATTGCCACTCACTAACACGGGATTGATTCGATAAAGGCCGTCGCCTTGTCCATCCCCAACACCGCGTGACCATCGCGATTTCAGCTTGACCTGCTCAACAATCTTTTGCAGCTCAACAGGCTCTCTCGGATCAAACTCGTCATCACTGAACCAACCGGTAATGGTGCTGCACCCTGTGACTAGGGCGACGCTCGCCAACGCAATGAAGCGACGCACGATAGCCATCAGCCGGCGTCTCCCGTCTCTGCGTCACCGACGCTCGGAATACGCGTCTCGAGTGCGCGCACCTTGGTATCGAGTGATGCGCTGAACTGGCCGAGATCGCTCGCGGCATCACGTCCGATCCGGTATGCGGCGAGCGCGTCCTCGGTTCGACCTGCCGCCAAATGGATATCACCCTCGGCTTGCGCATAAGCCACGGGGTAAGCCTGACTCCCCTGAGAGAGAATGGCGAGCGCCTCGGTCTCGGCGCCTTGTGCGGCGAGCACACGCGCGAGACGTAATTGAATCAATTGGCCGATGTCCGAACGAGCATCACCCGCCGAGAGCGCCCACCGTAATGCCGACTCCGCTGCGGCGAGGTCATCCGCTTCCACGGCGACGCGGGCTTCGAGCATCGCGGCGAATTGCGCATAGGTCGAACCGCTGTGCTCGGCCTTAAGCGTTGCTGCGATCGCCAGCATTTGGTCCGGATCACCCTCCTCAAGCTGAATCGCAAGCATAGTTGCATACAGGTCAGAGGCCGCTTCATCTTGAGAAGCGCTGTAACTCTCGTACTGCTGCCAACCCAAGGTACCCAGCACCGCAATCACTGCGGCACCGACTAAGCCCTTGCCGTTTTCGTCCCACCAGCGCTTCAGCGCTTCAAGATCGGCTTCATCCTGCATGTGGTCTGCCACGCGCGACTCCTTGCTCAGTTACTCGGCGCTGTTGGTTGCTGCCAGATACTCTGCCAGAAACAATTCTAATGCGTCGTCCCCGATAGTGCGCTGCTCGGCGTCTACCCTCAGCGGTTTCAACGTCACCTGGTTGGCGGCGACTTCTGCCTCTCCGTAGACCAAAGCCCACGACGCTCCGCTTTTATCGGCGCGCTTGAACTGGCTCTTGAAGCTCCCACCACCCAGGTGCTGAACGATATCAAGGTCGGGGAACTGTCGCCGCAACGCGTCCATCCTCGGCAACGTATGCCGATAGGCATTCTCGTCAGCTGTGATGACATAGAGATCTGCCGGGGACGCGACTGTAATATCCAGCGCCTGCATGAGCAAGATCAAACGCTCGAGACCCACTGCAAAACCCGCCGCGGGGGTCTCCTTACCGCCAAAAGTCGATACCAGCGTGTCGTATCGACCGCCGCCACATACGGTGCTCTGCGCGCCCAAATGCTGCGTGGTCCACTCAAAGACGGTCTTATTGTAGTAATCCAAACCCCGCACCAGGCGCGGTTTCAGAACGAAAGGAATATCCAGCGCGCTGAGGTACGCCTGCAGCGTATCGAATTCATCGCGCGATTCAGCGTCGAGAAATTCCTGCAGGGTTGGCGCCGAAGCGAGCACCGCCTGGGTTTCAGGGCTTTTGCTATCAAGGATTCTCAGCGGATTGGTCTCGAGGCGGCGCTGACTGTCGGGATCCAGCTGTTGCTGATAATCCGACAAATACGCCACCAGAGCTTCACGATATCGGGCTCGATCGGCAGCAGAGCCGATCGAATTAATCTCCAGGGTTAATGCGTCATCAACCCCGAGCTGGCGCCACAGCTGTCGGCTGAGGGCAATGAGCTCCGCATCCTGATCCGGCGTCGCAACGCCAAAGGCCTCGACGCCCAACTGATGGAACTGCCGCTGCCGACCCTTCTGCGGTCGTTCGTAGCGGAACATCGGGCCCATGTACCAGAGCCGCTGGGGTGTGACTGCAAGATTGTGCTGCACCACCGCACGTACACACCCAGCAGTCCCCTCCGGCCTGAGCGTCATACTCTCGTCATTGCGATCGTCAAAGCTGTACATTTCTTTTTCGACGATATCGGTGACTTCGCCGATGGAGCGCGCAAAAAGGCCGGTTGCCTCGATAACGGGCAAGCGAATCTCTTCATAGCCATAGCTGGACAGCACCTCGAGGGCGGCCGCTTCCATCGACTGCCATAAAGGCGTATCCGCTGGCAGAATGTCGACCATCCCGCGTATCGCTCGATATGTCGTCATCGTCTGATCAGTGAGTGCTGGAGATGATGTTGGCGTCGCGTTCAGCACGCGCTACTTCAAGCGCGCGGGCGCGGTCGCGGATCACCGACTCTAGGTGGTCCACAAAATCCTGATTGCTGACCTTATGATCGGGCTCGCCGGCGATGTAAATCAAATTATTCGGCGTAGCACCGGTCAGTCCGACGTCCGCTTCCCGCGCCTCCCCCGGACCATTAACGATACAACCAATCACCGCGACGTCCATCGGCGTGCGGACATCCTCGAGCCGATTTTCCAGCTCATTCATCGTGCTGATGACATCGAAGTTCTGGCGAGAACAACTCGGACAAGCAATAAAATTGATGCCGTTGGCTCTCAGCTTCAGGCTTTTAAGTATCTCGAAGCCGACTTTGACCTCTTCGACCGGGTCAGCCGCCAACGAGACACGGATGGTATCGCCGATACCTTCCATCAATAGCATGCCCAGGCCCACCGCCGACTTGACGGTTCCGCCTCGCGTAGCGCCTGCTTCGGTAATACCCAAATGCAATGGCTGCTCGATCTGGCTGGCTAATTTGCGGTAAGCCTCGACGGCCATAAAGACCTCTGACGCTTTAACGCTGACCTTGAAATCCACAAAATTATGGCGATCGAGTATCTCTACATTGCGCAGCGCCGATTCCACTAATGCGTCGGCATTAGGCTCGGGGTACTTTCTCAACAGCTCTTTCCCCAGCGAGCCCGCGTTTACCCCAATACGGATTGGAATGCCCCGGTCCTGACACGCGGCAATCACTTCTTTCACCTTGGATTCGCGTCCGATATTACCCGGGTTAATACGCAGGCAATCGACACCGTACTCGGCAACCTTTAGCGCGATCTTGTGATCGAAATGAATATCCGCAACGACGGGAATTCCGGCGCGCGGGCGGATTTCACGGAACGCCTCTGCCGCCTCCATACTCGGCACAGAGACCCTGACCAGATCGGCACCGGCTGCCGCGATCGCCTGAATTTGAGCGACCGTTGCCTCAACGTCACAGGTTTCGGTATTGGTCATACTCTGCACCGCGATGGGTGCATCACCGCCGATCGGCACAGTGCCCACGCGAATTTGTCTGCTGACGCGGCGCTTGATCGGCGAAGGCTGGTTCATTGCCACTTCTCCCCTGCGCCCGGCCACATGGCCAGGCACTCATTATCGACTCTGACGGTCTTTCCAGGTGCTGTATTCGGTCGAATCCGGATACAGGTTGCGCAACGCCAATTCATAACTGCCCAAGGCGTCTTGGTCACCGATTGCCTCGGCGATCTCAAGCCCGAGCAGCAGCCCCCGCGGCGATTGCTGTGGAGAAACTGTCCTGTAGATCCCATGATACCGGTTGGCTTCGTCAGTATCACCCGCTTGTAGCCGAAGAAATCCCATTTCCAAAAGCGCCACTGGATTGCGGCGGTCCATTGACAGGGCCCGGGTAAATGCGGCCTCTGCGCCGGGGTCATTGCCCAACCGCAGACGACACAAACCCAAGTTCACAAATGCCATCGGGCGCCCGCTGTACAGCGTATCCTCGGTGACCCGCTGAAATTCATGCTCCGCCGCAGCATAGCGGGCCTGAGAATACAGAAATGCGGCGTAGTTATTGCGCGCTCTGGACAACGTGGGGTCTGCTTTTAAAGCGGACTTGAAGTGAGATTCCGCGAGCTCGATCTCACCCGTGCTTTGATACACCAGCGCGAAAGCCTCAAACACCTCGGCATTCTGTGGGTCGATTTCCTGGGCCAGCTCCAAATTACGCTTGGCGTTTTCCCAGTCGCCAACGCCAATATACTGTCGCGCCAAGGCCACGCGCTTGTTCAGCGTGGCATCCGGATCCGATGTCATCTGGTTGCCACCGCTGTATTCGATGACGCAACCGGTCAGTACACACAGTGCGAGCACCCACAGCCAGTGGGACACCCAGCCCAGGCTTTTGACTATGAGTCCACCTGTCACCGTTTCTCGCGCCTTCATGTGCTTTCCTTAGAGACCTTCAGCCCGATTGCAACAGGCTCTGCTCGCCGCGTCCAGCCCGATGGCGCTCAGATCGGCGGGTACGATCGACGACCTCTCCGACCAGCTGTCCGCAGGCTGCGTCGATATCATCACCCCGGGTTGTGCGCACCGTGACCACAAACCCGGCATCAGTCAGTACCTGCCAGAAACGAGTCACTGCATTGCCGCTGGGTCGCTGATAGCCCGAATCGGGAAAATCGTTAAAGGGGATCAGATTGATCTTACAGGGATAATCTTCCAGCAGCGCCGCCAGCTCGCGCGCCTGCTCAACACTGTCATTGACGCCTGCGAGCAACGTGTACTCAATCGTCACAACCCGCTTTTTGTCTGTCTGGGCGTCCAGATACGCTTTTGCCGAGGCCAGTAAACGCGCGATCGGATACTTCCGGTTGATCGGGACAATCTGGTCTCGCAACGCGTCGTTGGGCGCGTGGAGCGAAACTGCGAGGCTCACGTCGGACCATTCAGCAAGGCGATCCAGATTCGGGATCACACCCGAAGTCGACAGCGTCACTTTGCGCTTTGACAGGCCATAGGCGAGGTCATCACACATGAGGCTCATAGCAGACACCACGTTATCAAAATTGAGTAACGGTTCTCCCATGCCCATCATGACGACATTGGTGACCACACGACCCTTGCCCGATTGCCAAGCATCGTAAGAATCGATAGCCAACCACACCTGACCGATAATCTCGGCGGCGGTCAGGTCGCGCTGAAAACCCTGCTTGCCAGTAGAACAAAATGTGCAGTCCAGACTGCAGCCGACCTGCGAAGAGACGCAGAGCGTGGCGCGATCTCCCTCGGGAATCAGAACCGCCTCGACCAGAGCGCCACCCTCGACGGCTATGGCCCATTTTCGGGTACCGTCCTGCGAATCTTGCTGTTCGGCAATACGCGGCGGCGTGACCTCTGCGATCGCCGCCAATCGCTCTCGCAGAGCCTGACTGAGATCCGTCATTTCCGCGAAATCGCGAACACCACGATGGTGGATCCACTTCATGACTTGCTGTGCGCGGAAGCGCTTCTCGCCAAGATCGGTGAAAAACTGCTCCAACTGAAGTCGGGTCAATCCGAGCAGGTTAACGCGATCTGTGGCGGGCGCGGTCGCGATGAGTTGATCAGAGGCCGTCATCGATTCACAGCCCGCTGCGGTTCAGCGTGCGCAGATCTCGCTGGCAGCGAAGAAGTAAGCAATTTCTCGCTCAGCAGACGCAGGTGAATCAGAGCCGTGCACCGCGTTGGCGTCGATTGACTGGGCAAAATCTGCCCGTATCGTGCCAGCCGCCGCTTCCTGAGGATTCGTCGCGCCCATCAACTCGCGATTACGCGCGATCGCGCCCTCGCCCTCAAGCACCTGCACAATCACAGGTCCGGAGGTCATGAATGCGACCAAATCGGGATAAAAAGGGCGTTCCCGGTGCTCGGCGTAAAAACCACCCGCGAGATTGTCGGACAGGCGCAGCATCTTTGCCGCGACTACGGTAAGTCCAGCGTCTTCAAAACGACTGATAATTTGACCAATGACATTCTTCCCTACCGCATCGGGCTTGATAATCGATAAGGTGCGCTCAACCGCCATGATATTTCTCCAAATTTACCGTCATTTCTGGGGCCACACGGGCCCGCGGGCGCGGAGTATACGGCGTTTGACAGGGGGTGTCATGGCAACAATGCCGCTTACCCCGCTCACTTTAATGCCGCTCGGAGGCATGGTTTATGGTGTAGCGCGGGATCTCCACCACCAGCGCCGTGTCGCTCACGATTGCCTGACAGGAGAGGCGCGATTCCGGCTCCAGTCCCCAGGCTTTATCAAGGTAATCTTCCTCGAGCTCATCGGCGTCTGCCAGCGACTCATATCCCTCGCGAACGATGACGTGGCAAGTCGTGCAGGCGCAAGACATCTCACAGGCATGTTCGATCTCGATATCGTGACGTAAAAGAGCCTCACAGATACTCTCCCCGGGCGTCGCCTCGACTACCGCGCCGTTAGGGCAGATTTCGTGGTGGGGTAAAACGACGATCTCTGTCATACCAAGCCTCGCTGGTCAGTCCACATCGGTGTCGAGATCGGCCAGCGCGACACCCTGCAGCGCCGCCTGAATAGAGCGGTCCATGCGCCGCGCCGCAAATACCTCACTGTCAACGCCGAGCTTTTCAGCCGTCGCGCGGATACGGTCAGCGTCGCTCTCCGCGAGGACCGTCGACAGATGCGCCATACCTGTTTCCAAGGCCTGCTGTTCATCGGACGACAGTAAATCTCCATCTCGCGACAGGGCATTGTGCAACCCCTCGAGCAGTGCCTCCGCCTCGACCCGGGCTTCGCCCAACTTGCGCGCCAGCATATCCTCACCCGCGTGTTCATAACCCGCTTTTAGCATCTCGGTGATTTGCGTCTCATCGAGGCCAAACGCGGGCTTTACCACCACCTCACTACGCGCGCCCGTGGTTTGCTCCACGGCCGAAACCTCGAGGATACCGTCAGCGTCGACGCGAAAAGTCACCTCGATACGGGCCGCTCCTGCAACCATCGGTGGAATACCCGTCAATTCAAAACGCGCGAGTGAGCGGCAGTCCTCTACGCGCTCGCGCTCGCCTTGAACCACATGGACTACCAGGCCGGTCTGCCCATCGCGCGCGGTGGTAAATTCCTGTGCTCTGGCCACGGGAATGGTGCTGTTGCGATCGACAATGCGCTCCACCAAGCCACCGTAGGTCTCGAGCCCTAACGACAGGGGAATAACGTCAAGCAACAGCGCCTCGTCACCCTCGCGATTGCCTACCAGCACATCGGCCTGCCTCGCCGCGCCCATGGCAACGACCTGATCGGGATCGATCGTGCACAGCGGCTCTATACCGAAGCAACTCGCGACCGCGGCACGCACCGAGGGAGTCCGGGTCGATCCGCCGACCAATACCACACGATCCACAGCAGCAATGCCAGCGTCTTTGAGTGTTGCGCGACACGCCACGAGCGTGCGTTCGATGAAAGGCTCAAGCAACGCATCGAGGGCGGTGCGACTCAGCGAGATGGTCTCCCGGTTGCAGCTAAGTGCCGATAGATCGACCACAACCTCCTCTTGGCCAGTCAATGCTTCCTTGGCTTCACGGGCCAGCCCCAGCAAAGACCGCAGCTGCGCGGGCGTCGGTTGCTCTAGTCCTATCTCTCGCAACCATAGGTCAGCGATCGCACGATCAAAATCGTCTCCACCTAGTGCACTGTCACCGCCGGTGGCAAGCACTTCAAATAAGCCGGCACGCATCCTTAGCAGAGAAATATCGAAAGTACCGCCACCTAAGTCGTAGACTGCCAGTAGCGAGGATTCCTCGGCCTGCTCATCAAGCCCGTAAGCAACCGCCGCCGCCGTCGGCTCGTTGAGCAATCGCAGCACCTTGATGCCCGCCAGTTCCGCCGCCTGTCGCGTCGCCTGTCGCTGCGCATCATCAAAGTACGCCGGCACCGTGATCACCGCACCCGCAATCTTCGGACCCAGCTGGGCCTCGGCGCGTTGCCTCAGGGCGTCGAGCAGGATCGCTGACACCTCCACCGGTGTTTTACTGCCGCCCGCGGTCGCGTAGGCCAGTCCGCCATCGTCGGTGAGCGTCAGGTAGGGGTCCTCAGCAAATTCCTCTCGCGCTCGCCCCAATAACCGCTTCGCGGAGGCAATGGTATTGCCGGGCTCAGCGCCCGCCATCGGTAAGGCTTCCGTCCCCACCTCAGTGGTGTTGGCGCCAAAATAGACCACAGAAGGTAAGGAAGCGGCACCCTGCTCATCGGCGAGTACGCGAATGCAGTGACCATCATAGTGAGCCACCAGACTGTTAGTGGTACCCAGATCGATACCGATGGCAATCTGCCGCGCCCGCGCTTTTTCGGGGGCCGCTCCTGGCTCTGTGATTTGCAACAACACCATCGTCAGATACCCCGAAGATGTGCTGCTTCGATTAACTTGGCCAGATAGCAGAGCTCCTGCCAATGCCGTGACGCCGTCGCCCAGGACTCGCTATCAGCGGCGCTTGCAAATTCAGTTTGAGCCGCCGCAAAGCGCTCATTGATTTCTGTTAGTAGCGTGTTTGCCGACTCGGCATCTGAAGCTGATAACGCATCGAGGCGCTCGCGGAGCATGATTTGCTCCATTAAGAATTCGGATCCAACGCCCTCACGTTCGGCGAGCCTTAAGTCGACGCCTGCGCGCTTCAGCAGATATTCAGCTCTTGCGACTTCATCCGACAGAATGCGGTATCCGCTGTTGATATCGGCACACAATTGCGCGGCCGCGCGCTGCTCTGCCTGCGACTTGCCTGCGAAACGGTCGGGGTGAAATTGTGTCAGTAAAGTGTGATACGCGCTTTGCAGCCGCGCTTGATCAATCGCAAACGCAGGCTCAATCTGAAACAGGGAAAAATAATCGCGCGCAGCTGCGCCCGCCGGGGAATTCACTGTCAGACCGTGAAGCTTTCGCCGCAGCCGCACTCTCCGGCAACATTAGGATTGCGAAACTCCAGACCCTCATTAAGTCCTTCCTTCGCAAAATCGACGACCGTACCGTCGAGGTACACCAGAGACTTCGGATCCACGAAGACTTTTACACCATCGGACTCGAAAAACGTATCCTCGGGTTCAGGCTGATCAACGAACTCCAACACATAGGCGAGACCCGAGCAGCCGGAGGTCTTCACGCCGATGCGGATCCCCTCGCCTTTGCCTCGGCTCGCGAGCTGGCGGCCAACGTGCTGCGCCGCTTCTGTGGTGAGACTGATAGCCACTTAACCGCCTCTTTTGTCCCTGTAGTTCTTCACCGCGGCTTTAATCGCGTCTTCAGCCAAGACCGAGCAATGAATCTTGACCGGCGGTAATGACAGCTCCTGAGCAATCTCAGTATTTTTGATTGAGGCAGCCTCATCAAGATTCTTACCTTTAACCCACTCGGTCAGCAGCGAGCTTGACGCGATCGCCGAACCACAGCCATAAGTTTTGAATTTGGCATCTTCGATGATGCCGTCTTCGCTTACCTGAATCTGCAAGCGCATGACGTCACCACACGCGGGTGCGCCTACCATACCTGTACCGACGTTGTCGTCAGCTTCATCCAGCTTGCCGACGTTACGCGGATTCTCGTAGTGGTCTATGACCTTATCGCTGTATGCCATGGTTCTCTCCCGGAGGCCTAGCGGAGCGCTTTAATGCGCCGCCCATTCAATCGTGTTGAGGTCCACCCCATCCTGGTACATATCCCAGAGCGGGGAGAGCTCCCGTAATTTTTCCACTGCGTGTCGCACGCACGCGGCGGCATGATCCACCTCGGCTTCTGTCGTAAAACGACCAAAGCTGAATCGCAAAGAGCTGTGCGCCATTTCGTCATTCAGACCCAATGCCCGGAGCACGTAGGAGGGCTCGAGGCTGGCTGAAGTGCAGGCTGACCCGCTGGAAATCGCCAGATCGCGCAGCGACATAATGAGTGACTCACCCTCAACGAAGGCAAAACTGACGTTGAGCGCGCCCGGCAGACGCTGATCACGGTCACCGTTGATATGTACTTCAGGGATATCACTGATGGCATCCCAAAACCGCGTCCGCAGGGCACTCAGGCGGTGGGCTTCGTCGGCCATTTCCTCGCGGGCAATGCGAGCGGCCTCGCCAAAACCGACCAGCTGATGCGTGGCCAGTGTACCGGAGCGCATACCGCGCTCATGTCCGCCTCCGTGCATCTGCGCCTCGAGTCTTACCCTTGGTTTGCGACGAACATACAACGCCCCCACACCCTTGGGGCCATACATCTTGTGCGCTGACATCGACAACAGATCGATCTTCATGTGCTCCATATCGAGCGGAACCTTTCCGGCACCCTGCGCGGCGTCGACATGAAAAAGGACGCCGGCGTCGCGGCAAATTTCACCGATTCCTGCCACATCATTGACTACGCCAATTTCGTTATTGGCGTGCATTACACTGACCAGAATTGTGTCATCACGCAGCGCCGCTCGAATCATCTCGGGGGTTGTCAGTCCGTGGTCGTCCGGGTCGAGATAAGTGACCTCATAGCCCTCGCGCTCCAGCTGCCGGCAGGTGTCCAACACCGCCTTATGCTCTATTTTCGAGGTGATAATGTGCTTGCCCTTCTTGTGGTAGAAGTGCGCGACGCCTTTGATGGCCAGATTGTCGGATTCAGTCGCTCCCGAGGTCCACACGATTTCACGGGGGTCAGCGTTGATGAGTTCTGCGACCTGGCTACGGGCATTCTCTACGGCTTCTTCGGCTTTCCAGCCAAAGACGTGAGAGCGCGAGGCAGGATTACCGAATACGCCCTCGGTAGAAAGACATGCCGTCATCGCCTCGACAACGCGGGGATCGACCGGAGTGGTCGACAAGTAGTCGAGGTAGATTGGCGTCTGGACGGTTACCGGTGCATTCATACTGTCTTTGTCTCGTTGCGTTCTAAATTGCGGCTTCGGCGATTGTTGTTCTAACGAAGAGACAGGGTCTGCAGGACCCCGTCCATGCTGTTGGGAACCGCTCGTCGCGTGCGCCGCTCCATCAGGTCCCCGAGGCTAATCTGACTCAGAAACTCGTGTATCTGACCAGATAGATCCTCCCAAAGGTGGTGCGTTAGGCAGGTCTCCCCGTGATGGCAGTTGCCCTTGCCCTGACAATTGGTCACGTCTACCGATTCATCGACCGCATCGATGATTTGCGCGACGAAAATTTCCGCGCCGCTGCGCGCGAGTCGGTAACCGCCACCTGGACCGCGGGCACTCACCACCAGCTCTCCGCGACGCAATTTGGCAAAAAGCTGCTCTAAATAGGACAGTGAAATCTCCTGGCGTCCGGAAATATCTGCCAGAGACACAGGCCTGCTCCCCCCGTTGATCGCGAGGTCGAGCATAGCTGTGACGGCGTAGCGTCCGCGGGTCGTAAGCTTCATGGCGCGCATTTTCTTATTCCCGACTAATTTAGTCAAGAATTAAGCGTGTCAGCTATTCGGGCCCCCGACGGGCGGCTTTCTGCGTCTCGCTGAGGACGCCCCGCAGAATATTCAGCTCCATCTCGTCTAGGCGGACACGATTGAACAGCCGATTGAGCCTAGGCATCAGCTGCCGTGGCGCCTCCGGCTTGAGAAAGCCAATCTCCACCAGCGTTTCCTCGAGATGCTGGTAAAACCGCGTCATATCCTCCGCTGTCGCAAATGGCGTGTCCCACTCAGCGTCCTCGGCAAGCGCGGTCTGCTCACCGAGTGCCGCCATGCGCAGCTCGTAAGTCACAATCTGCACGGCCATAGCGAGGTTGAGACTGGCGTACCCCTCGTGGGTCGGGATATGGCAATGCAGGTTACACCGTTGGAGCTCTTCGTTGAGAAGCCCGCGATCTTCCCGACCAAACAAGATTGCGACGCGCTCGCTACCTGAATGCGCTGCGATACGTTCGGCGCATCGACGCGCATCCTGCACAGGCCAGGGAATGCGTCGCTCACGGGCGCTGGTCCCGACCACAAACTGACAATCAGCAATAGCCTCGTCGAGTGTCGAAACGACCCGCGCCTGCTCCAATACGTCGATTGCCGAAGCCGCGCGCCACGTCGCCTCGGGAGCGGGGTACTCGAGAGGCGCAACCAAGGTCAGTCGTGTAAGACCCATATTCTTCATTGCCCTCGCAACGCCACCAATGTTGCCGCTGTGGGTGGTATGAACAAGCACAATATCGATGTTATCGGGTGTCATGGCTAAGCTGTGTTCCCAGCGTGGCGGCGAAACGCGCGAATTATTCGGGTTCAGGTATGAGGTCACCGAGTCTAGCAGAGACGTATCCCCCTCCGGCCACCCCTGCTATGATGCGCCGCCCCGATTCACCGAGACACTCGATGGAACCGACTGCATCAATGGCCCTGCGCGCCGCCCGCAAAGCGGGCGATCTCATTATGCGCGCCTCGGACGATATGGATCGCGTGGGATTTCGGACCAAAGCCGCTGCCGACTACGTTACCGACGTCGATATCGCTGCCGAGAAAGAGATTCTCTACCACCTTGGCAAAACCTATCCTGATCATCAGTTCCAATGCGAAGAAAGCGGCTTGTCCGGAAATGAAGCGTCGGAGTATTTGTGGGTCATTGACCCTCTGGATGGCACCAGCAATTTTCTGCGCGGAATTCCGCACTTCGCCATCAGCATCGCCTGTTTACATCGCGGAAAGATAGAGCACGCCGTGGTTTACGATCCTGTCCGTCAGGAAGAGTTCATCGCCTCAAGAGGGCGCGGCGCGCAATTAAATGGCCACCGCATTCGTGTGGGTGACCGTACCGATCCGAAAGAGGCCCTATTTGGCACGGGAATCCCGTTCATGGGTCATTGCGACGAGCATTTGGGTTGGTATACCGAGACACTGACTGCCGTGACAAGTCGGTCCATGGGTGTCCGACGCGCCGGGGCCGCAGCCTTGGATCTCGCCTATGTCGCCGCCGGCAGGCTCGATGGTTTTTGGGAAATGGGCCTTAACCGATGGGATATCGCCGCCGGCGCGCTCTTGGTGCGAGAAGCCGGCGGGCTGATTACAGACCTGTCGGGCGGCGAAAATTGGTTCGAGAGTGGCAACGTGGTTTGCGGCAACAGTAAGTTGATGCGCCAGCTGCTGCCCCTGGTGAAGTGGTACAACAAATAACGCTGGACCGCCGCCACCCTAGCTAGGGTAATAAGCCGTCTTGCTCGGCACCTTCGCGCTCCGGCACCATCACATCTTCTTTGCTGACTTTCAGTTGCAGCAGCGTGGTCGCCGCCACATAGATCGACGAATAGGTGCCCACCGCCACGCCGACCAACAGCGCCACAGCGAATCCGAAGATCATCTCGCCGCCGAATAACGCCAGCGCAGCCAACACGAGCAAAGTCGTCAAAGAAGTCACGAGCGTTCGGCCCAATGTCTCAGTCAAAGAAATATCAATCACCTCGCTCGGGCTAGCACGCCGAATGATGCGCAAATTCTCTCTGATGCGGTCCGAGACCACGATGGTGTCGTTGAGCGAATAACCGACCACGGCGAGCAATGCCGCCAAAACCGTGAGATCGAATTCGAGCCCGGTGAGCGAGAAGAACCCGAGCGTAAAGACCACATCGTGGGCAAGTGCAATCACCGCTCCGAGAGCAAATTTGATCTGGAAGCGGAAAGCGACGTAAAGCATGACTAGGCCCAGCGCCGTGAGCATAGCGATACCGCCATCATCCCGGAGCTCATCGCCTACCTGCGGGCCAACAAATTCAATGCGGCGTAGCTCGATCGTCATATCGGTCGCCGCTCGCAACTTATCGACCATAATCGCACCTTGCTGATCGGAATACCCATCGGGCAACCTGACGAGCACATCACGATCGGTGCCAAAACTGACCACGATTGCCCCATCGTAGCCCTCTGTCTCAAGAATATTCCGGATGCTCCCGAGGTCGGCACTGTCACTGTAGGCCACTTCGACCAGCGTGCCGCCCGTAAAATCAAGGCCCCAGTTCAACTGTCTCAGACTCAAAGACGCAACAGCGGTGATGAGTGCCAGCGCCGACAAGGTGATGGCGATCCACCGCCACTTCATAAAGGGAATCGTATTCATCCGGCCGCTTCCTGTGACTTACTCATCGCGCTGCCCACACCGCCGATCGACAGTCGCTTGATGCGGCGCCCACCATAAAAAAGGTTGATCAGTGCGCGTGTACCCATAATCGAAGAGAACATCGATGTAATGATGCCCACGGACAACGTCACTGCGAAACCTTTGATGGGGCCGGTACCAATAGCATAGAGAATGATCGCCACAATTAATGTCGTGATATTGGCATCGAGAATCGTCACGATGGCCCGATCAAAACCATTCGCAATCGCCGTCTGTGGCGACGCGCCGCCGCGGATCTCCTCTCTGATGCGCGCAAAGATAAGCACATTGGCATCGACCGCCATACCCACCGTCAATACGATACCGGCAATACCGGGCAAGGT
>CAYQUE010000004.1:0-21265 GCA_964420615.1 uncultured Alteromonadaceae bacterium | reverse complement strand
GCGCGCAACATGAGCGCCAGCTCCGACGCCTCGGCCGGATTATCGAGACCAGTAATCTGAAACTGCGCACCCAACGCAGACTGAATCACGGGTGCGGTAAGCAGCTTCTTTTCATCGTAGGGAATGCGGACCGCAACTTCTTTTCCCGAGGCGTCCAGCTCATAACGCGTCCGATATTTTCGCTCGATGAACAAAACACCCATGCGGCGCTTGATGTTCGCGCGTGTGGCTCGCGACATCAGCATCCCACCCTCCCCATCGAGGCTGATCAAGACATTGGGCTGACTATTTTGGTCGAAGCCCGCTTGCGCATTGGAAACGCTCTCCCCCGTGATAATGACGTCACGCTCAAGCCATTCGGTGACACCACCGCGATCAGGACTTCGATACTCGAAGCGTTGCCGCTCGGACACAGGGGCGTTGGCCTCCGCCACCAGACGGAACTCCAAATTCGCGACCTTGCCCAAGATACGCTTCGCTTCGGCGGTATCCTGAATGCCGGGCAACTCCACCACGATGCGGTTACGACCCTGACGCTGAACCAAAGGTTCTGACACGCCCAGCTCGTTAACCCGATTGCGGATCGTGGTGAGGTTCTGGGCGACAGCATAATCAATCACTTCATTGATGGTTTGTTCGGTGACCTGCGCATACAGCGACCAGCTGTCGTCCTCATCTACGCGATCAAGAAACAGCTCAGGGTAAAGGTCAACCACTTCGCGGCGCGCTGCCTCTCGATCTTCTTCGGAACGGAACTGCATCGCGACACGTTCACCGTCGAGACTGATCAGACCGCGGATACGCTCCTCGCGAAGCTGCTTCTTGATGCCGGTTTCGTACTGATTTAGCTTACGCTCGGTCGCCGCCGCAACGTCAACTTCCAGCTTGAAATGCACGCCGCCACTGAGGTCCAGCCCCAATTTCATTGGGTTGGCACCCCCAGACAATAGCCAGTCCGGTGTTGTCGGCGCGAGATTCAAGGCGACAATAAAACCGTCACCCAACTCGCGCGCCAGAATCGCTTGCGCGCGCAACTGTTGCTCTCGATCGCGCAATCGGAATAACGCTGACTTGCCCTGGTTTTGTACTTCTTCGCCAAAGTAAACGATGCCGGCGTCCGACAATGCAGACTCGGCACGCAACAAAACGCGCTCATCAATTTGCTGCGCGCTACTGGCACCGGCAATCTGCAGGGCGGGGTCTGGGGCGTAGAGGTTGGGGGCGGCGTAATAGAAGCCGCATACCACCACCACCAAGATCAGCAGATTTTTCCAGAGTGGATAGCGATTCATCATGAGCTCATTGGTCGTGCCACAGCGGCGAAATGGGCTTTTGCATAAAGCCGCGGAGTGTAACGACTCCGGATACCCAACACCATGGCATGATTACCCAAGCCACACGCGCGCGTTTCGGAACAGCCGCATCCATCCGGAATCGGTGTGCCACTCTGTCGGGCGCCAGGACAACTGGGATGCTCGAAACACCCTTTCGGGGTGGGGCATCATGATCGTGACGCGCCCATCCTTGTTACACAGCCCAGTGATGCCGCTCGGCGAGCCGTTCGGATTCATCGGGTACCGCTCCGCCACGGTCAGATCATGGTCAAGAAAACGTAAGGCAACCTGCTGAGACGCCTCGAGCGCCGCCAAGTCGTCGGGCACCGCAAACTGGGCTCGGCCCTCCCCGTGAGCCACCACAATCGGTAAATAAGAGCCCGCCATACCACGCAACAAAATGGATGGTGATTCCTCTATTCGCACGAGCGACAGTCGCGCCTCGTACTGCTCTGACTGATTGCGCGCAAACCGCGGCCAGTGCTCAGAGCCCGGAATAATCGACTGCAGCGCCGATAGCATCTGGCAGCCGTTGCATACACCCAGAGCGAAGGTATCTTCGCGTGCAAAAAAATCACCGAAACGGCCGCGCACCGCCTCGTTAAACAAAATGCTTTTTGCCCAACCCTCTCCGGCACCAAGGACGTCTCCGTAAGAAAAGCCCCCACATGCCACCAGGCCCTGCATGGTGCTCAGGTCCTCACGCCCGGCAATCACGTCACTCATATGAACGTCGACCGCCGTAAACCCCGCGCGATCAAAAGCGGCGGCCATTTCCATCTGACCGTTGACCCCCTGCTCTCTCAACACGGCTATCCGTGGCCTGGCGCCCGTCGCAATAAAAGGGGCGGCGATATCTTCATCACAGTCAAAGGTCAATGAGGCAGACAGCCCAGGATCCTTTTGGGAAATCGCCGCGAATTCAGAATCGGCGCAAGCCGCATCGTCTCGAAGCCGAGCGATCGCATGGCTCGTCTCACTCCACAGTGTCTGCAACGCAGCACGTCGACTATCGATCAGTTCAAAGCGCGGGGTATTGACCACGATCCGCTCATCCAGTCGCGGTGTGGCAACCCGTGTGACCACATCCTGAAGATGACAGCGCGCCGCCAGCGCCATCACCGCGGGTACCTGCGCAGCCTCAACCTGAATCACAACGCCTATCTCTTCTGAAAAGAGTCGCGCTGCGGCCTCGGATTTTTCGACATCGAGATCAATCTGCAATCCGCAACGACCGGCAAACGCCATCTCCAATAAGGTAACCAACAAGCCACCGTCAGAGCGATCGTGATACGCCAATATCAAATCCTGCTCTTTGAGTCGCGTGATGAAGTCGAACAGCGCGACCACATCTTCGGGCGCGATGTCCGGCGGAGTGGCGCCCAGCTGACTCCACACCTGCGCCAGAACGGACCCTCCCAACCGATCCCGGCCTCGCCCGAGATCAACTAGCAGTAGCGCCGTGTCTTCACGGGCAACCAACGTCGGAGTCAGCACCTCTCGGACATCCCCACACGGTGCGAAGCCAGAAACCACCAGCGACACCGGCGCCGTGACGGCGTGCTCTTCACCCGCCTGCTCCCAGACTGTGCGCATCGACATCGAGTCTTTGCCGACGGGTATCGTGATACCCAATGCAGGACAAAACTCCAGCCCGACGGCGCGCACCGTGTCGAACAATACTGCGTCGTCGCCGGCATGGCCCGCGGCGCACATCCAGTTGGCCGATAATTTGATATCTGAAAGTTTAGCCACCGGTGCTGCCAGCAAATTGGTAATGGTTTCTGCTACCGAGAGCCGGCCCGAGGCAGCGCCATCCAGCAACGCCACGGGCGTACGCTCTCCCATGGCCATGGCTTCCCCGAGATGGGAATCCAATGACACCGTCGTGACCGCGCAATCCGCGACAGGCACCTGCCAGGGACCCACCATTTGGTCTCGGGCCACCATGCCAGTGACGCTACGGTCACCAATCGTGATCAGAAAATTTTTACTGGCCACCGCGGGGAAAGTGAGGACACGCTCTAGAGATTCGGCGATGGAGACGGTGCTCGCATCAAACGCATCGGCGAGCCCCGCAAGACGCTGACTGCTGCGATGCATCTTAGGTGGCTTACCGAATAATACCGACATGGGCAAATCGACCGGTTGGTTTGCGAACTGCCGATCGCTCACCACCAACTCCTGCGCCTCACTCGCTTCGCCCACCACTGCATAGGGGCAACGCTCCCGTGCACAAATAGCCTCAAACTGCGGCAGATCTGCGGGCTCAACCGCCAATACATAGCGCTCTTGGGATTCGTTACACCAGATTTCCAATGGCGTCATACCCGACTCATCATTGGGCACGTCGCGCAATTCGAACCGGCCGCCCCGGCCGCCGTCCTTCACCAGCTCGGGTAAGGCGTTGCTGAGGCCACCCGCTCCCACGTCGTGGATAAACGCGATGGGATTGCGATCGCCCAGGCCCCAGCAGACGTCGATCACCTCCTGGCAACGTCTCTGAATCTCCGGGTTCTGGCGCTGTACCGAGGCAAAATCGAGATCTTCGGCACTGTCGCCACTGGCCATGGACGAGGCTGCACCGCCACCCAAACCGATCAGCATGGCAGGGCCACCCAACACCACCAGCTTCGCGCCCGCCGAGTAACTGCCTTTTTCGACATGATCTTCGCGGATATTGCCGAATCCACCGGCGATCATGATCGGCTTGTGGTAACCGCGAACGCCTTCACTCGTGCGCGTTTCAAATGACCTGAAATACCCCGCCAAGTTAGGTCGGCCGAATTCGTTGTTAAAGGCGGCAGCGCCGATCGGGCCCTCAGTCATAATTTGCAGGGGGGTCACGATGCGGTCTGGCTTTCCGTAGCGGATTTCCCAGGGACGAGGCCGATCCGGGATCTCCAGGTGAGATACTGAGAAACCGACCAAACCAGCCTTGGGCCGCGAGCCGCGCCCGACCGCACCCTCGTCCCGTATCTCTCCCCCCGCCCCGGTGCCAGCACCGGCGAAAGGCGATATCGCCGTCGGGTGATTATGCGTTTCAACCTTCATCAACAAATGGATGGGCTGATCGTGGTATCGCCAGACCCCGTCGGTGGCATCGGGATAAAAACGCCCCGCGCGGTGGCCCGCCACGACAGCGGCGTTATCGGAGTAGGCAGACAGCACGTCGTCACCCCCCACTTCATGGGTATGCCGGATCATGCCAAACAAAGAATGGGGCTCAGCGACGTTGTCGATATCCCAGCTCGCATTGAAAATTTTATGGCGGCAGTGCTCGGAGTTAGCCTGCGCAAACATCATCAGCTCAATATCACGAGGATTGCGCCCCAATTCCGAGAACGCGGCAAAGAGGTAATCAATCTCATCCGGCGTCAATGCCAATCCCAGAGCGATGTTGGCGTTATGGAGTGCGGCCTCTCCCTCACCGAGGATATCGACCTCGCTGTAGGTTTGAGGCTCTGCGTGATCAAACATCGGCGCCAGAGCCATCATTGAAGAGACCACTGTTTCAACCATGCGGTCGTGCAACAAGGCATCAAGGGCCGGCGTGGGCTCCCCCTCGGAAAGATGATCGATACCGAAGAGCGTGACCCGTTCCAGCCGCTTAACCGCAGCGAAGCCGCAATTGCGCGCAATGTCAGTCGCTTTGCTTGACCATGGGGAGATGGTGCCAAAACGGGGGCTGACAATGCGCTGACCCGGTCGTGTCAGCGCCGTGGGGTCCGCCATTGGCCGAGTTCCCGGTTGCAGCAGTGCGGCTAGGCGCTCTGTATCAAGCGCCGCATCGGGTTGGATGTCTACCAAATAGGCGTGTACGACCTCGCGTAAGACGTACCCCCTCCCCAAGCCGGCTACCTGGTCGGCCAATAAACGGAATCGGGCTTCAGACAACGCTGAAGATCCGGGTAGCACAAGCATTTGGAGTTCCTGAACGAGACAGCGGACACATTATACCCCGCCGCTACCGCCGCATGCATACGTAGGACACGATGTCCTGTCCCAGGGTGCCCAGAGGACCTACAATCCATCCATGCGTGGCGGCCTTCTCATATTTTTATTCTCAACCGGACTCTGGAGTTGCGGCGACGGCCAGCACCTTCCCCCCATCGAAGAAGCCCGGGAATTGGTCGTACTCACCCGCAATACACCAACCACCTACTATTTTCAGGGTGATCGGGCGGCCGGGTTTGACTACACCCTGATACGCCGGTTCGCTCAGCGCCACGGCATGCGCGTCAGAATCAAAGTCGCCTTTAGCCTGCCTGAGCTGTTCGCCACGCTGGCACGAGGCGAAGCTCATATCGCCGCAGCAGGCTTAAGCCAGAGCGATGCGCGAGACGCCCAGTTTTATGCGTCGATACCCTACCTCGAGCAACAGGCGTTGGTGGTTTATAAGTCGGGTTCGTGGCGGCCGCGATCGCCGGACGAGATGGTTGGCCGAGATCTTGTGGTCGTTGCTGGCAGCTCCCATATCGAGACACTCACCGAAATGAAGCAGGCAATACCCGAGCTGGATTGGCGAGAAATTCACGCTGCAGACTCGATCGAGCTGATGCAATTGGTTGCCGAGGGCAAAGCGGAGCTCGCGATTGTGGATTCGGTTGAGTTCAGCATCCAGCAACACCTGTTTCCGCGATTAGTCGCCGCGTTGGACCTCGGAAAACCAATGCCGGTGGTATTTTATCTACCGCGAACGGAAGACGGACTGGCGACCTTGGCACTGGCCAATGACTTCCTTGAATCGGCCCGTCGCGCGGGAGACATCGCGCAACTGGAACGGCTCCACTTTGGTCCTTACAAGCACGCGTCTCGCGTCGGCGCGCTGACTTTTCAACGCAAAATGCAAAATGATCTGCCCCAGTGGCAAGCGCTGATTGAAAGTGTCGCGAGCGAGTACCAAATGGACTGGCGATTGCTCGCGGCCATGGCCTATCAGGAATCTCATTGGGATCCCGACGCACGCTCACAAACAGGGGTGCGGGGCATGATGATGCTGACACGCGTCACAGCGGCTGAACTCGGCGTCAGTGATCGCACGGATGCGAGAGAAAGTTTACGAGGGGGTGCTCGCTTTTTTAAGGATCTACTGCGGCGGCTACCCGCCGACATCGAGGAGCCGGATCGCACCTCGATGGCACTCGCGGCCTACAACATTGGCATGGGGCATCTCGAAGACGCGCGGGTTCTTACGCAGCAATCCGGTGGCGACCCGCACATCTGGCCAGACGTGCGCGCCCAGCTACCAAAGCTCCAGAACCCGGATTTCTTTCCCGTCACGAAATTTGGCTTCGCCGAGGGCGAGCAAGCCGTAACCTATGTCGACAATATTCGACAGTATGAAGGTATGTTGGCACTGCAGACGCTGCCAGCGGCTCGCCTGTCACCGCCCGCCGAGGTCGACCTGTTGTTGCCCGAACACCTGCGCAAAATTAGCCTGCCGATTTTGTAGCGCCTCAACTCAATTCATTGCGGGTGTTCCGCCGCTCCTCAAAGAAACGCCGGAGCAAGTCAGCGCTCTGCGACTCCAGCAATCCCCCTTGCCACTGCACGCGGTGATTGAGTGCCGGATTATCGAAGATCGTCGCAGCGCTGATCACAGCTCCCGCTTTGGGCTCCCGCGCCGCAAATACCACCGCGCTCACTCTCGCATGCACCAGCGCGCCGCAGCACATGGTGCAGGGTTCCAGACTGACGTACAGCGTGGTATCGGGTAACCGATAATTCCCCTCCCGGATGCCGGCTTCACGGAGTACTCGAATCTCGGCGTGAGCTGAAGGGTCACTCAGTTCGATCTGAGCATTGCCGCTGTGAGAAAGAATGCGATCCCCCCGCGCGAGCACGGCTCCGACAGGCACCTCGCCGCGATCGGCTGCGCGCTGAGCTTCCTCAAGCGCCAGCGTCATACACTGACGATCCCAAGAGGTAAATGTCACAGCGGCGCCTCGCTGTAGAAGTGCCAGCAGAGCAGTGCGAGCGCGCTTCGATGAGGCGCGAATGCCTTTCCTTCGGAAATGACTTGCTGCTCAGACGGACGCTCAGACCACCCCATCATCCGACCAAAGCCAACGCGCACCGCAAGATCACCGCTAGGCCAAACATCGGGTCGCCCCAAAGAAAACATCATATACATGTGTGCTGACCAGCGACCAAAGCCGCGTATCGCCGTAATCGCGTTTTCGACTTCCTCATCAGAGCACGCGGGCAGCTCGGCAAGCGACAGAGCGCCACTGGCAACCGCTTGAGCAAGCGACTGCAGATATCCGATCTTCTGATGCGACAGCCCTGCGCCGCGAAGCACTTCAGGGGCGGCGGCAAGAATACGCTCTGGCGTCACTGCGCCTCCGAGCACCGTGTCCACGCGACCCGCGATGGTCGCCGCAGCTTTTACCGACAGTTGCTGGCCAATCACAATTCTCGCTAGAGACTCAAAGGAGTGCTCACGTTGTCGCGAAGCAGGAAACCCCACCGTATCGAGCGCTTTAGCAATCGCAGGATGCGCTTTTGCAAGCGCTCTTAGCGATCGTCGGATATCCCTGTCCGTGAGGGCATACGAGGTTGTCACCGGGGCACCCGCTTACTTCAACCGTGGACGGGGTAACCCAGTACACCGTGCACATAGGAAGTCGCGCCATAGAGTGCGAGCGTGATGACCACCGCGGCGATCTCACGCAACAGTGAAGGCGTGGGTTTCGGTAATGCTGGCTTGCCATCCTGGTGATTGATCACCGCAATTGAGGCCACCGACCAGGCCAGCAAACCACCGAATAGCACCAGCGAGGGCGCGTCGCCGTTGACTAATAAATGCGCAATCGCCCAAAGAGACACTGACGTTAATTGCGGGTGGCGGATCACGCCTGCGACACGGGCTCCCACCGCTTTGCCGGCAATAAAATAAAACCCGAGGTATACCAGCAGATTATTCAGGCCCACCAGCGGCGTCTGACGCCCCCACCAGACGGGCCCCTGAGCCGACGGATAACCTTGAATCATGAGCACCAGCGCAACGAGGATCATGATGGTCACCAGCAACCGCCCGGCGGTGCCGAGGCGCGCCCTGAGGCCCGGCGCGAGCCGCTTGAGAAGATGGGCGGCACTCCACAGCACTACCCCGACACTTAACATCACCATGCTAGAACCCCTTATCCATCGCGGCGCAGATCGCGCCAGCTGGCGCAGAAGGGTTGGCGCTGCGGCCCTTCTACTGTTTGGCTGCGCGTTGCCTCAGCGAGGCCAGCCGGTCAGCCATCTGGCTATAGTCCACTGACTGTGCGAACGCATTACCTCGCTCACCCTCCATGACCAGTGCGTCTCCGAGCGTTTCCTTACCACCATCGTTCATCAGCGATTTCAGGGCCGTTATTGCTCTGGGATCACTGTCTGCGATTTGTGCAGCACTGGCCAGCGCCTCAGTGACGAGCGCGTCGGGGGCACACACTCGATTGACCAGCCCCCACGCCTCAGCGCGATGCGCGTCAATGAAATTTCCTGTCAGGCTCATCTCGCGCGCGCGATTAATACCGATGATGCGCGACAGTTTTTGTGACAAGCCCCAACCGGGAAGAATACCGACACGCGCATGGGTATCGGCGAACCGGGCGTGCTCACTGGCAAAGAGGTAATCGCAGGCGAGGGCGAGTTCGAAGCCGCCTGTCACCGCTGCGCCGTTGACCGCGCCGATGATGGGCTGAGGGCACTGCTCCAGCGCAACGACAATCGGTGACGCGGGACCCAGCCCCATCCCGGAAGAGAGCAGCTCGGGGTCCTCAGTAAGAGCCTTGAGATCAACGCCGGCACAAAAGCAGCGACCCGCCCCCGTCAGCACGATCGCCTTGACATCCGCGTTGACGGCCAGCGTGGCGAAGGTATCCACAATCGCCTCGGACAACTCCCGGTTCAACGCGTTGTTAGCATCCGGCCGATTTAGCGTGACCAAAGCCACTCCGGAGTCGATAGATAGCTCAATAACGGACACGGTGCCTCCTCAAGAACCCGTTTGATAGACGCTGCAAGTTAGCAGAGAGTCTCGATGGGTAATAGCCCTGTGCGAGCCGCTCAGCGCGGAGGACAGTGCGCAGCCATCGGGCGCCTGCTGGCTACTGAAGCTCCGGCTTACCAGGCGGGCTGCATCCGGACCTGCTCGGGCATGGCGTTGGTTTGCGTTGGCAACAAGAACAGACGAGCAAAGGTAAGGCCCGAGGCCACCATCAATCCCACTCGCCTGAGGGCCGCGACCGGACCGCGCCGGCCTTCGAGCGCGTCTCGCGCCGCTTGGAGTTGACGCATACGCTCGAGACCGGCACGAAAGCGAGGGTCGTCAGTATTCAGCGTGATCGGGAAGACCTGACGCGAGATCTCGGTCGTGATATCGAACACCGTGTAGTCAAACTCCGTGACGTCCATCCCGAACGCCTCATAGAGCTTGGGCCGCGAGTGATCGCGCACATACATGGTTGAATACACTGCGAGCAGGAAAAATCGAATCCAGAACTTGTTAAGGCCGCTGAGGAGTTTGGGGTCAGAGCGCATAATCAGTGCAAACGCCTCACCATGGGCAAACTCGTCGTTACACCACTCCAGAAACCATTTGAATATGGGATGGAAGCGCTTTTCCGGATGCCGCTCGAGATGCCGGTAGATGGTGATGTAACGGGCATAGCCGATCTTTTCCGAGAGGTAGGTCGCGTAATAAATGTATTTTGGCTTGAAGAACGTGTATTCCTTTTCCCGTTTCAGCACCCCCAGATCAACTGCAACACCAAGCTTATTCAGCGCTTTGTTGATAAAACCAGCATGCCGGGACTCATCCCTTGCCATGTAGCGCATCAATTCTTTGATGTCAGGATTGCTGACGTGCTTTTCAATCTCCTGATACAGCACGCAACCGGAGTATTCGGCCGTGATCGACGACACCAGCAAATCCAGGAATTCCTCCTTCAGTTCGGGATCGGACTCCAAAATACGAGGGTCATATTCATAATTCTTTTTAAAGTGACCGCGATTCTTGTCGAGCTCAAAATCGCGCATCATGAGGTCCCACTCAGCGCGCACCGGCGAGATATCGATGTGTTCCATCGCAGCGTAATCGGTACAGTAGAAACGCGGCGCCAACGCGCGGCTTTCAAGCGCCTGCTGCGTGGTCAGGTTTACCGCTAAGCCGGCATGTGTTGATTCGGTCATAACATCCCCCATGGCGGACATCGGCCGGTGATGGCTTAGCTCACGAGCGGCCTGCAGCTGCCTGCATTACCCCGCGGACGACATCGCACCCGGCTATGCGTCTCATTTTATATCTGTGTCTGTGTCTCTTTGCGCTTTGTGTCTGGCTTTGTGTCTAACTTTTTTAACAAGTAAATGTCAATTTTATTTGACTATTGCCTGAGTAGCAAGCAATCTAGGGTCGAACTGCCGCCTTTTTCAGGCTCCCATTCGATCCCTTGGCACCCAGCCCATGTCAGAACCCGAAAGCTGCCCGCCAGACTTCAGCGCCAGTAACGACGCAGATCAGGGGGTATTCCATTTGGGTTACGTGAGCACAGAAACAGAGCCGTTTTCGCAAGAAGGGCTGATCAAACTGTTAAAAGAAGCGCGCGAGGTGAATACACAGCGCCACGTCACCGGGTTGCTACTCTACCGCGAGGGCTCTTTTTATCAGGTACTCGAGGGCAATCAAGCGGCGGTCAAGGCAACCTTCGCGGGCATCGAAAATGATCCGAGGCACAGCGAAGTGAGAGTCCTTTTTAGTGGCGAGACCACCTCTCGAGAATTCGCCGATTGGCAGATGGGGTTCCTTAACCTCGACGGCGTCGATATCGCGGCACTGAGTGGCTACTCGGATTTCTTATCGCGCGACGCCCAACCGCAAGAGTTTCTGGAAAACCTGAGTCGCGGTAAACGCCTGGCATTGATGTTCAGGACGATGCTATAGCTTGCTGCGAAAGCGAGGCCGCCAGACTCCCAAGGCGACATTGGCTGCAGCAACCACAGCGATGACCACCAGCGACCACTGTTCGGAGCCGAGCTGTTGGGCCAGCTGGGAAATTAAGTCCGGCTCGGTTAGCGCTCTCCCCGCCAGCGCCGCCTCACGTTTTATGGGGCTTTGAATCCCCAGCAAGCTGCCCTCTAACATGATGACGGTCGTCACCAACTTAGCCCACGCCCACGGCGCGTTATGAAAACCTTCGACCGCCGCCATGGAAAACAGCCCGAACAACAAGCTAAGGACTAAAGAAGGCAGCGTGACCGTGGTGGCGAGGCGCTCCATGATCAATCGCTCAGCAACATAGACCTCCAGAGCCGCCTCGGGGTCAGCAAGCTGCTGGTGGAACACCCACAACACCACCACTGAACCCAAAAACGTGATGGCGGTCATTGAATGGCCAAATTTCAACAGGTGTCTCATCGCGTTCCCGGCAATACCGCTTCCGCTGCATCCCACACGGGGGGCCATGGTAGAGGATCGTGGCGCAGGCACAACATACCGTGTGATATTTCCTCACGCTTCGTGCCACAATTGACGATCGGCAGGGTGCGAATAAGCCCATTAACGGCGGTCCCTGGCGCCCTTAACGCGAACGGCAAAAATACGGACCCTCTGGTTATGAGTACGCCCTACCCCACCCTGCAGTACCGCCACAGCGAAGAGATTACGTTGCTCAGAGAAACGGTCCACCAATTTGCGACGCAAGAAATCGCGCCGCGGGCGGCGGAGATCGATCGGAATAATGATTTCCCTCGTGAACTGTGGCGCCAACTGGGCGACTTGGGGTTACTGGGGATCACCATTGACGAGGAATTTGGCGGCAGCGGCATGGGTTACCTCGCCCATGCCATCGCAATGGAGGAAATTTCGCGGGCCAGCGCCGCCGTGGGTCTGTCCTATGGTGCTCACTCGAACTTGTGTCTGAATCAGATCCGCCTCAACGGTAGCGAGGATCAAAAAGCCCAGTATCTTCCTGCACTGTGCAGCGGCGAGCACATTGGTGCTTTGGCCATGTCGGAGCCGGGAGCCGGGTCAGACGTCGTCGGTATGCGGCTTCGAGCTGATCGACGCGGCGATGACTTTGTTTTAAACGGCAACAAAATGTGGATTACCAATGGGCCCGATGCAGATGTCTATGTGATTTACGCCAAGACAGATTCCGAGGCGGGCTCCAAGGGCATTACGGCCTTTATCGTCGAGCGCGACACGCCCGGATTTACCCGCTCACCCAAGCTGGACAAGCTGGGTATGCGCGGATCCAACACCTGCGAGCTCGTATTCGAAGACTGCGTTGTACCCGCGACACAAATACTGGGTCAGGAAGGCGCCGGTGTCCGGGTGCTGATGTCCGGGCTCGATTATGAGCGCGCGGTATTGTCAGGTGGCCCCGTCGGCATCTTGCAGGCCTGTCTCGATGTTGCACTGCCCTACGTCCATGAACGCGAGCAATTTGGACAAGCGATTGGCGAGTTCCAGCTGGTACAGGGCAAGTTGGCTGACATGTACGCTCGGTGCTCAGCCAGCCGCGCCTATTTATATGCGGTGTGCGAGGCTCTTGACCGTGGTGAACAAAGCCGCAAAGACGCGGCCGCCGTGATTCTTTACACCGCCGAAGCGGCGACTCAATCCGCGCTCGACGCGATTCAGCTTCTCGGCGGCAACGGCTATATCAATGACTACCCCACAGGCCGCCTATTACGTGACGCCAAGCTCTATGAGATCGGCGCGGGCACATCGGAAATCAGGCGCATGCTGGTGGGTCGCGAGCTATTTGCCGATACGCGCTGAGACCGCTAGCGGGCCATCTGTCCGCCGCTATTTCGACAGCGCAATGCCACCGGTCAGCGCAGGCACTCCCGGCGGCACGCCCGCGTGACCGCTCAGCGCAAGCGACTGCCTGAGAGACGACGCGAGCGCCGTTGTGAGCACCCGTTGCTGATAAGGAAGATGCCTCTCACCCTGCCGTAGCAATGCTTCCCAGCTACCCGATTTCAGCAACTGTTCGCGGATACCATCGAGATACTGAATCAATGCGGCGTGCACCGTTGAACCCTCCCGAATTGCATCGTCGAACACCAATCCCCAGGTCATATCGTGCCGAAGCTGGCAGTGGCCCACATAGTCACCCGGCAGTCGCCGCCCCCATTCTTCAGGCGAAAGCAAAGATAGTTGCCAAGTCTGGTTCACGAGATACAGGAAATAGGTCTGCCCCGGCGTCACACGGAATCCAAAGGCGGCGGAAAGCACCAATGCGGACCAACAATAGTCCTCGGCTGCTTCCTCGCTGGACTTTGAGCGGAGCTGTCCCGGCGAGGCAGCGGACAGATCCTGTAATACCAGGACCAAGCCTTTTCCTTGATGTGTATTTTTAGCGTGGGCAGTCACAGCGTACTCGAGAGACACATTCTACGCATAAGTGTGATCAATCGCGGGGCGGGAACCAACCCCACGCCTCGTACCGCCTGCAATCAGGCAAGCTCGGGATGCCGCTCGAGCAAAGCCGCTCGGAAATCAGCCGGAATGGGGCGACTTTTTCGCGTTATCTTATCGACAAAGACATAGGTAAAACTGCCTCGCCCCGTCATCTCCTCGGTACGGAGATTGCGAATGGCAAAGCCAATAACGACGCTCGAATTGCCCACGCGCTCTGACTTGACCTCGACGTCCAACGTATCGCCCGCGAGGCTCTCACCGAGAAAGTCGATGTTGGCATTGACCGTAAAGGTCAAAAAATCCGGGCCAACGACATCTGAAACATTCAAACCCAGCTCGTTCCAGTATTCGCCCAACACCTCGTCGGCAAAGACCAAATAATTTGCGAAAAATGCGTGCCCATTCGCGTCCGTATCTGCAAAGCGGACTTTGATAGTTCCACGAAAAGCATCCGACATCGATTACTCCTTTTTTGCTCTCCGCGTCAGCGACGTATGGCCATCAAATCTGAGAGAGGCGGATTATGCCCAGACAGGGCCCGTGGAGTCACGCGCACCCACCGCCAGTCGATCTCAGGCGGATCTGGGCACGGAGTCCAACCAGACAGTAAGGCTGCCCCACACTTGCCATGCGGAGTCTGTCATCTTCCTAGCAGAAGCCTTATCATTCGCCGCTTTCCGCTGGGGCCGCAACGCCGTCTCGCCGTCTTTTGCCAGAAACAAGGGAATCGAAATATGAACACCACTTCGTTAGTCGCCGCGTTTGTTGTCGCCGTATCGGGTTTGATCTGGATCGGGACCCATAGCAATAGTGCCGACTGGACTGGCAACCGCAACCAATGCATTGGCGAATGCTATGAGCAATGGAAAGCAGAGAACGAAGGGGGTATTGCGGGTATGGAACAGACCAAGCAAGCCGAACTCGCTGCCGCCTCTCCGGCAGCGCTTGGTGAAAAATATTTTGGGCAATGCATCGCTTGTCATGGTGGCCGGGGAGAAGGCGGCATCGGTCCCATGTTGGCCGGACAGGCAGCCGCTGACATCATCGCCAAATTAACCGCATACCGTGCGGGCCAGGAGCGCGGCGCGCAGTCTGCAATGATGTATCCCGTTGCCAAGCCCATGAGCGATGCCGATATTGACAACCTGGCTGCCTACGTCGCCACGCTTTAACGCAAAAAAGGGTGGGCACTGCCCACCCTCCCTTACGTCCCGCAATTGCGGATCGCAACCCGGGCCTTGCAAGCCCGAAAGCGCTCAAAACCGGTACGACACCTCTACTTCGAATTGATCCATCGTCAGTTCGACACGCTGACTGGGATCAAAGAAATTGGTCCCCGTGATGCTGTTCTCGGGTGAAAACATGACCGCGATGGAAAACTCGTGACCGTTGTCCCGCTCATAGGAGAAGCCGCCCGTCAGGTGATGCTCCATTACCGCAGGTGCCAAAATATTGATTGTTGCGTCCGCCGGCTGAAGTGGCTGCTCTCCATAGCTATAGCCGAAACGCCAGGTCGTATGGGGCGAAGAGGCCGGGGACCAATCGACGCCCAGCTGAAGGACTGTCATATCGTCCCAGCCGAAACCAAAGCCCTGATTTCCCCCTAGGCAATTCTCCACGTTCATGCCGCCCATACCCGCTGTCGGACAGCCCATGATATTGGCGAGGGGGTTACCGACAGAGTCCACATCGCTAAAGAAAATGTGCTCTATATCGATGTGGTACCCGAGATTGGGTTTTGGGCGGAAGCTAATACCGGCGCGTGCGGATGCTGGAATATCGAACCCACCGGCTTCGGCAAACAAATCGCTGTAATCATCGAACTCGCCCATCGAGATCTTTGATTGATAGGCGAGGGATACCGACACACGATCTGATGCGGTCCAAATACCACCCAACTTGAAACCGATGCCCGCGCTCGAATCGGAACCATTATTGGTGAGATTGCGGGGCATTTCTGGCATCCCCGTCGCCATGTAGCTGGCCGCATAGGTCTTGGTATAGGGCGCAAAGGTACCGACCCCCTTCGCCTCGAACATTTGGTAGGCGATCACCGGCGCAATCCCGAGCGACCACTGGCCCACTTTATGGCTGTACGAGATATCCAAAAACGCCTGCATGAGATCCACGCCGGCGGTACCCGCGCCATACGTACCAGGCATGGTCATGGTGGGTGCAGGACCGGGCCCATCCGGGTCAAATGTCGCTGCCGCCCCATTGTATTCTGTGTTCATGCCGCCGCGGCCGTAGAAAGAGACCGTCAGCGCAGATGCCTCATTAAATCGCCAGTTGTAAGAAATGTAAGGAATGGGAAAGAAGTTGTTATCGCTCTCAACCGTTCCCGCCACCTGCGACGGGGAGGCTTGCAATGTAAAGGACCCGCCCTGCCCCATATACTGACTGCCACTGAGGGTATATTCGCGATTCGGCGAAAAGATACCCAGCCCCACGTTCCACTGCTGATCAATCAGCACGCCCGACGCGGGATTATTGGCGGCGTCAATGGCCATGGTTGGGGAAGCATCGCCCGCGCCTGCCATCGCCTTGTTGTGCGTGCCCACGCCGTGGGTGAAATAACCGTTGGTTGCAAAACCGTTTGAAGCGAGGAGCGTAAATACCACAGCTCCCGCCAATGCGCTTTTGTCGCTATATCGCATGAAATTCCCCCCTTATGATTATCAGTTGGTCCGACGCGCAGCGATGTCCGCACCGGCTCCCACCCGTCTACCATAACACTATTTGGTTATAACGTTAGATTAAAATTTTATATAAACATGAGGTTGCTTATGCGCTCGCGCCCTCCCGGTCGCACCTTTTTCCTTGTCCGTCATCTGCTTGCCACGCTATGGATCGCTCTATGGATACTGTCGCCCCCTAAAGGCGGCGCCTTTGAGGCGACCATTGAACGTGATGAACTCGGCGTGCCGCATATCTTTGGAGCGACCGATGCCGACATGGCCTTTGGTCTTGCCTATGCGCAAGCCGAAGACGGGTGGGAAATCCTTGAGGAAACGCTGCCCTACTACCGAGGCCAAGCAGCACAGTTTTTCGGCAAGGATGCGGCCGCCACCGACTATCTCGTCAAATGGCTCGGTTTCTGGGAGGTCATCGCGCGCGATTACGAACGGCTGCTAAAGCCGGAGACTCAGCGCTATCTCGAGGCTTTTGCCGCGGGTTTCAACCACTTTGCCGCGCGCCATCCGGAGCGCGTTGAGCTCGATGTGTTGCCTGTGACGCCGCAAGATGTCATCGCAGCGCATATGCTAAGGCACCTATTGTTTTACGGGTTTGAAAAAACAATTGCCGGCCTGCGCGCCGAGACGCGCCAGTTTGATATCAGCGAAGCGCCCCGACTACCTGATACGGCGATCACCCTCGGCTCGAACGCGACAGCCATTGCACCCGCGCGAAGCCTAGACGGTTCAACTCTGTTGATGATCAATTCTCACCAGCCGTTAACCGGCCCTGTGTCGTGGTATGAGGCCCATTTACAGAGCGGCGAGGGCCTCGACGTCATGGGTGGATTGTTCATCGGCGCGCCGGCACTGGGCGTCGGCTTCAGTGAATTTCATGGTTGGGGCGCCACCGTCAATCAACCCGACTTGGTGGATGTCTACGTACTCGACATCGACCCTGAAGACGAAAACCGCTACCGGCTCGACGGGCAGTGGCGAGAACTCGAGGAATTCGACATTCCGATCAAGGTGCTGTTGTGGGGCTGGCTACCCTGGACCGTCAACGAGACGGGCTACCGTTCAGCGCACGGCCCGGTAATGAAAACCGACCACGGCACCTATGCCCTCCGTTACGCGGGGATGGATGAAATCAGGCAGGTCGAGCAATGGCTCGCGATGAGTGCTGCGAAAAGCTTCGCTGAGTGGCAGGCCGCCATCGCCCTGCAACATATCGCGAGCTTTAATTTTGTTTATGCCAACGCCGACGGTGTGATCCACTTTATTCACAACGCCATGATGCCCAAACGTGCCAAGGGGTGGCGATGGGATCAATATCTGCCCGGCGATCGCAGCGACTTGATTTGGCATGAATACCTCAGCGCCGATGCGCTGCCGAGCATCACTAACCCCGCGTCGGGTTTTGTGCACAGCGCCAATCAATCGCCGTTTCAGGTAAGTTCTCCCGGCAGTAATCCGGTTATCGGTAACTACCCCACCGAGAGCGGCTGGCCTACGCGGATGACCAATCGCGCCGTCCGCGGGCTTGAGCTACTTGAAGCCGACACCGCAATTACGATGGACGTTTTTAGCGCAATAAAACACGACAACGCTTACTCCCCACATTATCGAGGTTATAGGTACCTGCGTGAGGTCGCGGAGTTAACTGCCGATAATGATGACGAAGCCGCCGCATTGAGACTCTTGCGCGACTGGGATTTGCACACCGATAAACGCAATCGACACGCCGCGCTGGGCGTCTGTATTTTACAAATCGAGTGGCAAAAAGAGCGCACTGAAGAGCCACTGCCCGAGCCGCGCAGTGCTTTGCAGGAATGTATGGGCACGGTCCGCGCGATTGCCAACCGACTCGACCCAGAGTGGGGCGAGATCCAGCGGCACGGACGTGGCGACAAAACCTGGGCGGCGGCGGGCGGGCCCGATACCCTCAGGGCAATGTACGCAGAAAGACTGGAGGACGACGACCCTTACATGACCGTGGTCGCCGGCGACGGACTCTACTATTTGATCGAGTGGACGCAGGATGGTGAGCAAAAAATACTTGGAACGCATCAATACGGTAGCCAAATGACAGACCCATCGTCGCCCCATTACCTCGATCAAGCCGAACCATTTGCCAATGAGCGCATCAGGCCCAGGGGATTTTCATCTGCGACACGCTCTGCGCCCAGCAGACGATATACTGTAGTGACTCAGTAGCCACACAAGGGCTCTGACCCCGCAGGTCAGTGTCGCGACGGAGATAAAGGGCCCGAGCCTAGCGTGCCGCCCGGTTGGCTTGATGCTGCGGCAGTGTTTGAGGAGACGGTTCACACCCGAAACCGTCTCATTCAATATCGGTATGCGGAAATAGGAGTCACTGACCATGAACGGCGCCGAAGCCTTGATTAACGCATTGGCCGAGCACGGTGTCGATGCCTGTTTCGCCAATCCCGGCACCTCCGAGATGCAGTTAGTAGCCGCACTCGACAAGCAGCCCGGAATCCGCGCGGTGCTGTGTTTGTTCGAGGGCGTGGTGACCGGCGCAGCCGATGGCTACGGCCGCATGGCCGATAAGCCCGCGCTGACTCTGCTGCACCTGGGTCCGGGCTTTGCCAATGGCATCGCCAACCTACATAACGCCCAGCGCGCACGCTCTCCCGTGCTCAACATGATCGGTGATCATGCGACTGACCACCTAAAGCACGACGCACCGCTCACTAGCGATATTCGGGGGTTCGCGTCTCCAGTGTCACGGACCTATCAGGTATCCGAGAGCGCGACGACACTGGCTCAAACCGGCCTAGACGCACTGGCGGCGAGCCTCGACTATCCCGGTAGCATCAGCACATTTGTCGTACCCGCGGATCATGCATGGACTGCGGCCGGCCCACAGCAAAATCATCTTCCCGCGAGTACCATCACCCGGGCTGAGGACGACGCTATCCATGCAGCTGCCGAAGCGCTACGAGCCGCCAACACCTCCTGCCTTTTTCTGGGTGGCAGAGCGCTACGTGAAGAGGGCCTCGAACAGGCAGGGCGTATCGCCGCGGCCACTGGCTGCCGCTTGATTAGCGAGACATTTTTTGCACGACAGGCGCGGGGTGTCGGACGCGTTCCCACCGAGCGGCTGGCCTATTTCGGCGAAGCCGCCGCGGAACAACTTGCCGGACTCGACACCCTGGTATTGGCAGGCGCAAAAGCGCCAGTATCCTTTTTCGCCTACCCCGACAAGCCCAGTGTGCTCGCACCTGATACCGCTAAGAAAACCGTGCTCGCCGGCGCCGAAGTCGATGTGGTCGACGCTCTGACGCGCCTCGCGGATGCACTGGAGGCACCGAAACAACCCACCGTGATTACCGAGGAAGCCCAATACCCGCTGGTGGACGGCGCGATTGACGCCGGTGAATTGGGAAAAGTGATTGCCAATCGGCTGCCGGCTAACGCTGTCGTCTGTGACGAGGGGGCGACTAACGGGCTGGGTGCTTTTTTGTTAACGGCCGCTGCTGCGCCCCACGACTGGCTGACACTCACGGGCGGCGCGATTGGCCAAGGTTTACCCCTGGCCATTGGCGCCGCGATCGCATGCCCGGACCAAAAAGTGGTGGCGCTGGAGGCCGATGGCTCGGGTATGTACACCGTGCAAGCCCTATGGACCATGGTGCGCGAAGCACTCGATATTACGGTGATGCTGCTCAACAACGGCTCTTACGCCATTCTCAATATCGAACTGAATCGAGTTGGTGTTGAGGAACCGGGCCCGACCGCGCTGTCGCTCTTGGATTTAACCAACCCAGACATTAGCTGGACAGACATCGCAAAGGGAATGGGCATGCAGGCGACCCGAGTAACAACGGTGGCGGAACTCGATGCCGCAACGGCCGAGGCGATGTCAAACAAAGGACCGTCACTGATTGAGGTTATGCTGTAGCGGTATTTGATGTGATGCGACTGACTACGCACCCGCACCGACACTCGGTGCTGGCAGATTGCCTGAACCCGGCGCGCGCCCGCGCCGGATCCCAATCACATTAACCTCAGTTAAAGAGCTCTCCCGCAGCGATCTTTTCCGCGACAATCGCGGGCGCATCAAAGCGGTCCCCGTACTGGCTCGCCAGTTCGGCACAACGCGCACTAAAACGCTCCAACCCGTAGGTGTTCACAAACTGGATCAGACCGCCGGTCCAGGCCGGGGCACCAATGCCCATAATCGAGCCAATGTTGCCGTCTGCGACGGAGCGCAACACATTGGTTTCCAGACACTTCAGTGCCTCGATCACCTGACGGAATAACAGTCGGTCCTTGATGTCATCCTCAGCCACCGAGGCATCGGCGTTGTAATAAAGATCCATCAGCCCAGACCAGATTTTCTTGCTGCCGTCCTCGCCATACTCGTAGAAGCCACCACCGTGATGACGGCCACCCCGGCCGTGCTCGCCCACCATAGTATCGATGACGTCACGGGTAATCGTGCCGTCACCCCAGTTATCGAGCACACCCATGTCCTTCCAGGTCGCCCACGCCTTGCGGGAGAGTTCCAGACTCACTTCGTCATACACGGTCAGCGGCCCCACGGGCATGCCGATCGCCTTGCCGAGATTATCGATCTGAATGGGATGAACGCCCTCGGTTAACAGGCGCACGCCCTCATCGAGGTAAGTACCGAAGGTCCGCGAAGTAAAGAAGCCAAGCGAGTCATTGACCACAATCGGCGTCTTGCGAATTTGCTTGGTGTAGTCAAAGGCCTTGGCCAATGCCAGATCACTCGTTTTCTCACCCATGATGATCTCGACCAACGGCATTTTGTCGACGGGTGAAAAGAAGTGGATACCGATGAAGTT
>CAYQUE010000003.1:49256-76672 GCA_964420615.1 uncultured Alteromonadaceae bacterium | reverse complement strand
GAAGCCTGGTGCTCTATCCAGCTGAGCTACGGGCGGAGGCGCGAAGCTTAGGTTTACAGCGGAAAAAGGTCAAGGCGCTCTCCCCTTCATTGCCCAACACTAGAGCGCCTCTATCCTATCGCGGCACTTCGCAAATCGCCTCTGATCGCTTACTTCTCAAACTTAAAGTGATTGCTGAACACCACCTGCATCGCATTTGTCAAGGGCTCCATAGGATGTGCTAGACTCGCGCCCGCTCCGCAGCGACGGGGCTGTTCTGGGGGGAAAATGAACGAATTAAACGCTGTCGTTAACGCGACCTTACTCGCGGATAATAACCACGCCTCCGTCAGTGCCATGCTCAATGCCATCCTTGAAAAACCGCTCACGCCCATGGAGGCGAAACAAGCGCAAACCTATATGGAGCAGGTCGCTACCCAAGCAGCGAATGACGAGGGTGCCGAGGTGAAACTTTTTCAATTGATGGAATTGAAAAACCAGCACACCACCTATGTCATGCGCGTTGCGCTGTTCTCAAACAATAAAGCGATTGGCCTCGATGTCATGGATGCAGAGAACGGCCAGTTCTTCGTGCCCGAAAGTTGCCCGGTCGTTGAGCTCCAAGCTGCGTCTTTAAATTGACCCCGCGCCAGAAGGCGGGAGAAATCCTGACCTACTGCACACTGGTAGGCCTCGTCGCGTATGCCGCAATAGCGACGGACCTCTACCTCCCAGCTATTCCGTACATGATCGCGGATCTTGGCGCCACTGAGTCCGACGGACAGCTCACGCTCAGCATCTTCATGATCGGGCTCGCTGCCGGGCAACTGATCTTCGGGCCCCTTTCAGATCATTTTGGGCGTCTACCCGTGGTGCGCGCCGGCACTTTTCTGTTTCTTGCGGCCTCTGTGCTCTGCGCAATGGCAAAAGAGATCGAACTCATGTGGCTGATGCGCGGGCTGCAAGGTATCGCCGCCGCGTCAGGGCCCGTGATTGCGCGCGCGATTGTCAGAGATCGCTACGATGGCAATCGTGCGGCGCAGGTAATGTCCGCGCTTGCTGGCGCTATGGCAGTTGTGCCGTTAATCGCGCCAAGTGTGGGGGTACTGATTTTGCAGGTGTATCCCTGGCCTGCGGTATTTGTCGCGCTCGCCGTATTTGCGCTACTCATTCTCATCGCGTTGACTCGCCTTCCTGAATCCGCGCCCACCACAGGCGTTGAAAAGCTGACGCTGGCGAGCGTTCTGCGCGCCTTCTCCGCGATGCTATCGCGACGCGAGTTCCTCGGGTATCAGATGGCCGGTTCATTCTCTTTCGCTGCTTTGTTTTGTTACCTTTCAACCGTCGCGTTCTTTCTACCCGATGTGTTCGGCATCCCAACCGCACTGTTCGGCTACGCGTTTGCCATGACGGTATTGGGCTTTATGACAGGCAGCCTCATTAACGCTCGTGTCGTCATGCGCTATGGCTTAGATCGCACGCTGCGTGCGGGACTGGTCACCAGCTTGTTGTCCGCCTGTTGCATCGCGCTGCTGGCACCTCAGGCGAAACACTACCTCTATACGCTCGCCTGGCTCTCCTCGTTGTTTTTTCTGGGCGTTGGCCTCACTTCGGCAAACGCGTCCATGGGCGCGATCTCGCTGTTTCGCAACCAGGCAGGTTCGGCTTCTGCCGTCTATGGATTCACACACGCCTTACTGGCGGCGGGTGTAGGTGCTATCGCGGGATTACTCTATCAAGGCAGACTATTGGAGCCCGCCTGCGTCATGCTCGCGTGCTCCGTATTAGCAATATCCGGCTTGCGGCTATTGCCCCCAGCGCCGAAACCCGCTGCATCCTCATGAGCATGCGCGCCATGGGTGTTGTCTACCCATGCGACGCGGTATCGTAGCAACCGAGCATGACATCTGCGCTCGTCAGAGTGCCCTTCGGTAAAGAGACGGATATGAGCGGTACTCGCTGGGAACAGCTTCTTCGTTATCGGTTTATTGAGATCGTTGCACTCTGGGAAGGGCGCCTGACTACGCGGCATCTGTGCGACGTCTTCGCGATCGGACGCCAGCAGGCCAGCAAGGACATCAACAACTACAAACGCACTATTGCTCCGGGTAATCTGGAATACGATGCGACTGCCAAGGGCTATAAGCCCAGCGAGGCTTTTATTCCGCGCGTCACGCGGGGCCTGACCGAGGAATACCTCGATATCATTGCGGGCGCGAGCGATATTCAGCAGGTGCTTGGTCAACTCCCCGACACGCACGCATCGACTGAGTTGCTCAGTGTGCCTGGACGCCAGATCCCTCCTGCGATCCTGCGATCACTGCTGAAAGCGGCGCGCGAACATCTCCGCGTAGAGGTGGATTACGTCTCATTGAATCAACCCAACCGGGAAGGTCGCATCATTGTGCCCCATACCTTGGTGTGGACAGGGTTGCGCTGGCACGTCAGAGCTTGGTGTGAAAAAAATCAGGATTACCGAGATTTTGTGCTCAGCCGCTTTAGAGGCGAGCCCGAGCTGATGGAACCCTCCCCGCATACCGGCGCTCAGGATGCTGACTGGCTCACTCACGTTGATGTGACGATCGCGCCGGACCCGCGGCTCAGCGCAGATCAACAGGCTGTCGTCGCGCACGACTTTGGCATGGAGAACGGTCAGTGGCACCTATCGGTCAGAGCGAAGCTACTCCCCTATCTACTTAAGTTACTGCACCTTGATCCTCATCAGAGTCAGCCCGACCCCAAAGCGCAGCAGATTGTGCTGGTCAACGCGAAAGCGCTTGAAACCTGGCTGTTTCCCGGCAGCTAGTGGGTCTACCGAGACCCGCGGCGACGTTTAGACGCTTGCGTCATCAGCGACCGCGGCATCCTCGGTTTTTTGCCGCTCGCAAGATAGCGATGGATCATCTCCTGCGCCTGCAGCACCGTTGTCGTCTTACCCCGCGGGGGAATCTGGTTGCTCTGGCGGCTGTCTAACTCTCTGGCTTTCACATTGTCATACCACTGCTGGTCGAGAATGTCCTGAAGCTGCTGCTGTAAGGCAGGATCTTTGATAGGACACAGCACCTCTACGCGAAAATCAATATTGCGCGTCATCAAGTCGGCTGACCCCAAAATATATTCGGGCTTGCCGCGGTTGTGAAAGACATAGACCCGCGGATGCTCCAGATATCGGTCGATAATACTGATCGCCTCAATATTCTCTGAAACGCCTTTTATCCCGGGCAACAAAGAGCACATGCCACGCACGATGAGGCGAATCGAAACGCCCGCCTGGCTCGCCTCATAAAGCTTCAGGGTGAGCTGCCTATCCACCAGATTGTTACACTTGAGAGTCATCATGGCGCGATAACCCTGCCGGGCATGCCGTATCTCTCGGTCGATTCTCTCCATCAGACCTGAGCGCGAGCTGTGTGGGGAAACCAGCAATGTCTCGTAGGTAGGCAGCCGATAGTTGAATTTTAGAAAATTAAACACCGCGGCCACATCCTGCCCAATCGTCTGATCAGAGGTCAGAAAAGAAAAGTCGGTATAAAGGCGTGCGGTTTTTTCGTTGAAGTTCCCCGTTCCAATGTGACTGTAATAGCGCACCTCACCCTCTTCCCGCCTCTCGATGGAAAATAGCTTGCAGTGCACTTTTAAACCGGGAATACCAAAAATAACCTCGACACCGGCCTCGGTTAGCCGATGCGCCATTTCGATATTGGCCTGCTCGTCGAATCGCGCTGCCAACTCGACAACCGCGGTAACCCGCTTGCCATTGTGTATAGCGTTTATTAATGCCTCGGCAACCCTTGAGTTCTTAGCGGTTCGATACAGACAAATCTTAATCGCCGTTACGGCCGGATCGAGGGCCGCGGTCTTCAATACGTCGACGATGTAATCGAAAGAATGGTAGGGGAAATACAGCAGTACATCTCGCGCACTGATGACTTCAAAAATGCTCGCGGGGTCATCAAGCTCTGGCAAATTGATTTTGGGATGTGGCTTGAACTCTAGGGTTTTGGCTCCCGGGTTAGGAAACGACAAAAAGTCTTTCGAATTGTGATATCGACCACCGGGGATCAAGCTGTCGTAACGACCAAATCCAAAACTCTTTCGCAGAGCACTCAGCAGCGCGTCCGGCATCGTTTTATCGTAAACAAACCGGACCGCATCGGCGCGGCGGCGCTGCTTCAGGCTCGACGCCATCTTTTCGATCAAGCTCTCGTTAATCGACGGATCCAACTCCAGCTCGGCGTCGCGCGAAAACTTAAAACAGTATGCGCTGACGGAAGTGATCGCGAACACCCCCCTGAAAACCTGTGGTAAGCAGGCGCGGATCACATTATCTAAAGTGATAAACACCGTGCCACGCCGCCTGCCCTTCTGCCGAGGAATTTCGATGAAACGGCCCAGCTGACCTGAGGGCACCTCCAGAACGGCAAACCTCTCCCCGTCCCGGGTTTTAATCATGACGGCAAGATACAGCGACTCGTCTGTGAAATTCGGAATCGCATGGGACTCATCCAATAGGATAGGCTCGAGTTCAGGCAATACCGTATCGCGAAAAAATTGCTGTACAAACAGGGCCTGCCCGTCATCAAGTTGTTTTTCATTAATGAGATAAATCTTCTGTTTTTGTAGCTCAGCCATCAGCGCGACATAGATAGCATCGAATTCCTTTTGCAGGGCAACCACTTGCTTTTGGATCGATTGCAGCAAAGCCTTGGCGGCCTGACGCTCGGGCCCTTTGGAAACGCTGATCAGGCGGCGAACTTCCGCAACTCGAACGCGAAAAAATTCATCGAGATTATTTGAAAAGATGCCGAGGTATCGCACTCGCTCGATCAAAGGGACTTCAGGGTCGCGGGCTTCCTGAAGCACCCGTGCATTGAAGGACAGCCAGCTGAGCTCTCGCGGGAAAAAAAACCGTTTGTCGAGATCAGCGAGACGTGTTGTTACGGGACTGGCGGTCATGAGGCCGCCTGCTCCACGATGAATTTCGACGCGACACCAGCGCAGGTCTCGGGCGACTCCAATGGCAACAAGTGGCCGCCTGGAAGCGACTGCGCGCTAATCACCCGATTCTGCTTAAGCACCCAATTCAGCGTCTCTCTCTGCAACACATCGGAGCGCTCACCCGCGACAACCAGCATCGGGCAACGCAGCGATCTAAGGGCCGGTGTCATACGCGGCACCGAGCGATAGATACAGGCCTCCCATGCGCCACTGTGCCGCAGTCGAACGCCACCTTCGGATTCCGCAGTGTGCCCCGCTATGACATAGTCCATGAGTACATCATCTCTGACGCCAGAAAAGACTCGCTTGCCGCGGTAAAAGTCAAACGCCGCCTGCTCGCTGGCAAACTCGTGGGGCCGCGCCAGAGCGCGCCTTACGATGGGCATTGCATCGGGCTTGAGGAGACGCATGATTCTAGACATCAACCACACTCTCGTCCTGACCAGCACAGGATCCAAGGCGACGATCCCAGAAAATAACTCTGGCCTGCGGGCCGCAGCCAGGATGGCAGACGCCGCGCCCATAGAATGGCCAATCGCCCAGACAGGCCCGCGGGCATCTGCCTCAATACGAGCAATTAGGTCAGATGCGTACACCTGCCAAGAGAGAAAGGTCGGCGCCGCCGCTGATGTGGTGAGCGGTCTGTGCGCGTGGGTAGCGACCGGCGCAGCCAGTGCCTGCTCCATAGCGGCGAGCAGACTGCGATACGACTCGGGCGGATAACCGTTCGCATGAGCAAATAATAGGTTCATGGCGCCAGTATGGGGCTTGCGCCCTCGTCAGGGAATCTCAGAGCTTTGAAAATTCCCGATTGAGGTCGTACTGCCTCGACGTCACGTAGCGCTCCATCGCCTCAACGCGGGCCGCAGCAGCGGCGACACGCGCCTGCGCCTTCCGCATCCGCTCCGCCGGCGCATCGGAATATCGAAACACAGTCTTGCGGCGATAAATATGCCTATCTTCGTCGTACTCCATCTCAATTTCGGCCTCGTCCGCCGAGGCCGATGACCACCGTGAGGCCTTAGGTGCGATCGCTACCCAGGCAATGACGTAGAGCCAAAAAGCGAGTGTTCCCGTGAACATCAGCAACGCTACTGCTGCGAGGCGCACCACCCAATTCGGCACATCCCAGTGCGAGGCAAGACCGGCGCAGACACCACCAATCCAGCCTTCTGATGGGTTGCGGTAGAGACCCATGCCCCATCCTTTACGGCGACTATCGCCAAAGCTCTGTTTGTCCTGATAACTCATGCTCAACCTTCCTTGTCTGACTGACGATTGTGCTGCTCGCGCCACTGCGGATGATCAGCATCCAGAATCGACTCAAGAGAACCGATGCGATCCGTCAATTGATCAACCGCCACGAGCATCTCCTCAAGCGACTGGCGATCCTCCTCAGTCAACTGCCGACTCGAGCGATTGACGCTACGGTAATGCATGACTATCCATGTGGGTGCCACGATCACCATGAACAGAATCATGGGCACAAATAGCATTTCAAACGGATTCATTTCCCCTCCCTGTTGACCGTCGCGCTAATTACTCGCGCAACGCCATCTCCTATGATTAACCCGCAAGCCTCAGGGTTTATTCGACGCATTATCAGCGCGCGCCCCCGGTTGTTCCTCGCCAGGCATACTGTCTTTGATACGCAGTAGCTCCTCGTCTAGCCAATCGTCTTCACCCAGCGCGTCAATCTGAGCAGCCAGACTCGAAGCAGTATCGCGCCCGAGGTCCATCGCCTGCAATTCCCCTTCGAGGTTATCAACCTTACGCTCAAAGCGCTCGAACTTAGCAAACGCGTTATCCAGTTCCTCACGGTGAACCTGCTTTTTCACCTGCACGCGCGAAGTTACAGTTTTGGCACGCAAGAGTATGGTCTTTTGCTTTGCCTTGGCATCGTCGAGCTTCTGCTGCAACTGACCAATCTCGTCGTTAAGCTGCCCGACATGATCACCCGACGCCGTCAGCTCCTCTTCCACAATGCGGAGGGTGTGCTCTATTGCGCGGCGCTCTTGCAGCGCTGCCTTGGCGAGATCATCCCTGCCCTTGGAGACTGCCAACCGCGCCTTATCCTCCCAAGCATTCACCTCAGCCGCGATGCGGTCGCGACGACGTGCCGCAGTTTTTTGCTCTGCGATGACCCTTGCCGACGCACTGCGCACCTCAACTAGCGTGTCTTCCATCTCCTGAATGATCAAGCGAATCATTTTTTCCGGATCTTCTGCACTGTCACACAATGCATTGAGATTAGAGTTCACGATGTCAGAAATTCTTGAAAAAATGCCCATGCTGTTTTCTCCTATTAACCGTTTTGTGCGGCTGGCTCACCAGCCAACTGCAGACAATCGAGGGCCGCCAACTCTGGGGTCACGTTGCCCGCCTCGCGCTTCTCAACACAGAGCGCGTAATCGCTTGGCTGGCTCTCCTCAACGACCGTTATCATCCCGCAGCCTGTTACAAGCAGCATGCCAGTAAAGACCGCACCGAGTACCCGAGCCCTCGCGATCATTGGTTCGCGGGCGTTCACTCTCGAATCAATTCGCATTGTCTTCCGCCTCCTAGAGTTGCGCGCGCGGATTTGCGCGCTGTTGATAACGCCCGGCCAGGGTGCGACCCACCCAGTAGGCGCCCTCGACCGAGGCCGATACAAATCCAAACGTCGCCAGCGCTCGGGCGGGACCTGCAAACACAGCCAGTGCGCTGCAAACAACCAACACCGCGACGTAGACCAACGCTCTTTCGTCGATAACATCCATTTCATCTCTCCTTGCTTCCATGGTGGGTGACTTCCTGTGTCTATCGAGCCGTTCCTGGCTCGCTTGATCAGGATATTGCGAAAGCCGTGCCAGTGGCATTTTCTTCAGTGAATACAGTACGTTAACGTTATTTAGAGCGCGCCGGCGCAGAAAAACGTGGTTTTTAACCATTATAAAAAGGTTTTTTTAACCTATTATTGATTAATATCATCAATATGAGAGGACAAGCCCCCACTATCATCGGCGCATCGGCGTCCTTAGCCGCGGCGCTGGACCACATTTCGCGCCTCGCGGCCATCGACCGCTCAGTGCTGGTTATTGGTGAACGAGGCACAGGTAAAGAGCTTGCCGCTGAGCGCTTGCACTATTTGTCTCGGCGATGGGATCAGACATTTACCAAAATTAACTGCGGGGCGATCGCCGAGAGCTTGCTGGAGAGTGAACTCTTCGGACACGAAGCGGGCGCCTTTACGGGCGCCACCAAGCAACACATCGGCCGCTTCGAACTCTCCGATGGCGGCACCCTGTTTCTCGATGAACTCGCCACCATGTCGCTCCGACTGCAGGAGAAATTGCTCAGGGTGATCGAATACGGCGAGTTTGAGCGCGTCGGCGGTCAGAAGACCCTGCGTGTTGATGTCAGGCTCGTAGCGGCTACTAATGCCGATTTGCCTGCACTCGCCGATGCTGGCTTGTTCCGCTGGGACCTGTTGGACCGCCTGAGCTTCGATGTCGTGCAACTCCCGCCGCTTCGGGAGCGGGATGACGATCTTTACGAGCTCGCGCAGCATTTCAGCGTCAAGATGTGTCAGGAGCTGGGCTGGCCGTACTTTCCCGGGTTCTCCGAAAACGCACTCGCACAATTGGGCGCCCACTCCTGGCCGGGAAATATCCGCGAACTCAAAAATGCGGTGGAACGCTCTCTGTTTCGAGCGGACGACCCGGAAAAGCCGATTGAGACGATTGTGATTGACCCATTCAGTCGCGCTGCTGGGCCCGAGGAAGCTACGGCCAACCTCGAGCCGACTGCGCAAGCAGAACTCGCCTCAGGTCAGGCGGCCGTATGGCCCATCTCGCTGAAATCGCTGATCAACGTGGAAGAACGCCAGTGGGTTGAACGCGCGCTTGCGGAGACCGGGCAACGGCAAAACGAAGCGGCCACCTTATTGGGTGTGAGCTATAACCAAATTCGCGCGCTGGTCAAAAAACACAGATTGAAACCCCGCGCCGCCCGCAGCGCCGCTAGCACGATAGCTGACCCGCGCTGAGTAACGCGCGGGGCCAAATCGCAGCGACAGCGTTCCCTGTAAAAGCGCGGTGACGGACTCGCTAGGGCGGGTCGCCGCCAGCAACCACCTCGCGATAAATGCGCGCATTGCCCTCAGCCATCGCCGTGATAGAGAACTCCGCACGCATTCGCTCGCGGCCAGCCTCACCGTAACGCCGAGTCAGCGCCGGATCTGCAAGCAGTCGCTGCATTGCTGCGGTCAAGGCGTCGACGTCATCAACGGGAATCAGCAGGCCTGTTTTTTCGTGCAATACCGCCTCCGGCATACCGCCCACGTCGCTGGCAATCACCGCCACACCAGCTGAGGCACTTTGCAATAACGCGACGCCCAGGCCCTCCGTGCGCGCTGGATGCACCAGGAACAATAAACCAGGCAGCACCGCCTCCAGATCTTCAAGAAATCCTACCCGGTGAATGCAGTCGGAGAGCCCACTGCGTCGAATAGACTCATCAAGTGACGCCGCCAGCGGCCCCTTTCCCATCACCAGCACGTGAAGCGACGGCCAGGTGCTGCGCAACCGCGCCACCGCCTCGAGCATCAGGTCATGCCCTTTGCGCGGAATCAACTGCGCGGCCATACCCACTACCATCGCATCATCGGGCAAGCCAAATCGGGATGCGAGCGCGCGCTGATCAACAACCGATTGAAACCGCTGCCAATCCACCGCGCTGCGAATACAAACGATTTTTGCCGACGGCACCCCGGCGAGACGAAGGACGGTAGCGATCCCCTCGGAGATTGCAATGACACGCGCGTAAAGCCGGTATTTGACCCAAGCCGACCACTTCGATTCCGGGTTATCTACGCGCCGAGACAGCACGCAAGGGAGGCCTACCCGCCGAGCTGCCAGCCCGCCCCAGATATCAGCGCCTCGCCGAGAATGGACGTGAACAAGGTCGATCTGATGCCGACGCAATATCTCGGCAATCCGCCCCGTGGCTCGCCAGTCTAGGTCCCCGCTATAGGGCACCGCTTCCACCGCCAGACCGCGCTCTCGAGCTGCTGCACCAACGGCTGAACCTGCGGGGCAAATCAATAGGCTATCGATCTGTAGTCGCGGAAGCGTCTCCAAGAGGTACAGCACTTGCTGAGCACCCCCGTAGAGATGCGCGCCCATTTCAATATGCGCGACCCGTAGGCTGCTGTCGCTAGGCGGCATACCGACTGGCCAGACTAGAGCTTGGTAACGCTGACAGGATCATCGCCGGGATAAGCTCAAATAAGCTTCTCGGCGGCGACCCAATCCAGCGTCGTGTTCAGTGCCGCTGCCAGCTTTTCGACCAGCTCGTCCACATGGTGATTCTCAATGATCAACGGCGGGCAGACCGCGACTCGATTGCCGCCGAGCGGTCGGATAATAAGACCGTTCTCTTCCGCCGCTTTAGCGCAGAATTGACCGACCTTCATTCCCTCAAACGCTTGCTTGGTAGTCTTATTGGCAACCAACTCCAGCGCGCCGATCATCCCCACCCCTGCGACTTCGCCGACCAGCGGATGCTCGCTCAACGATCGTAGCCGCGCCTGCAGGTATTCGCCGACGGTAGCCGCATGTTCAAAAATATGGTCTCGCTGATAAATATCGATCACCTTGCTCGCCACAGCACAGCCAAGCGGGTGACCGCTATAGGTGTACCCGTGTCCGAATACACCCACTTCGGTCGCGGAGGCATTAATACAATCAGCAATATCGCCCTGAACGATGGCCGCGGATACCGGGACGTAGGCGGAGGATAGCGCCTTGGCCAGAGTCATCATCTGAGGTTTCATCGCCATTTTGTTAGCACCGAAATCAGTACCGAGTCGGCCAAACCCGCAGATCACTTCATCATCCCACAGCCATATACCGTAGCGATCCAACACCTGCTGCACGGCCTCGAAATAACCTGCCGGCGGCACGATCACGCCGCCCGCGCCGCTGACCGGCTCTGCAATCATCGCCGCGATCGTATCGGGCCCCTCGGCAAGAATCAGCGCTTCGAGCTCTTCTGCACGACGTGCCACGAATGCCTGCTCTGACTCACCCGCGTGTGCGCCTCGGTAGTAATTCGCCGAACCGGTGCGCAATACGCCGAGCGCCTCAAAAGGCAGCTGAAAGTGCGCATGATTGGTGGGAATCGCTGTAAGCGCGGCAGAGGCCAAGGTTACCCCATGGTAGCCCTGCTCTCTCGCAATAACCTTTGTTCGGTTAGGCTGACCCGAGGCTTCCGCGTGATACCGAATCAGCTTTAAGAGGGTGTCGTTGGCATCCGACCCCGAATTTCCGAGAAAAACGCGGCCGTCTTTCATGGGTACCATAGCGGCCAGCTTGTCCGCTAACTCAATGGCTGAAGGGTGCGTTTTCCCTCCGAACATATGACTAAAGCTGAGCTCGCGCATCTGCCGCTGCGCCACATCCACAATCTCTTCGTTGCCGTAACCCAACGCGGTACACCAGAGACCCGCCATACCCTCAAGGTAGCGCTTGCCCTGCTGATCAAAAATATAAGGGCCCTCGCCGCGCGCAACGACCATCTGCTCGGTCATTGACGGGTTAGTGGTGGGGTAAATCATAGCGGTCATATCATCGACTCCATTGGAAAAGCATTGACCAGGTTGCAGTGTATCGGCTGGCGAACTGCGCCACTACTCCCCGCAAGAGGTAGCCCAGAAAGGCAATTACGTTGCTTTGGTTTTTTCTCTACCACACCGCTCGCATCGAAATCGGGTGATGAGCTCACCGCGATGGACTGCAAAGGGATCGCTTTTTACCGGCCGCCATTTGTGGTGCCCGTTGCGGCATAAAGTTTGATCGGGTTTCTTCGGGCTGTTAAACGGCAGAATGTCTGCCATCGTGATCACCCCGTCGCTCTGGCACGCTGGATCGCGCGCTTCCAGGACTCGAGACGCCGACGCCGGAGCCCGCTTGCCATCCGCGATGGGAAGACGCGCTCCGGACGCCACACTCGGCGCAGGGCCTCTGCGTCGGGCCATATCCCCGCTCCTAATCCCGCAAGAAAGCACGCACCGGCCACGGTCGTTTCAATCACTTTGGGTCGGAGAATTTCGCGGCCTAGGTAATCCGCCTGTAACTGCATCAACAGATCATTGGCCGCAGCGCCCCCATCAACCTTGAGCACGCCCATGCGCCGGCCGAGATCCCGCTCCATTGCACGCAGAATGTCTACGTTCTGTAACGCCATGGCCTCCAGCGTTGCGCGGGCCAAGTGGGCAGCGCCCGCACCTCGCGTCAATCCGGAAATCACGCCCCGCGCGTCCGGATCCCAATGGGGGGCCCCCAGACCACTCAATGCGGGTACGAATTCGACGCCGGCAGCATCGGGCACGCTGGCCGCCAACTTTTCCACGTCGGGAGCGCGCTTGATAATCCCGAGTTCATCTCTCAACCACTGCACCGCGGCACCACAAATAAACGCGCCCCCCTCCAAGGCATACACGGGTCTGGACTGTCCCGGCAATTGCCAAGCCACCGTGCTCAATAATCCTGCATCGCTATGCATGCGGTCGTGACCGGTATTCATCAAAATGAATGAGCCCGTGCCGAAGGTGCACTTAGCGTCCCCCCGCTCGAAGCCGGCCTGCCCAAATAATGCCGACTGCTGATCCCCCGCGATACCGGTCACCGGTATCCCATTGGGCAAACCCTTAACCCCTTTCGTATGGCCAAGCACCCCACTGGAGGGGACGATCTCCGGCAAGATACTGCGCGGCACGTTGAACAGCTTTAACAGCTCCGGGTCCCAGTCCAACGTCGCCAAATTCATCAGTGAAGTCCGCGAGGCGTTAGAAACGTCAGTCGCATGAACCGCGCCACCCGACAGCCGATACAAGAGAAACGAGTCGATCGTGCCACCGGCGATATCGCCTTTTCGGGCTCGCGCTCTCGCCGTATCCGAGTCGTTCAGCAACCAACGGAACTTGCTCGCGGAAAAGTACGGATCAAGTACCAGGCCAGTGCGATCTCGCACCATCGGCTCAACGCCTTTTTTCCTGAGGCCCTCGCAAAAGCTGGCGGTGCGCCGGCATTGCCAGACGATGGCATTGCCCACCGCCTTACCTGAAGCCCGCTCCCAGAGCAGCGCGGTTTCTCGCTGGTTCGTGATACCGATGCAAGCGACCTCGTCAGGACGACAGAACCCCTTGCGAAAGACCGCACGAATCCCCTTTAGTACGGAGGACCAAATCGCTTCGGGATCATGCTCTACCCAACCCGGCTTCGGGTAAATTTGTGGGAACTCATGATTCACGCTGCCCAGCAACTCGCCGCGAATATTCATCACCGCCACTGTGGTGCCGGTGGTGCCTTGATCGATCGCCAGAATCGCCCTCATGCTGCGTGTCTCATGCGCCCCCGTCAGGCCGCGTCGTAACCCTCGATCGCCTTGATCTCCAGATAATCAGTGAAGCCGTGAGCGCCCCACTCGCGCCCGTTGCCCGACTGCTTATACCCGCCAAAGGGGACGTCGAAGCCACCGGAGGCGCCATTGATATGTACGTTGCCCGCGCGAATGCGCGCGGCGATCCGCCGTGCATGATCAAGGTCTCCGCTCTGCACGTAACCAGCCAATCCGTAAGGGGTATCGTTTGCGATACGAATCGCTTCCTCTTCCGAGTCGTAGGGGATCATGACCAGCACCGGCCCAAAAATTTCTTGCTGGGCAATCGTCATATCGTTACTGACATCAGAGAAAACCGTGGGGCGGATGTAATAGCCTCGGTCAATACCCTCCGGCAACCCGGGACCTCCGCAGACGACCTTGGCGCCCTCGGCAATACCCGCCTCAATCAGCCCCTGAATTTTGTCCCACTGTACCTTGGAGACAACCGGACCCATGGTGGTCGACTCCTCCCCAGTTGGCCCAATGACCACGCTCTCGGTCACCTTCGCTGCAATCGCCTCGGCATCGGCCATGAGCCCCCGCGGCACCAACATACGCGACGGCGCGTTGCACGATTGCCCCGTGTTGTTGTACATGTGCATGACGCCTCGCGTAACGGCCGCTTCGAGGTCGGCATCTTCCAGGATGATATTGGGAGACTTTCCACCCAATTCTTGGGTTACACGCTTCACTGTCGGTGCCGCATTCTGCGCCACCAGCGATCCAGCGCGTGTTGAGCCTGTGAAAGACATCATATCGACGTCAGGGTGGCGCGACAGCGCCTCGCCCACCGTGGGGCCGTCACCGTTCACCAGATTGAAGACACCGGCTGGGATGCCCGCCTCGTCCATAATTTCGGCATAGAGGTAAGCCGATAGCGGCGCAATTTCACTCGGCTTGAGCACCATAGTGCACCCTACCGCCAAGGCCGGCGCCACTTTACAACTGACCTGATTGAGCGGCCAGTTCCATGGCGTGATCAAGCCGCAAACACCAATAGGCTCTTTAACAACGCGGTGAGGCCCAAGGTCTTCTGTGAAAGCATAGGTCTTGAGGATTTTCGCGGCCTCAGTGATGTGACCCAAACCGGCATAGGCCTGCGCCGTGCTCGCCAGCTTGATCGGCGCCCCCATCTCCAAGCGAATCGCTTCGGCAATTTCACCAATGCGCCGCTGGAAGATCTCCGCCATGCGCTCCAGCATCGCGACACGCTCATCAACAGTCGTTTGACTGAAAGTCTCGAAAGCGGCTTTTGCCGCAGCCACTGCGGCATCAACATCTGCCTCAGAGCCCAGCGAAATCGTGGCACAGGCCTCCTCGGTTGAGGGGTCCAAAACCTCGAGCGTCTTGGGAGTGATGGGGTCAACCCACTGACCATTAATATAAAACTTTGTGTACTCGCGCATGTTGGCCTCGTATCAACAGTGACAAAAAAACCGCTGCCCAGTCAGGGCAACACTCGTTGCGGATGCATACCGTCAGAATACCCCATAAAGGGCGGATGAATGGAGTACCCCAGCAATTCTCTAGCTCGCTGCGGCAAGGTGGCGGCGACTGATGGCGGCACGGCCAGCAACATACTCTCCAGTGGCCGCAGCCAGCCCGCACAATACTGGGGCGTAATTAACCGGCGGGAGGCAGCAGAGCGATTAGCGCCACCGCGATGCCAGAGGTCGCCGCGCGCAATCATCAATGAACCCGCAGGCATGACCACTTTAATCGCGTCCGGATGGGCGCCTGGGTCACCGCAGACATCGGCATCATTAGCAAAATCCTGATCTCTCAGAACACCCGGGAAGTCTGTCTCCGACCACCGATGACTGCCCGGCAGTACCTCGGTAGCGCCGTTGTCGACGGTCGTGTCGTCAAGCGCCCAAAACGTCGACACCCCGAGCAGATCGTGCGGCGGCGCTAAAGTCACGTGCCCATCATCCGTATGCCAGGGCTGCGCCGACTCGCCGGGCTCAAGACAAATTGCCAGACAAGCAGAGAGCAAGCAGCTGCTGCCCAAATAGTGCTCCACCCATGCGAGTGCAACAGGATGCACAATCAGATCAGCGAACACCGGATCCTTTGCCAACATCGCGTAAACTCGGTGTGTCCGTGTCCCCTCGAATACGTTGCGTCCCAAAGGACCGTTGCCCAACCACGGAGCGAGCGCTCCGCGCAGGCTCTGCAAGGCCTCCGGCTCGAGCAAACCGGGGATGACGCAAAAGCCATCCTCCGTGAATTGCCTCACCAACGCAGGGACATCATGCCCGTCTAAATGTGGCGCCATTCGGTCTATCAGTGGCTCCGACCGATTGCCTAAATCCGCGCTATCGAGACTGCTCTGCACATCTGGCAAGGCACTTCCTCCGTTGACTGACTCATCCGCCCCACGACACGCCCTCGCCCCTGCCTGATAACCGCTAAAAACGCCTCGAATGAGGGCACTTTGTGCTAGCGCCAGTTCTTCTTCATACTTCCGGACCCGGACAGAAATCCAGAGCCCAAACATGAATCAAGCAGTCGATTTGGACGAACTCACGCTGTTTCGCGACATGGCGCGACGCGCTTTTGAGCAGGAGATTACACCGCACTACGAGGCCTGGGAAGCCGACCGCTTAATCCCCCGCAGTTTGTGGAACCGCCTCGGCGAGGCCGGCTTGTTGTGCCCCGATGTCGAAGAGCAATACGGTGGCGCTGGAACATCCCCCCACGTCACCCTCGCGATGATTGAAGAACTGTCTGAAATGGGCTTTGGGGGATTCGCCTCAGGCTACGGCATTCACAACAACATCGTCGCGCCCTACATCTGCCGTCACGGCACGGAGGACCAAAAGTCACATTGGTTGCCACGTATGGCCAGAGGTGAAGTCGTCGGTGCGCTGGCAATGACCGAACCCGGCGCGGGATCCGACGTGCAAGGCATTCGCACCAACGCCGTTCGCGACGGTAATGACTGGATCCTCAACGGGTCCAAGATTTTCATTACTAACGGTATTCATGCGGATCTAGTCATCGTCGCGGCCATTACCGATCCAGGCAAAGGCGCCAAAGGGACGTCGCTGTTCCTGGTGGACGCCCACAGCCCTGGGTTTGAAAAATCCAAGAAGATCGACAAGATCGGCCAACACACTTCCGACACCGCGCTGCTGTTTTTTAACGATGTTCGACTGCCAGCCGAAGCCCTATTGGGCAACGAGAACGGTGGTTTCTTCGTCATGATGGAAGAACTGCCCAGAGAGCGTCTCGGCATTGCCGCTCAGGCGATTGCTGCCTCAGAGGGTGCGCTGAAGATCACAGCCGAGTATGTTCAGGAACGGGAAGCATTTGGCCAGAAGATCGGTCAATTCCAGAACACGCGCTTTAAGCTTGCCGACGTCAAGACGGACATCGCGGTGAACCGTGCGTTCTATGAGCAATGCGCGCAGCAATACGCCAACGGCTCACTGACACCCGACACCGCCGCCATGCTTAAACTCGCGAGCTGCGAAATGCAGTGCCGCGTTGCTGATCAGTGTCTGCAACTGTTTGGTGGCTACGGCTACACCGCCGAATATCCGATATCGCGCTTTTATGTTGACGCGCGAATCCAGACTATCTATGGCGGGTCCTCCGAGATCATGCGTGAACTTGTCGCCAGATCCATACTCGGCCGTTAAGCGGCTCACGCCTCAACCGAGCGCGACAGTGAACGCGCGGTATCGCACTTTTTAACCGTTAACCGACAACGAGGGCGCTTTGTGAAAACCATGATCCATCGGCTGGCGGTCGCAGCGTGCCTCGCACTATCGCCGCTGGCCACAGGCTCTGACACCGCGCTTAACGCGATTATCGACGAACATTGGAACTGGACGTTGGCGCAATATCCTGAGATGCGGCTCGAGTATGGGGATCGCTCCGGCAACAGCCAGTGGACAGACCGTAGCCCGGAGGCCTTTAACACCCGATACACCGAAGAGGGGCGATTCATCGAGCAACTGGAACAAATCGAACCCGCCACCCTCTCCGATGACGGCAGAATCAATCGCTCGATGCTCCTCCGACAGCTGAGGGACAATCAGACAGAATTTGAGGACGGCCTGCATCTCATTGCGCTGGATATGCGATCTGGGCCCCAGCACCGCCACAGCATGATCGAAAGGATCCCCCTTTCCTCGCTGGAAGATTTTGAAGACTGGCTCGCGCGCCTGAACGCAATGGCGGATCAATTAAGCCAGTACCGCGCGCTGCTGACCCAGGGGATGACACAGGACCGAGTGCAGGCCCAGATTGTGATGTCCAGAGTCCCCGCACAGATTCGCGGCTTGCTGGAGGGCGGCCCTACGGACAGTCCTTTCTTTGCCGCCTTCAGGGATCTGCCCGCAGATATTGGCGAGGAGGAACGGGCGCGATTGGCAACTCAAGCGGCAGTGGTCATCGAGAAAGAGATCAATCCGGCTTTCGAATCACTGCTTAATTTCTTGGAAGCAGAATATTTGCCGGCATCGCGGCCGCCGGGTATCGGCGCACTCCCGGGAGGTAAGCAGGTCTATGCAAGGCTCGCGCGTTATTACACGACCACTGAGCTCACGCCCGATGAAATTCATGAAATAGGCCTTAAGGAAGTGGCGCGAATTCGCAGTGAAATGGAAGCGGTCATCGCCGAGGTAGGGTTTGACGGCGACATTGCCGCCTTCAACGAATTCCTGCGCACGGACCCCCAGTTTTATTACGAGACCCCTGAAGCTTTGTTAGAGGGATACCAAGCCGTCTCCAAGCGACTCGACCCCGGCCTAGTCAAGCTATTTGGCAAACTGCCACGCGCGCCCTATGGCGTTCGTCCGATACCGCCGGAAGAGGCGCCCGATACCACAACGGCTTACTACATGCGCCCCACGGTCGATGGCAGCCGCCCTGGCTGGTATTACGTCAATCTGTACCAACCCGAGGTGCGACCCAAATTTGAGATGGAGGTGCTGAGCGTGCACGAGAGCGTACCCGGCCACCATCTGCAGATCGCGCTCGCTCAAGAGCTGACAGGCTTACCCGAATTCCGTCGCAACGGTGGGTTTACCGCCTTTATCGAAGGCTGGGGTCTTTATTCCGAGCGACTTGGATACGACATGGGGTTGTATACCGATCCCTACTCCCGGTACGGCCAATTGGTCTATGACATGTGGCGCGCAGTGCGCTTGGTGGTGGATACCGGCATTCACTATTTTGGATGGCCACGGCAAAAAGCGATTGACTACTTTCTCGACAATGCGGCAAAAACCGAAGCGGATATCGTGAATGAAATTGATCGCTACATTGGCTGGCCAGGCCAGGCGCTGGCTTACAAGATTGGCCAGCTCAAGATGCTAGAGCTGCGCGGCGAGGCGGAGGAGGCTCTAGGGCCTCGCTTTGATATTCGCGATTTTCACGACCATCTGTTAGGCGCCGGCGCACTCCCCCTCGATGTGCTCGAGACGAGAATGGACGAATGGCTCGCAGGACAACTCGCTGACGTCACGCCTTGAAGGCGGCACATCTCGCTCAGGCCAGTTCGTCCAGCGTGTCAGCGAGGGCCTCGATGAGCGAAGTCATCTGCTCACGCTGCATCACAAAATGGGGGGCTAGCTGAATCGTGTCGCCGCCGTAACGCACGAGGAATCCTTTATCCCACATGCGCATCGCCACCTCAAAGGGACGGCGGAGGGGCTCGCCGGGATAGGCCTCCAAGGTCAGCGCTCCGGCGAAGCCATAGTTACGGACGTCACTCACGTGCGCTTTACCCACTAGGTTGTCATGCAACAAGGACTCCCAAAAAGGGGCCTCGCTGGCCACGCGAGCGGGCAGACCCTCGCGCACCAGAACATCCAGCGCCGCGAGCCCCGCGGCACAGGCAACGGGGTGCCCGGAGTAGGTGTATCCATGAGCAAATTCCAACGCGTAATCGGGGCCGCCATTGTCCATAAACGTGTTGTAGATCTCGGGCGTCGCGACCACCGCACCCATCGGCACGGCGCCGTTGGTGATCTGCTTGGCAAGATTGAGAATGTCGGGAGTGACACCAAAGGCCTCGGCTCCGGTATTAGCGCCGCAGCGCCCCAAGCCAGTAATCACCTCGTCGAATATCAGCAGAATATCGTGCGCATCACAAAGTTCGCGCAAGCGTTGCAGATAACCTTCGGGGGGCGGAATCACGCCGGCGGAGCCGGCCATCGGTTCGACGATCACCGCCGCAATGGTCGACGCGTCGTGCAACGTGATCAACTCGGCTAATTCTTCTGCCAAGTGCGCACCCTGCGCGGGCATACCGCGGCAAAAGGCGTTCTCCGGCAACATCGTATGGCGCAGATGATCGACTTCGAGTGATTGCCCAAACGGCTTGCGGTTAGCGCCAATGCCCCCGACTGCAGTCCCGCCATAATTCACGCCGTGGTAACCCTTTTGCCTGCCGATAAAGCGCGTTTTTGCGGGCTGCCCTTTAAGGCGCCAATAGGCTCGCGCCATTTTCAGCGACGTATCCGCTGATTCCGATCCCGAGTTGGTGAAAAAAACGTAGTCCAGATCGCCAGGCATGAGTTGCCGGAGCTTATCCGCCAATTCAAAGGCGGCGGGGTGCCCAAATTGAAACGGCGGCGCGAAATCGAGGGTGGCGATCTGCTCTGCAACGGCTTGCGAGACTTCCGGGTGACCGTGCCCCAACCCTGAGGTCCAGAGTCCCGAATGCCCGTCGAGAATCCGCCTGCCCTTGTCATCCGTAAACCAGACATCGTGCGCTGCCACAATGATGCGCGGGTCACGCTTGAATTGACGGTTGCCCGTGTAAGGCATCCAGTAGGCATCGAGGGGTAGCTGATCTGACATAAGTCCTCCTGAGACAGGGCAGTGTAAACCCTGTTGCGGGGCAGGCTCACTCCCCTTTTGGGATAGCCTAATTCAGGCGCGGATAGGGGTGCCTCGGATCGCGACTTACGACGGCGCATTCAAGCATGGGATACTGCAAACACACCAGACAGTAGGTCAGTGTCAACCGACCCAATATCTTTTTTCAGAAAAAAGGACCAACATCATGACGACAAAGAAAACCCTAGGCATCGCGATCGCTCTAACGCTGATCTCCAGCGCCGGCGTCGCCCATATAGAGCGCTCAGAGCCACTGCAATCCTTGCGCCAGTCTTACTTTGCACTGTTGGGCATGACACTCGGACCGATGGGCGACATGATCAAGGGCAAAATTGACTGGAACAGTGCGCGCTTCGCTGAGTGGGCAGGCGATCTCGACCACGTGGCGCGGTTCGGTGTTGAACGCGGCTTTTCCCCGGGTAGCGAGGAAGGGAGAACGCGCGCCAAGCCCGAAATCTGGCTCAACATGGACGACTTCCAAGGCAAGCTCGACAACTTCCGCGCGGCCGCAGCGAAATTGGCCGAAACTGCCGCGGGCGAAGATGCCGATGCCACACGCGAACAGTTCCTGGCGACCGCAGGCACCTGCAAAGCCTGCCACGATGAGTACAAGGCTGAAGACTACCTTTATTGAGTGCCGCGGCTATTGAGTGCTGAAGCTGTTGAGTGTCGCGGCGCTGCGATCGGCGCCCCGGGTCTGCAACCGCCGCTCTTGGGGTGAGGTGCCTGTTGCTGGCTCGGTCAGTAGTAACTCGGCGCTTCGGGCGCCTGGCTGACAACGCCCCACAACGCCAGCGCAACAACACCCAAGATCAGCACCGCCGGCCACACGGACCCAGGCGCCTCCGCGGCATGTTTATGCCCTGCGGATCCATACCACATGGCCTGAATCATCGGCTGCCGTTTTCGCCATTGATGCCAAGCAACCGCCAGCAAATGTAAAGCGATGACGGCCTGCAAGATCAGCCAGTTGGTCTCATGCCATTCAGTCAGGCGGCCGGATGCCGATCCCGCCCAATAAGCCAACGGACCCTCGAACAGCAAATCATCGCGACTGAACAATCCCGTCACAGCCTGAACAAAGAGCAACAACAGCATTGCCACGACTGAGAGGGCGCCCAGCGGGTTGTGTCCGACAAAATGCCCGCCTTCACGCATGTAGCGCAGGACTTGTGCCGGCGAGACCACAAAATTGATGAATCGAGCGTGCTGTCCGCCGACAAAACCCCAGATGATCCGCGCGGTCACCACGCAGAGCACGCTGTACCCCGTCCACTGGTGAACATCCATGTACCCCTGCTCACCGGTGAGCCACATAACCCCAACCGCAAGACTGAGATACCAGTGGCTCACGCGCACGGGGGCATCCCATACCGGATATTTCCCCCGCGATTGGGTCACTGCGCCATCAAATCCAACAACGCAGTGACGGAAGCCTCGACACCCATGGTGACCGAGGCGTCTGGCTCGATCTTAAAGAGTGGCGAGTGGTGGGACGGCACAGGCGCACCGCCGGCTTCCTCGCGCGCGAAGTCTGATGCCGGAGTACCGCCCACCGCAAAATACAGGCTGGGGATATAGGGATCGACAGTAAACACCGGGAAGTCCTCGGCACCCATGCCAAGCCGCTCACCCGCGAATAACACACCTTCGCCAAAGTGGTTATTCCAAAGCGCCATGATGCGCTCGGTAAGCGCCCGATCATTCAGCGTGGGCGGCACACTCTCATCTGACACCACCACCCGAGGCAACATGTCATCCGGTAGCCCCGCGACACGACCCATGTTTTCCGCCACCCTGCGAATACCATCAAGTAACAGCGCGCGATCCCCGGCAGATTCACTGCGCACCGTCAGCTGCAAATGCGCCGCGTCGGAGATAATGTTGTGCTTGGTACCACTGTGGAAAGCGCCCACAGTGATCACGCCGGGGCGTCGCGGAGGCAGCGTTCGGCTAACGACCGTTTGCAGGCCCATGACAATTTGGGATCCCAGCACGATGGGGTCAACGCCACGATGCGGCGAGGCGCCATGCGCGCCTACACCGGTGATATAGATATCAACCGTATCTGCACCCGAGTAAGGTGAATCCGTAGAGGCACCCAGTATCCCTGTGGGGACCGTTGAGGTGACGTGAAAGGCTAGCGCGTAATCGGGCTGCCCAAAGCGCTGCCAGAGGTTGTCAGCACGCATCGCCGCCGCACCCAGGACGCGCTCTTCAGCAGGTTGACCAATTAACATCAAGGTGCCCCGCCATTGATCTCGCTTCTCCGCCATGAGCTGCGCAGTGCCGACCAGGCTGGTGATATGGACGTCGTGGCCGCAGGCGTGCATAACGAAGACTTCGTTGCCGTTGGGATCCGTTTGTTTGGCACGCGATGCATAGCTCAGCCCGGATTTCTCCTCGACCGGCAGGCCGTCCATGTCGGCGCGAAACATCACCAAGGGACCGTCACCATTTTCGAGCAAGGCAACAATGCCCGTGCCACCAACGCCTCGATGCACCGTATAACCGAGGGCCTCAAGCTCATCGGCCAAGCGCGCGGCGGTTTTGTGCTCCATCGTCGACAGCTCGGGGTTTTGATGGAAGTACAGGAAAAGGTCCTTCAGCTTCGCGTCATAAACCGCGTCAACCTCCTCAGCCAATGACTGAGCCCAGGCATTAGGCCCCAGACTCAAGCTGATCAGCGTTAGCCAAAATAGGCCAAGATAACGGAACAGGTACATGGCGATCTCTCCAGTGACATCCGGGAGCAGATCATACCTCAGATGGCTGCGCTCTAACGGGCTCCAAGCGTTGCAGATCGAGCGTGGGCAGGTTAGTGTCCTCCGGCGCTGCGTGCAGGTAGCACCGCAGCACTGCTCAACGTTTTTACAGAGCGCGTTTGGAATAGCATTGGGTGAATAGCGAACACATCAAACATCGTTTTGGCAGCTACCATGTCGCGGTGCTGCATCAGGACAGCACTAGCCGAATTGCGAGCCTGTACAGCCAACACGACCGTCAATCCATCTGTCGCACGCTGGCGGTGACGACTTTCCGATCGCCGATGCACGAGGAACTGCGTGTAGCGGACGCGCTGATCCGCGAAGGCCAGAGTATCGGCAGCACCCTGCTTGAGGCCGGCTTCCAACTGCAACGCAACGTGCTAACAGAAGCCTGCGCGGTAGCAGGTGAGCAATTCCATGCGCTCAGCGCCGCCACTGTCGCCATCGGCACGCCCATTTATGTCCGTCTCTATCACCTCGACGTATTAGCGCTTGGCGACACGCCGGTCCCTTACGCGGTGATCGCCGAAGCGCATCATCCAGAACATGTGCCCCTCGGTGCGGGCATGAGCCGCTGTGAAGACCTGAACACGTCAACTTGGGAAGTCGAAGCCAGACAGACGCTGCTGGCGCTGCTGGCGGCAATGCGCTGACGCAATAAAGCAGGCAAACGGCCCGCTATCGCACCGCCATACTCAGGTCGAAGCCAATACCGCGCGCTGCACTGATCGCGCCACTCTGCTCAGCCGCCGGCCGCGATGCGACCCAGAGGTTCGCGCAGCGAGTGCCGGTGCGACAATAGGCCAGCACCTGTTGCTCGGGATCATCAAAGATTGCGGCGAGTCCCGGCAGATCCGGACCCGGAAAATCCATCGCGGTCACGGGGTATCGCACAAATTTGATACCAGCAGCTTCACAGGCAACCTCAATCTCTGCCATCCCAGCCTGATCGGGCGATTCTCCGTCCGGACGATTACAGACCACCGTAGTAAAACCCTGCGCGGCTAAACCGCTCACGTCGCTCGCGGTAATTTGCGCTGTTACGGCCAAAGTATCGGTCAATTGAAAAAGTGACATCACGGGGGCTCCCTACTCTAGTTGTGCCGTGGACCGTCGGCGTCGCGACTCGCGATGATCGAGAATCGCTAGCGCGCCAACCCAAATTCATCTCCGAGCACCGCCATCATACTCTCAAGCGGCCGTTCGGGGACCTCGATGGGGCGGCCAATAATGCGCTCGGCGACCGACAGATAGGTCTCCGACACCGTGTGCAGCATCGTCGCAGGCAAGGCATGTGACGTGGCAAATTGCTTACGCTCCTCGAAACGACGATGGTCGAGCAACAACTCCGGGTCATTCACGTGACGCAGCAGCGCCTGTCGAAACTCTTCCTTGCTGTTCTCAACAATATTGCCACCCCGGTAAGCAACGGCGTCCCAAATACGCGATGAATCGGGTGTGCCGACTTCATCCATATAGATCAGCGACTCGTTTCCCTCAGCATCTGCCGCATAACCAAACTCAAATTTGGTATCGACCAGCATCAAATCCAATGGGTTCAGGTGCTTGGCGATCAAGTCGACGCCCTGCTTTAACAATACTTCGTACTGGTCAACGTCGTCCCGAGAGCGAAAACCAAACTCCCGCCAATACTGTTCAAGCTGTTGTTTCGAGACATTCGTATCATCGGCTTCGGGAATGCCCTGAAGGCCCTTCATAACGCCTTTGGTAGAGGGCGTGACCAAGGTCTCAGGCAAGCGCTGATCCCGGTACAGGTTGTCAGGCAGCGCCATACCACAAAACACGCGCTCTCCACGCTCATACGCGCGCCACATGGATCCGGTAATGAAACGGCGAGCTATCGCTTCAATCATGACGGGTTGCGCGCGCTGAACCACCCATACCAACGGATGAGGCACCTCTAGAATATGGCTGCGCGCTAAGCCTGCGCGCTGGAATTCTCCGAACCAGAATTGCGATATCGCATTCAGCGCGGCGCCCTTACCGGGCACGCCCTCCAGCCCGTCCTCGCCGTGCCAGATGCAATCAAAGGCAGAGATTCGGTCGCTGATAACCATCACCGCCAATTGCGCATTGGCGGCGACGTTATATCCGCGCGTCTCGACCAGACGCGTACTGTCCGCCGCACTTAACCAATAGACTGAGCGCACCTTGCCCGAATGCACCGGCGTGTCGGTCCTGATCGGCAAATTATCGTTAACGGCGAGAACCTCTGAACTCAACAGGTCTATCTCCAACTTGGCATACGCAGCAGTTTTGCCCAAAATGGCGCGCAATGTCACGGCCCGTGACATCAATTGGCACCCCGGGGACCCCTAACATGCTCTCAGCAGATCCGTTCCACTGTAAACGGCGGCTCTTATTTGTCCTAACACTCGCGCTAGTCTCGACGCCAGACATCCGGGCGCAGGAAGGCAGTGCTGAGACATCCCTCGAGACCGTGATCGTGACCGCATCGCGGAACGAGCAGCCGGGGGACGCCCTTCCCGCGGCTTGGACGTCTTTGGAAGCATCGATCATTGAGCGGATCGCGCCGCAGCACAGCAATCAACTATTCAATCGCGTTGCCGGAGCATGGGTGAGTCGGGGTAACGGGCAAGAATCATTGATTGCTCTGCGATCCCCCGTACTCACAGGGACCGGCAGTTGTGGTGCTTTCATGACCGCTCAAGACGGGATCAGCCTGCGCGCACCAGGATTTTGTAACGTCAATCAGTTATTTGATGCCAACCTGCTGCAAGCTGGCGCGCTCGAGGTGCTCAAAGGGCCCGCAGCCGTCGTTTTCGGATCCAATGCACAGCATGGGATCATCAACACGTTAACCCGTCGGGTCGACGCCACGCCCAACCAAGTACGTATCGAAGCGGGTTCGCGAGATTTCTACCGGCTCTCTGGCAGCGGCGCTTGGGACGGCATCGCACTGTCGGCTAACACCAGCCGTTACGGCGGATATCAGGACGCGTCCGGCTATAACCAGCAGAAAGCCACTTTGCGCATCGACCATCAAGGAAGCGTGTGGCGCCTCGACGGCGCCCTCGAAGGCAGCCTGCTTGATCAGGAAACGGCAGGCTATATTCAGGGGGACCAGGTCTATCGAGATGATGATGCCCGCGAGGAAAACCCCAACCCTGAGGCATACCGCGATGCGTGGTCAGCGCGAGGGCACCTGGGCTTTTCGCGAGGTCTCGGCGCCGACGCCGAACTGACCGTACGCCCCTATTGGCGCAGCAATAGCATGACCTTCCTGCAACATTACCTCCCGTGGCAGGCAACCGAATCCAATCGCCATCACAGCATCGGCCTGCAAGTATTGGTCAACAGTCGCGCCGGCCAGGTCACTTGGCTCGCGGGAGTCGATATTGACCACACGCGCGGCACGTTGCTCGAGACGCAGGCTGCCTTTTTCAGCCCCAATCAACCCGATGGCATCCACTATGACTACGAGGTCGATGCCGATACTGCGGCAGGATTCGGTCATCTGACATGGACTCTCTCAGACGACTGGCAATTAGATGCAGGGGTTCGCCTTGAGACCTCTCGCTACGACTATCGCAATCTAGCGTCCGAGGGTTCGGCTTGCGCACCGACCGCAAGCGCATGTCGTTTCTACCGACCGGCGAGCCGCGAAGACAGCTTTAGCGACTGGACCGGCAATTTGGCGCTCAGCCATCACCGGGAGCACTCTACAACCTATGCTCGAATCGCTCGCGGATTCAGGGTGCCGCAGACGGGTGAGTTGTACCGTTTGCAATCAGGCCAACGCGTTGCTGATATCGATTCCGAAACTGTCGATAGTCTGGAGCTGGGTACGCGAGGGCAACTCGCGCAAGTATCGTATGACCTCGCCGCCTATTGGATGAACAAGGACGACGTCATCTTTCAGGACCGCGATCGCTACAACGTCGCGGGCGCAAAGACTACGCATCGCGGTGTGGAGGCCACAATCAATTGGCAGCTCTCACCGACCTGGTCGTTGGCCGGTAGCGCCAGCTACGCGCGGCACCGCTATGACAGTGATATCCAACTTTTGGGCACACGCGGCAGTATCGCGGGTAACGATATCGACACGGCACCGAGACACTTCGGCTCGCTACAGCTACTTGCCGATTTATCTGACCAAGGTCTGCCGATCAGCGCTGAGTTGGAGTGGGTCTGGGTAGCCAAATATTTCGTCGACCCCAATAACGAGCACGAATATGAGGGACACGAACTGCTCAATCTTCGTGCTAGCTGGGACATGAACCCCTCGATCACGCTAACACTAGTAGCGACGAACCTGCTGGATAAGGGTTACGCAGAACGCGCCGATTTTGGCTTTGGCAACTACCGCTACTTTGTCGGCGAACCCCGAAGCGCCGTGCTCGGCCT
>CAYQUE010000003.1:7193-49156 GCA_964420615.1 uncultured Alteromonadaceae bacterium | reverse complement strand
GCTTTGGCAACTACCGCTACTTTGTCGGCGAACCCCGAAGCGCCGTGCTCGGCCTTACTTGGGAGCTCTAGATACCGCGCCTCACGCGTAGGGGCGCAGTCCTACCGCCGAGCGCACTCGCTCAATGAGCGCCACACTCTTGGGCCGCAAGCGCGCAGCGCCTCGCTGCAAAATGGCTTCAACCTCCGCAGGATTGGCAATCAGCTGCTCGTAGGTATCGCGGGCGGGCGCGAGCTCGTCGTTAACACGCTCACTAAGTCGCTTTTTGGCCTCGCCCCATGCGATACCGTCGGCAAACGCCTGCCGCATCTCTGCTCTCTCCGCTTCATCCGCGAAGGCACACCAAATCTGGAATACGGTTGAGTCGTCAGGGTCTTTGGGCTCCCCTGGCTCAAGCAAGTTGGTTTTGATCTTATTAATGGATTTTTGCAATTGCTTGGGCGACTGGAACAGCGGGATGGTATTGCCGTAGCTCTTACTCATTTTGCGACCGTCTAGGCCCTGCAATACGGCCACGTGATCATCTACCACTGCCTCTGGCAGCGTGAAAATTTCGCCGTAGTGATGATTAAAGCGCTGCGCGATGTCCCTCGCCATCTCGACATGCTGGATCTGATCCCGCCCCACCGGTACCTGATGCGCGTTAAAAATCAGAATATCCGCGGCCATTAAGATGGGATACGAGAACAAACCCATCGTGACACCAAAGTCCGGATCCTCGCCGGACTCTTCATTCGCCTGCACCGCTGCCTTGTAGGCATGGGCCCGATTCATCAATCCCTTGGCGGCAGAGCAGCTCAGAATCCAACTGAGCTCGGCGATTTCCGGTATGTCGGACTGCCGGTAAAAAAAAGTGTGCTCGGGATCCAGACCCAAAGCCAACCAGGTAGCGGCGATCTCCCGACTCGATTGCGCAACCGCATCTGGATCCTGATTTTTGATCAAGGCATGAAAATCGGCGAGAAACAGATAGGCCTCAACATCGGCACTTCGCGACGCGGCGATCGCCGGCCGAATAGCGCCGACATAATTGCCAAGATGCGGAGTGCCGGTAGTGGTAATCCCTGTCAAAACCCGGACTGGGTCCATATTCACATGTCCTCGAGATCAGGCCACACGTTGATAAAACGCATGTAGCAAGGATATCAGTTGCGGCACATCCTTCGTGCACGCCAGCTCTCGTACCGAATGCATGGCGAGCGTCGGCACCCCAAGATCCGTGGTGGGAATTCCCGTTTCGGTCGCCGTGATGGGACCGATGGTGCTACCGCACGCCAGATCAGCGCGCATCACGAATGACTGCACGGCGACTTCGGCCCGCTCAGCCAGTAAACGCAGCCGCGCCGCGCCCTCACTGTTGGTCGCGTATCGCTGGTTGCGATTAATCTTGATCACAGGCCCGCCACCCAACAACGGGCTGTGCAGGTCGTCATGGCGATCGGCGTAATTGGGATGCACCGCGTGTGCATTATCCACCGACAACATCCAGGAAGCCGAGCGCAGACTCTGGTTGGCACGTGTGTCGGGTTCCAAGGCGGCGAGCGCATCCATCAACATCGGCCCTTGAGCGCCGACCGTGGAGGCACTGCCGACCTCCTCGTGATCCGTTGCCACCAGGGCGGACCACTCAGCAGTCTCTGCCTGCGTCAATGCACTGACACCGGCAAAGCAACTCAGCAAATTATCAAGGCGTGCGGAAGTGATAAAGGCGCTATCGATACCCACCAACCCGGGTTTTTGGGTGTCATACAGTGACAGTTCATAGTCCATCACCCGGGCCCCCTGCCATCGGGGGTCCTGATCCGCGAGCGCATCGGAAAGCCAGCGCTTAAAATCAAAGTGTTCGGCGTCACCCAGCATGACCAGCGGCACCACGTCCTTCTGTGCATTCACAGCGCGCTGATTGTTGGCGTCTCTATCAAGATGTATGGCGAGGCTGGGCACCACCGCCACCGCGCGCCCTGAGTCAAATAGCACGGTTTCTATGTCACCACTGGCGCCGAGAACGGCAATCCGACCCGCCATACCGAGATCGCGGTCAAACCAGGGGTTCAGTAGCGCGCCACCGTAGACGTCGACCGCAAGCTGAACGCAGCCGTCCCGGCCCTTTACTGGGTTGGGTTTGACCGACAGATTAGGGCTGTCGGTGTGCGCGCCGATCAATCTTAGCCCGTCACGCGGGGCGCCGGATCCGGCCCTGAGCGCGATCAGCGAACTGCCCTGACGGGTAATGAAGTAGCCCCTTCCGACCTCCATCGCCGCCGCGTCGAATTGCTCTACCTCCGTGAAGCCTGCCGCGCGAAGACGCTTTGCCATGGCCGCTACCGCGTGGAAGGGTGAAATAGCTTCACTTAAAAACGCGAGCAGTTCGTCTACTTGTGTCATGCTTCAGCCTCCGTTGAGCATCCAGCCCAGCAACAGCATTCCCAAAATCAACCTATAGACCACAAAGGGCATTAACCCCACGCGCTGCAACAGGTACATAAAACTTTTAATGGTCGCATAAGCAAACACCGCCGCGATCACAAAAGCGCCGAGAATGACCTCAGCACTGGCCGAGCCAGCGGGCGTCTCCCAGCTCAACAGCATGACCAGCAGCGCGCCAGCGATCACTGGCATACTGAGCAGAAAAGAAAATCGCGACGCCGCGGCGGGATGGTAACCCAGAAACAAGGCTGCGGTGATCGTGACTCCAGAGCGCGACGTCCCAGGAATCAGAGCAAAGACTTGTGCCATACCAATCAACAGGGCGTCCCGATAGCTCACTTTGTCGCGCGCAGCGCCCGCCCGGTTTGAGACCCGGTCGGCAATCCCCAGCAACACGCCGAATCCTAGGGTCGCGGCTGTGATTACGCCGATGCTGCGAGCCTCAGTAGCGATGACATCTTTGAGCACCAGGCCCGCCACGAGCACCGGCACGGTGGCAATCGTCAACGCCCAGAGCTCTGAACGGTGAGCACCCGCGCCCGGCGCCAGCGAGGCGATGAGCGACGCCAGCGTATGCCGAAAGTAAAACATGACGGCGCAAAGGGTTCCCGCATGAACGGCGACGTCAAAGAGGAGTCCTTGGTCTGGCCATCCCAATAGCTGAGCCGGCAAAATCAAATGCGCGGAACTGGATACCGGTAAAAACTCGGTGACCCCCTGAATCACCGCGAGCAACGCCATCTGCAACCACTCAGTCACGTCGACCCTGCTCAGCCAGCTTTTTCCAGCCGATGTCGCGTTGTACGTAACGCGGCGCAAGTGTATGCGCCGCTTGCAGTGACATCGGCAAATTTCCGTCTACAAACCGACGACTCATGACCGAGGCATCGGGGGTCAACGCGCCGTAGCGTCGCGTTGAAGACGGCATGGCTGCCGGAAAGCGCGGCAGATAATGCTCGCCCGAACCAATGATTACTGGGTCAGCCGCGCCTTCGGGAACCAAAAGATTTTCCGGAGCGACCACAAATACCTCTGTAAGCGGGCGGAACTGGTCCGCCTCCCAGCGTCCCCAGACCCCGTACAACTGATCCACCTGAGCATCGATGGTGGATAGCACCCAATCCCCCTCCTGAAGCAAGTCTTGATCAGCCGCGGAATACACCTGCGCCGACACCGAGCAAAACGCGTGCACGGGCAGATCCTGCGACCAAGCCAAGCCCTGAGCCACGCTCACCGCCACACGCAGCCCAGTAAAAGAGCCCGGGCCGACGCCGCAGGCAATCACATCTACAGCGTCTGCGAGCGACCGACCCTCCAGTACCTGCGACAACATGGCCAGAATATGGCGATTGTGGGCGCGGGCCAGCAGCTCATGACGCGCAGAGACACCGACGCCATCGGCCAGCGCCAACGTGCAAGCTTGCGTTGCAGTATCGAGTGCCAGAACACGCGGCATCAGTGGCATGCGCTATAGTCAATCAGAGAAAGGAAATGATCCCACAGAGGGGCTCAACTTTGAATGCGACACCCGGCGTCACCTTGGGTATTTTGGCGGGCGGTCAGGGCCGACGCTGGGGTGGCAGAGACAAGGGACTGATCTGCCACCGCGGCCGCCCACTGATCGCCCATCTATGTGATGCACGCGCCGCAATACTGACGGAAATACTGATTTGTTGCCGCGCAAATCCTTACCTCTATCAATACTACGGTGACAGGATCCTGTGTGAGTCCGTCGCTGACCAAGGGCCCTGCGCCGGTATCGTCGCGCTGCTCTCTGCCTGCGTGACCGACACGCTGTGCATCATACCGGTCGATTTGATTGGCGCACCGCAGGCGGTGGTGACCACGCTCACTGAAGACTGGACAGAAAACGATCGGGCGAGTGTATTGGTCGATGACAGCGGGCGTCACTCGCCTTGTCTAAGGCTGCATCGGGACACATTGCCAGACTGCATCGCTTACCTGTCGTCCGGGCGACGCAAAATCACCGGCTTGTTGGAGCGCGTCAACGCCCGTGTGATCAGCGTCCCGTCTGCTTGGCTCCTAGACGCCGATGAACCCCAATCGCTCTCGGATCAGCCACTGGACTGAAGGGACTGCAGGGCAAAAAAGAGGACATGGGCCGCTACGACGCCTGCGGTGAGGCGCTGGCGCATCTGGTGATACCAGTCGGGTAAAGTCTCGGCACCCTTCTCGTACCACGCGAGCGCAAGATAGCCGGCCATCAAGGCAACGGCCGCCAACCAGGCCTGAGCACTGAGAACCGCTGCTACTGCAAATAGCACGACGCCGTTGCTGATAATCAATCGCGCAATCTGCGGGGAGTCCAACGACTGAACGCGCCCCCAGAGCGTTCCGCCCAGAAAACACAGGATGCCGAGAGAATAGATGACAAAGCCTTGTACGGAGACCGCCGCTGGCCAATCGTCCAGCGCCCAAATACCGAACAAGAAGCCGTAAAAAGGGAGCAGTCCCGCATAGCCCAGCGCCAGCATCAGTGTGCGGTTTTGCATCTTCAGACTCCAAAAAAAACCCCGGCCAAGGGGCCGGGGCAATCATTCGCCACCTGGGGGAAGATGGCTAAACCGGAGAGTCGATCATCCGGTTGCCAAAGTTACGCCGGCACGCCTTGGGCGGATCACTCGCTGAGGGAAAAAATTTTGGGGGGTGACGGTGTTGCTTGCCAGACTCGCACCCGCGCCGCTATTGGCTTATGCCAATGCCGTCTGACAGCAACCATCGCAAATAATAAATTGGTTTTCGACAGCCGTCGCGACTCTGGGTAGGGTATCTGGAGGAGCCATTTCCCGGGCTATGACACACCGGGACGCACGCCAAACCAGCGGCGGCGATCCGGTACATTGCATGTGTTGATCGGCAGCAGCCTCACGGGAGGCCGTGACCCACTTCTGATCGGCACTATGCCCTTTTCCCTTCACTCGGCACTGACCGGGTATGACCAATCATGCATTGGGAAACGCCTTTGGCCCCCGATGCCGCACGGCTCACGCCGTCAGATACAGGGAGATCCTATGAAAAGACTAAAGCGCAACCGCATCACGCGGGCATTCGAGAAAGGCTATCAACTCGGGCTCGCCGGCCGACCCCAAGAAAATTGCCCCTTTTTAACGGGTCTGGCCCGCGTCAAGTGGCTCGAGGGCTGGCGTGAGGGACGAAACGATTGGCGAGAAGGCCTCACAGACGCGCTAACGTGCTATAAATTGTCGGGTTTCTGACTGGCCATCCGCCCCGCAACCATAAATTGAGGGAGGCGTGAACGTTTAGGCCTTGAAATGGTCAGAGATGACGCTATTTCTGATACCGCTGTAAAAAAGGCCTTACCCGTGAATTATCAACTCCTTGCGAACCTGGAAGCCTGGCTGGGACAACAAATTGTTGGCCAGCAGGACCTGATCCATAAACTGATGCTGGCCCTCCTAGCCGACGGGCACCTGCTCGTCGAGGGAGCGCCGGGTCTAGCAAAGACCCGCGCCATCAAAGAGATGGCGGCGGGGATCGAAGGCAGCTTCCACCGCATCCAATTTACCCCAGATCTATTGCCGGGCGACATCACCGGCACTGACATTTTTCGCCCGCAAACGGGTGTCTTCGAATTTCAACAGGGCCCCATCTTCAATAACCTAGTGCTCGCCGACGAGATCAATCGCGCGCCCGCCAAAGTCCAATCTGCGCTTCTTGAGGCGATGGCTGAGCGACAGGTGAGTATCGGCAGTCAAACGTATGCCCTACCCGATCTGTTTTTAGTGATGGCCACACAAAATCCCATCGAACAAGAGGGCACCTACCCTCTGCCAGAGGCGCAGCTGGATCGTTTTCTCATGCATGTCCGCGTGTCCTACCCGGACCGCGACGCGGAGCAAGCAATATTGCGGCTGGCGCGCAACGAGGCCAGTGGGGCCAAGACACAACCCGCAAGCACCGTCTCTCAAGCAGATATCTTTGCCGCGCGACAGGCGGTACTGAATATTCATATGGCACCCGCGGTTGAGGAATATGTCGTCCAGCTGATTATGGGGACACGCCATCCCGCGAACTACGACAGCGAGCTGGCCAACTGGTTGGAGTTTGGCGCGAGCCCGCGCGCTACCATTGCACTGGATCGCTGCGCACGCGCGAACGCCTGGATCGCCGGTCGCGATTATGTCAGTCCCGATGACGTTCAAGCGGTGGCATTGGATTGCCTCCGGCATCGCTTGATTGTGTCCTTTGAGGCCGAGGCGGCCGGCATTAATAGTGATCTGATTATTGAGCGATTAATCGAGCACATTCCCGTTGCCTGAGGTTGTCTCACAGAGAGCGCTAGCAGGGCCTCGAGGCGCTGCGGTCAGTGCCGACGGATTGATCGCCAGTCGTTTCGCTGCGCGCTTCGTCGACGTCACCGGCCAAACTCGCGCGCTCGCCAATCTCGCGGGCATGAAGCGTGCCCGCCAACGGGGTCGCGGCGTCGAATTTGACGAGGTTCGCGCCTATGCCGCGGGGGACGACGTGCGCGCTATTGACTGGCGAGTGACGGCACGCTCAGGCACACCTCACACCAAGCTCTTTCACGAGGATCGTGAGCAACCGATTCTGGTCGCCGTTGATCAACGGACTCCCATGAAGTTTGGCTCTGTGCGGTGCTTTAAATCCGTGATGGCAGCCCATACGGGCGCCATGGCATTGTGGTCTGCGCTGCATTCAGGTGAGCGTATCGGTGGCGTGGTTCTCGGAGATACAAAGCTCTCTGACACCCGACCCAAACGCAGCCAGCACGCAGTACTCAGTGTCATTGGCGATCTGGTGGCAGCGGGGGCGCCCACAGCGAGCGCAGTCGCACCCGAGCATTCGCTGGCGGATTTGCTGCAACAGCTAGAGCGAATCGCCAGACCCGGCACGCGCATTTTTCTCATCAGTGATTTTCACGACCTGTTTGACGACGAGACCAGCGCGCCACTGCGACGCCTCGCGCGCAAAACGCAATTGGTGGCGCTATGGGTCAGCGACCCCCTCGAGGCGGAGCTTCCCAGCGCGGGATTTTATGCCGTCACCGATGGGCGCACGCACTCCCAGCTCGATACCCACACGGCAGATACTCGAGCCGCCTACGCCCGCGATTATCAAAACCAGCGTGAACAGGCGACACGCAAACTACGTGAATTGCGAGTGCCATTGCTGTCGATACAAACGGACCAAGATCCGCTCAAGCGCCTGCTTACGGTATTTCCAAGCCGATGAACCCGGAAATGATGCTGGCTCAGCTCGCGCCGCTGAGAACACCTTCAGCCATTACGTGGTGGCCACCGGCACCCGGTTGGTGGCTCATCGCCATCGTGCTGGTAGTCGTTCTCACCCTCGTGCTTCGTCGATTATGGCGGCGCCGAATGCGTAATCACTATCGACGTATCGCACTGGCTGAATTGCAGCAAATGCGTGCCAGCGGCGCGAGTGTGGATGAGGTGAATTGGTTATTGAAGGCCACTGCGCTGAGGGGTTTCCCGCCTGCGGAGGTCGCTGCTTTGCACGGCCCGCAATGGCACACGTTTCTGGATAGAACGTGCAAGCACTTCCCACTGTCCGACGTGAGCGAGCTCAAGCAGCTCTATCAGGCCCGGGCGCCAGTGAGTAGCGACGCGTTGCTCAGTGCAGCAGAGCACTGGATTAAGCATCACGAGGTGTCGCGTGTTTGAGTGGCTCTGGCCCTGGGTCTTTGGACTCTCGCCTTTACCACTGCTGATTTACTACGTCAGTCGTGGCAACTCTCCGCAGCCCTCCGCGGTGCGAGCCCCGTTTGCGGCTCGTTGGCGCAACCTGTCGGGCTCGGGCGAAGGGAAACGCACAGGCCGCTGGCATTGGTGGCTGCTGTGGCTGTCCTGGATGATGTTGGTTACCGCCATCGCCAGGCCCCAATGGATTGGCGAACCGATTGAACTGCCCAATACCGGTCGCGATCTCATGCTTGGGCTAGATCTATCTGGCAGCATGCAAATCGAGGACATGCAAATCGGCAATCGATTGGTGCCGCGAATCACGGCGGTAAAGGCCATCGCAGCCGACTTTGCGCAACGTCGCCAAGGAGATCGTGTCGGCCTCATTTTGTTTGGCACGCGCGCCTATCTTCAGGCACCCCTCACTTTTGATCTGGATACCGTCACGCGATTCATAGAAGAAGCGCAATTGGGCTTCGCCGGCGAGGACACTGCAATTGGTGACGCCCTGGGCCTTGCCATAAAGCGACTGCGCGAGAGGCCCGCCGCATCGCGAATCTTAATTTTGCTCACCGACGGTCAAGACACGGCCAGCACTGTTGACCCAATGGAGGCCGCCGCGCTCGCGTCACAACTGGATGTCAAAATCTACACCATTGGTATCAGCCGGAATCTCGGTCGCGCGAGCACCGGACGCGCAGAGGTCGACGAGGCAATGCTGAATGCGGTCGCTGAGGCGACCGGCGGTCGGTATTTTAGAGCGACGTCACCCGCTGAGTTAGAAGCGGTGTATGCCCTACTCGACGAACTGGAACCCGTGGAGCAGGAGGCCAGCACTTTCAGGCCCAAGCGCGCGCTGAGTTGGATACCGTTGCTGACAGCGGTTGCGCTCGCCGGCGTGCTAGCGCTGCTAAGGAGTCGTTGGTTGACGCGGCTGTTCGCGAGGCCCGCACATGGTTGATGGCTTCCATTTGCTGCGCCCGGAGCTACTCTGGGGCTTGCTCGCCTGCCCAATTTTCGCGCTGGCGCTTTGGTATCGTCGTGTCAACCAAGGGGATTGGACGAGAGTGATTGATGCGGAACTGCTCCAGCACCTGATCCCTCAGGATACTCGGGAAGCCGAGCGAAATAGTGTCTGGCTCCCGGTCGTGCTTTCGGCAATGGTGATATTTGCCGCTGCCGGACCCAGCCTGCAAAAAGTCGAGCTACCCGTCATTAAGCGCGCCGATGCACTGGTAATTGTGCTCGATTTAAGCGCATCCATGCTGGCGGCAGATATTCAGCCCAGTCGCGTTCAGCGAGCGGGGCAAAAGATTTTAGATCTGCTCGATACACGCAAAGAGGGCGTCACTGGCTTGGTGGTTTTCGCGGGTGACGCTCACGTGGTCACGCCGTTGACCGACGACATTCGCACGATCGCCAACCTGATACCGGCGTTGTCTCCCACGATAATGCCATTACCCGGCGCCGACGCGACCAGCGCCATCGAGCTCGCCGCTGAGTTACTGATTACGGCTGGCGCGCAGGGCGGTCAGTTACTCCTGATGACCGACGGCCTGCCTAATTTTGACACTGGCAGAGCCCAAGCGGCGCTGGCTGACAGTGGCGCCCGTCTCGCGATGCTGGCCATCGGCACACCGTCAGGCGCGCCAATCCCGCTTCCCAATGGCGGCTTTCTCAAGGACGACAGCGGAGAAATAGTCATCCCTGTGCTTGATGAACGTGCACTTCAAACCATCGCGACCGAGCTAGAAGCTCCCTATCGTGAGATCAGTCTGGATGAAAGCGATATCGAGGCCCTCACCGAGGGGGACCTGTTGGCGTCGGAGGGCGAGCTTGACCTAGATCGCCAAACTGACGCCTGGCAGGATCAAGGTTACTGGCTCGCCGCTCTGGTGGCGCTGTTACTCCTCCCGGCATTTCGCAAAGGGGTCGTGGCATGTCTCGCACTGGTATTCACCCTTCAGGCTGCGCCGCCTGAGGCCGCCGAGTGGAGCGACTTATGGTTCACCCCCGACCAGCAAGCGGCCGATGCGTTGGCTGATGGCGATGCGCAAACAGCCGCCAGTAAATTCTCGCGCCCGGATTGGCGAGGAATTGCCGAGTATGAAGCGGGGCTTTATGACCAAGCCGCGGCAAGCTTTGCCAATACGCCGACAGCTGACACCCTCTACAATCGGGGCAACGCGCTCGCGCTGCAGGGCGACCTGAAAGGGGCGCTGGCAGCCTACGAGCAAAGCCTGGCTTTAGCGCCGGACGCCGAGGATGCGATCGCCAATCGGGACTTCATTCAGTCACTGCTTGACCAGGAATCGCAGAACCCCGAAGACCAGCAGGGTGATGAACAAAGCGAGGACGACGCGTCGGACGACAGTAGCGAGTCTCAAAGCGAGAGTCAGGATGGGTCCAACTCTTCCGATGAGCAAAGTAGTGAACAGCAAGATCAGAGTGGCGATCAAGAAGACTCATCCGGAGACCAACAGCCGCAAGATTCGCAGGAAGAACAGCAGAATCAGCAGGACCCCACCTCGACTGAGGAACAACGGCTGAGTGACGAGGCGCTGGAGGCAGCCACCCAAGAACAAATGGCGAAGTTTGACGAAGCACTCGAGGAGCAGCAGGCGCTGGAACAATGGTTGAGACGCGTACCGGATGATCCCGGTGGCTTGTTGCGCCGGAAGTTCCGCTATCAAAGTATGCAGAGATTGAGAGAAGGTGAAGAGCCTGATGAATCGATTCGCTGGTAAAGGCGGTTTTCTCCAGTGCATCGCACTGCTGGCATTTTTCTGGACGAGCCTTTCGTGGGCGGAGCTGTCCGCCACCGTGGATCGCCGCGAAATAGCGCTCGGGGAGACTCTGCGACTCACATTGCTAGGTGACGCGGGAGAGCAACCGAATGAAATCGATCTCACACCGCTCAATCGAGACTGGGAAATCCTGTCACGCTCAAGCGCTACCAATGCGCGCTTTATCAATGGTCAGAATCAAGTCACCCGAACACTCGAAATGGAACTCGCGCCACTCAGAGAGGGGACGCTCAGCATTCCCTCGTTATCGGCGGGCGGGCGCAGCACGACGCCACTGTCTATTCGGGTAGATCCAGAGCCGGTGATTGCGCCGGGCGATGCACTGGTGCTTTTCGAGGCAAGTGTGGATCAAGCAAGCGTCTACGTGCAGGCCGAACTGCTTCTCACAATAACGCTGCAACAAGCCATCAACCTCGACGGCGGCGAAATCTCCGCGTTTGATGTAGCTGATGCCGTACTCGAACCGCTTGAGCGACGCTCTTTTCAGCGACGCGTCGGCAACAGAACCTGGCTGGTCACAGAGCTTCGCTACGCGGTGTATCCGCAGAAAAGCGGGCCACTGATCATTCCAGCCATCGGTTTTACCGCGCGAGAAGTGCAGCCGGGACGCTCGTTACTCGGCGCGCGACTGGGACGAAGACTGCGCCTCGCTTCCGAGCCGCTGGAGGTCACAGTCAACAGTGTACCGGCGAGTTTTCCTGGCGACGTCTGGCTGCCAGCGCGCAATCTGGTGTTGGACGAGACCTGGTCGCTGGAACCCGACGCGCTCGACATCGGCGACTCAACGACCCGGACACTGACGCTCGTCGCCGACGGCCTTCAGGGTAGCCAGCTACCGCCATTAAGTAGCGTTCAAGGTACGGTTGATATTCCCGAATTACGCTTTTACCCGGATCAGGAGTCTATTGACCAGACCGAACTGGATCGAGGGCTGCAGGGTCAACGCATTCAAAGTGAAGCTCTGGTGGCCCGAGCCGGCGGCAGCTGGACACTCCCCGAAATTCGCGTGCCCTGGTGGAATACAGAAACCGACCGCCTGGAATATGCCGTCCTGCCAGCGCGCCCCGTTAACGTCAAAGCCGTCGCGTCACTGGATATAACGGCGCCCACCGGCAACCTCTCGAGTGACACCACCGATCTGGCCGGTAGCGCACCCCCGTGGCTGTGGTGGGTTGCGGGTGCCGGCTGGGCAACCGCATTGCTACTGGGCTTACTACTGTGGTCATCGCGACGAGGCTATCAATCCACCCAACCATCTGCGGGACCTGCTGTGGACAGCGACAGTGTGCGACAAGTGCTCGTCAAGATAAGGCGCGCAATCTCTGCCCAAGAGACACACGAACTCAGGCGCGCACTCCTGCACTGGGCTACGCTACATCACGGCAAAACTTTCTCTTCACTCTCGGCGCTGGCCAAACACAGCAGCCCGGAGTTATCGGTGCTCTTGAGTGATATCGATCGCAGCCTTTACGGCACCGGGTCGCCCGCTGTCGCAGGTGACACGCTGCTTGAGGCATTACGACAAGAACCCTCACCGGCCGCGGATCGCTCGCGCACCCAGGCGACGCTGGCACTCTACCCCGCCACCTGACACGGTCTGACCCCAAAAGTCCCGGCGGCGCTGCATGCCAACCGCCGCGCTTGCGTCATGCGCAGAGTCAAAGGGATCCTCAGCCAGGTAGTGAGGTCTGTGTTCGTCCGCTGCGTAGCTAGTCAGCGAGGGAGCGGCTCACCACTTCAAAGACATCCTTGGGTAGCCCCTTAATGGCTGCAATGCGCTCGAGCTGATCACGCATCGCTTGGTGCCCTGAAGCATAGCGACGCCAGCGTGTCAGAGGTGTCAGCATGCGCGCCGCAATTTGTGGGTTGGATTGCTGAATGCGCTCGATCACATCGCCTAACAGAGCGTAACCCTGGCCGTCAGGACGATGAAATGCCAATGGATTAGCGGAGGCAAACGCGCCGACCAACGCGCGCAACTTGTTTGGATTGCGCCAATCAAACGCCGAATGCGCTAATAAATCGCGTACGGTCTCTACACACTGTTCATCGGGACGTGTTGCTTGCACGGTGAACCACTGATTAACCACCAACGATTCGTGCTTCCAGCGATCATAAAAATCTGCCACGACCTGCTCGCGTCGTGAGGCGGTGTCGAACTGCACAATCCAGCGCAGTGCTGCCAATCGATCCGTGAGGTTATCCGCCCGCTCCAATAATTGATGAGCCACAGTCAGATCTTCGGGATGCGCGGCAAATAAAAAGTCCTGCGCGACGTGACGGAGGGATCGCTGGCCCATCTGATCCGCAGTGGGCGAATATGTCGCAGTGTCCGGATACTGCGAGCCCACTGCCCGCCAGTGTGCCTCGAGCCCAGATCCCATTGCGCGCTTGATGATATGGCGGCGCCGATGTATCGCGGCCACGTCCACCAAGCCGCGCTGTGCGGCTCGATCCGCCAAATAATCTTCATTGGGCAGCGACAGCGTCAGCGCTTTCATCGCAGCATCCATTGCGCCCGATAGGACGCGCTCCGCGGCCTCGAGCAGACCCGTCTCCACGACGGGAGCGCCACTTTCTTCAGTTGACTCTATCGCTCGTGCAAGCAGTGTCTGAGCGGCATCCCAAGCAACAAAGGCGTCGTCGTCACCGCCCATCAGCGTCAACAGCTCCGCATCAGATTGCTCTGAGACGATGCGAACCGGCGCCGAGAAACCTCGCAGCAGCGACACGACGGGCTCTGCGGGTATCCCCTCGAAAGTGAAGGTTTGCTCTGCCTCCGTCAGTTCGAGCACGCGGGTCGTGCCGTTATCCAGAGGCAGTGGCGCGCCGTCTACCAACAATCCCATCGCGACCGGTATCACGAGCGGAGGTTTGTCGGATTGCCCAGGTGTGGGTGGATTGTGCTGGCGCAGGGTGAGCTGATATCGCTGTGCCTCGGCGTCATAGCAACCCGCCACCTGCAACACCGGTGTCCCTGCCTGCTCGTACCAACGCCGGAACTGATGAAGATCGCGACCTGCGGCCTCCTGCATGCAATCCACAAAATCATCGCAGGTGACCGCCTGACCATCGAAGCGCTCAAAATAGATGCGCGCACCGGCAATAAAAGTCTCCGCACCAAGCAGGGTGTGTAGCATGCGCACGACTTCTGCACCCTTCTCATAGACGGTAAGCGTGTAGAAATTAGATATATCGATGAAAGCGTCGGGACGGACCGGATGCGCCATCGGGCCCGCATCCTCGGCAAATTGATGTGTTCGCAGGAATATGACGTCCTCGACACGTTTCACTCCGCGGGAGTTCAAATCTGCCGAGAATTCCGAGTCACGGAAAACGGTAAACCCTTCCTTTAGAGTTAACTGAAACCAGTCCCGGCAGGTGACGCGGTTCCCTGAATAATTGTGGAAATATTCGTGCGCCACGACTCCTTCCACGCGCTGGAAGCCGGGGTCGGTCGTGATATCCGGGTGCGCCAGCACACAGGAGGTGTTAAAAACGTTGAGACTCTTGTTCTCCATTGCACCCATGTTGAAGTCGTCAACCGCGACGATGTTATAAAGGTCGAGGTCGTACTCAAGGCCATACACCTGCTCATCCCACTTCATGGCGTTCTTGAGTGATGTCATCGCGTAATCACAGTAAGCGAGATCCTTCTCCTCGACCCAGATACGCAAATCCACCTGCTTGCCTGAACAGGTCGTGAACACGTCAGACACCCGCTTAAGATCGCCTGCGACCATGGCGAACAAGTGGGCAGGCTTTGGGAACGGGTCGTGCCAAACCGCCCGGTGCCGACCCTCAGCAAGTGATGCTTCAGAGACCAGATTGCCGTTACTCAATAACACCGGGCACTGTCGAGCGTCTGCTTCCAAGGCCACTGTGTAGACCGCAAGAATATCGGGACGATCAGGGTAGTAGGTAATCTTGCGGAAACCCTCCGCCTCGCACTGCGTGCAATAGGCGCTTTGCGAGCGATAAAACCCTTCAAGAGACGTATTTTCCTCCGGGCAAATGTGCACGCAGGTCCTCAGTTCAAAGTGATCGGGAACGCCGGGAATCAGCAGTTGCGTCGCGGAGACTTCGTATTGCGAAGCCTCAATTCGCTGGCCATCAATCTCCACCCACTGCAAATCGAGTTGTTCACCATCGAGATGAAGTGTCCCCTGCCCCGCTGACCGCCGCTCAATCGCAAGCGTCGCAATGACCTCAGTTCGGCCATCAAAAATCTTGACCTCGAGATTGACAGTGCTCACGCCGAACTCGGGTGGCTGATAATCAGCGCGATAAATCGTCCCTGGTATTCCCTCTCGTAATGCCATTACGCTGTCACCCTAATTTCCACTTCATAACCACCAAATTTTCTGATGTTGAGCACGCCGGTATCGAACATCAGGTACTGGCCTTTGATGCCCATGAGCGTGCCCTCCACCACCGCCTGTTTATCGAAGTTATGTGCTTTGACCTTATCCGGCCAAGTCAGGACCGGGTAGTCAATGTGGGTTTCCGGTGCGTCCACCAACAACTCGAAAGCACCTTCCCCATGCTGCAATTGCAGGTCCGCGATCTCCCGCTCACAACTCGCCATCAAACGTAGCCTGATCTGCTCCAGATCCTGCGCCACACCATTTCCCTTCAGCATGGCTTGCCACGCGGTGCGATCACCCACTTCCCTCGCGCACAGCACCTCGAGCAGACCCGATTGGTGGCGAGTTTGCACACGCGCAATCGGTTTTGCCTGCGTCGCGCCTTGGTCAATCCAGCGAGTCGGCAGTTGCGTTTCTCGGGTAATACCGACTTTGACGCTGGACGTGTTTGACAGATAAACGATATGGGGGACTTGGCAATGTGAGAGCGCCCACTCGGGTTCTCGACACGTGCCCGCAGCGAAATGACATTTTTCCGGGCTGACGATACAGCTGTCACAGGCTGCCAACTTGCGAAAACACGGGTAGCAGTAGCCCTGATTGAAACTTTTTTTGGTCACGCGATCACATTCCACGCAGCGAATCTGACCCGTGTGAGTAAGGCTCAGCGACTGCCCCAAATAGTCATTCACGTGCAAAGCATCAGCGTCGGGAAACAAGGTGTAGCCCACCGTTTTATCCAGAGCGGCTTGCATTTTTCGCAAATAACCCTGCCAGTTACTCATCCTCAGGCTCCTCCCAGCGAAGCGGCGCGGTTTCGTCGCGCGACGCTACGGCTTTGCTCCCCTTGTCGATATATCCCACCCGCTCCTCGGGTGGCAAATGAATCTCACCCCACGTAATCACTGCCTGCATGGCGTGCTGGCGCTGCGCATCTGTCAGCGCCTGGCCATCGGGCCAACGCCCCGTTGCGAGGGATTCAACCAACCGGTCATAGACCGCGCGGTCCATCTGACGCACTGACTGCTGATAGTCCATATCCACACTAGCGACTTCTGAAGAGCCCCGGCACGGCACTGATAATCACACCGAGTATCAGACCGATCACCAGCCCACCCACATGTGCCCCGTTCGCGATTGCCCCGGCGCCAATAAATTCCATGCTGCCGGACATGCCGACGAGCAGCCATATCAGCATAAAGGCAAATACAGCCATCGGCGGCGCCACGATCCACCCCGGCCGTTTCCACTGAGCCGTCATAATGAAACCCAGAAGCGCATAGACAACCCCCGACATGCCGCCAAAGATCGCAGGCCCCCCCCACAAATACTGGCAGTAGTTACTCACCATGCTGGTCACAAGATAAAGCCCGATTAAATTCAGAGACCCCAAGCGATGCTCGATGCGCTGGCCGAATTCCCACAGCCATAGGCAGTTGAAAACCACATGCAGCCAACCAAAATGGATCAGGGTCGGCGTGACCAGTCGCCACCAGTCGCCGCCGAGTTCCCCGAAGGCGACATAGCCCCCTGCGGCGCGAAACGGCACAAAGTTAAAGAGCTCCAGCAGACCCACCCAATGAAATGGATAGAACAACAAGAAGCAAACGCTGGTCACCGCGACGAGCAGAAAGGTCGCGGGCGCGCGCTGGATAGCCGGAGGCGCGCTATTTAACCAGCGCATCTGACCAGCGAAGCTTGTCCCGGCAACTGGCGTAAAAGCTGTACCCTGGAGGATGCAGCAAGGTGAGCTCTCTCGATTTTTTCCGGATCCGCACCGAGTCTCCGGGTAGCGCCGTGATCGAGATCTGTCCGTCACAGGTAATGGGCGGATGAATATCGTTACGCGATACCACATCAATACGGATCTCACTATGGCCACTGACCACGATCGGCCTGCTGGTCAGCGAGTGAGGAAACATGGGGACGAGCACCAAGGCGTCTAACCCAGGGTACATGATCGGGCCGCCGGCCGAGAGGCTATAAGCGGTAGAGCCAGTGGGAGTGGCGACCAGCAGGCCATCTGCATTCAGCCGGTAAACGAACTCTCCATCAATACTGAGTTCGAACTCCACCATTTGCGCGGAAGCACCCGAATTTACCACGATGTCATTGAGCGCCTCGCCGCGCCCGATCACCTGCTCTCCCCGCCAGACCTCTGCGTCCAGCAAGAATCGACGATCGCTGATGTAGTTGCCATCGAGTACCGCGCTCACCTGCTCAATCAATTCATCAGGGCTAACGTCGGTGAGGAAACCCAGTCGACCGCGATTGATGCCGATGACCGGCGTGTCGTGCTTCACCAACGTTCTCGCCGCGCTCAGCAAGCTGCCGTCACCGCCGATCACAATGGCGAGATCCACCATCGCACCAATCTGGTCTCGGGACTCCATCGCACGCTTCTCAAAATGAGCCAGCGTCGCCAGTCGGTCCTCGATCGTGACCTGCAACCCGCGATCATCCAGCAGATTCAGTAGGCCGGAAACGATTTCCTCTACCCCGGGGTGCTCTCTTCGCCCCAGTAAGCCCACATGCGCAAAGCTCATTATCATACGTTTTGGGAAGCGGTCAGTTGACTCATGAGCTCGCCTCCCCCCTCCTGTCTATCCAGTCTCAATAAGGCGCGACGAACATCATGCGCCACTTCAAAATCGTCCAGTTGCTGCATCGCCGTGCGACGCGCCGCATCTGCGTGCAACTGCCATGCCGGTTCATCATGCATGAGTTGATGCACTGTCATGGCCATTTGTTCTGCACCTGATGTCGCCACGACACCGTCACCCAATCGCGAATGTGCTCGCGCCAATCCCGCATGAGTGGTCACTACCGGCAACCCGAGCGCCATTGCGTTCACCAGCTTGGTATCAACATGCTGCTCATACTGAAGCGGCTCTATCACCGCGCGGCAGCCCAAATGCTGTAAGTGCTGCCGCCCACCACTGTGAAGATAAACGTTATTGTTGGCCGCCACCAGTTCCCGCAGCGGCGAAGGGGGCGCTGCGCCCACCAAATGCAACTCGATGTCGCGCAGCGCATGACGCCCGGGCGTCCACACCTCACGCAGCAACCATTCGAGACTGGCCAGATTATCTTGGTCCCCCAGATAACCCGCATAACCGACCCGCGGCAGAGTCTGCACCCACTGGGGTGCTTGGCTCAGCCCCTCTTCCGGTCGGAATCGCCCGAAAGAGGGATTCAGCTGTCGTAACGGCAGTCCAAGCGATAACAACGCCGCTGCCACAGGCGGCTTCGCAAAGACGCTCGTCGCTTCGCCGAATACTGCTTTTTCATACTGCTGCAGCCGGTGGCGCCGCGACGCCGTCAACCACTGCCACCAGCGGGTGCTTTGTCGCCGCGCTTCACATCGATGGGCAAGATAATAGACCGGCGCGGCACATTGGGCCGGTCGATAAGGCCACGCAGTCAAGTCATCCACAACCACAGCGTCAAAAGAAGCACTTCGACGCTGAATCGCAGCCTGTAATCGCGCATTGACGATCGATGATCCGAGTCGCTCCTGGCTCAGAGACGCCAGACCCGGGGGTGCTGGCAGGTCGGCAGAACTCGCCGGAAAGCCGCCAGCCGCTCGCATCGAGACGAAGTCCTCGCGCAACTGCTGCAGCGCCTGATGACCCACTGACCCCGCGACCGCCAGCGACACGTCGACATCGCGGGCCAGCACACCGATAACGATTCGGGTAGCCGCGCCGAGTGCCTCACCGGGGCCATCGGTCGACGTGAGGTACAGCACTTGTAAACGGCGGGAAGCCGACATTTCAGGCAGATCCAAGCCCGACGTTGTTGTGCTCCAGCACCCTCTCTGCCCGGTAACTGGAGCGCACGAAGACGCCGGAGACCACTTCCATAAACCCGCGCTCCAGTCCCCATTCGCGATAGCGTGCAAATTCGTCCGGCGTAACAAAACGCTCAACCGGCAAGTGATTCTTGGTCGGCTGCAGATATTGCCCCAGCGTCAGCACATCTACCGCGTGCTCGCGAAGATCATCCATACACTGCTTGAGCTCGTCTTCTGTCTCACCCAGGCCCAGCATCAGAGACGTTTTGGTCACCACGTCGGGCCGATACGCCTTGGCGTGCGCGAGCACCTGCAGGGTTTGCAGATACCCTGCTCTCGGGTCACGGACCGGATGCGTGAGACGAAATACTGTCTCGACATTCTGCGCAAAGACCTCGATTCCCGAGTCGAGCAGGGTCTCAACTGCGGCGTGATCGCCCAGAAAATCCGGCGTCAGCGCCTCCACCGCAGTCTCAGGATTGAGCGTCTTGGTCGCGCGCACCACGGCTGCGTAATGGCCAGCGCCGCCGTCGGGCAAGTCATCTCGATTCACCGACGTCAGAACGACGTACTTAAGCCCCATAAGTTTGACGGCCTCGGCGGTATTGGCGGGCTCGTCCTGATCAAGCCAACCGCCCGGATTACCCGTATTCACGGAGCAAAAACGGCAGGCCCGTGTACAAACATCGCCCATCAACATGATGGTCGCCGTTCCCGCGCTCCAACATTCACTAATGTTCGGGCACTTGGCTTCCTCACACACAGTGGCGAGCCGGTGATCGTGTACGATCGAGCGTACGGCCTCGAATTTTGGACTGCTCTGCACCCGCATTCGCAACCAATCGGGCTTGGCCAGGCGCGACGCCGCTTCGGTCGAGGTTTTGATGCCGTCCTTGATGACCTTCATGCCGCGGTCATTGACAAATTTTTGACCGCTGTCGATTTGGGTAACGGGAATGCGCTTGTCACTCACGCGTCAGCCCCCCGATGCCGCCGCGGCACTGATCTGCACAGCCACTCCGTTCACCGCGGCATTACCGGACAGTAGATCAACAAACTGCTCGTCCGTAATGTCATTACAACTCACCCCGGCGTGCCGTTGCGCCACCTGCGCCCGAATACCCGACCGACTGTGACCGTAGCCATGCGGCAAACTGACGACTCCCGGCATCATCTCGTCCGAGCAGGCCAGTTCGGCTTCGATGTGGCCCACGCGGCTCTCGATACGAACCGACATGCCCGCCTGCCATCCCTCGCGGGCCGCGTCACTGGGATGCATCAACAACTGATGTCTGGGCTTTCCTTTCATAAGGCGTTGGTGATTGTGCATCCAGGAATTGTTGTCGCGAACGTGCCGACGTCCAATCAATCGGTAGCCACCCCCGGGGCCGGCATCCTCTGCGACAAACCGTTGGATATCTTCAAGCACTGCCGGAATCGCCAGCTGAATGCGTTGCCCGGGCGTTTGTAAGCGCTCAGGACAAGATGGCATCAACGGACCCAAGTCGATCCCTGAAGGGTTGTCTTTCAGCTTGTCGATACTTAACTGCCACTCGCTCTCGTCGCCATAAGGACCGTTGCGGAGCGCGTGATCAACCATCACGTGCGGCGGTACAGCCGGCATCGACTCCAACGACAGCCGGTCAGCCACTCGGTCACCCAGAGCGGCGAATATCTCCCAGTCGTGCATGGCTCCCTCGGGTTTTTCAAAAACGGGCGGGCTGTAGCGTACGGTGTTACGAATTGCGAGATTATGAAACGCAATATCGTAATGATCGTGCTCGAGTGGTGACGTCGGCGGCAAGATGACGTCTGCGTGCCGGGTCGTTTCGTTCAATGCCGGATCGACAGAGATCATAAAATCGAGCGTTTCCAGCGCATCGTCAAGCTGTCTGCCATTGGGCGTCGACAGCACCGGGTTACCTGCGCCGGTAAACATCAGACGGATCTGACCGTCTCCGGGAGTGGTGATCTCTTCCGCCATGGTGACCGCGGGCAGTTCATAATTGAACTCAGGGAGTCCCCGATTGCGGCTCACAAAACGCGCAAAACCACCTGGGCTGGTATTGGCGACCTGATCCATTGCAGGCCGCGTGAATAAACTACCACCGGGCTTATCGAGGTGACCGGTTGCAACATTAATGACCTGAATCGCCCACTGGCACAGCGTGCCGTAAGCCTGAGTGCTAACCCCCATGCGCCCATAACAAATACCCGCCTCGGCGGTTGCCAACTCATGTGCAATCCGCTCGATATCGGATGCCGCAATACCAGTGGATTCGGCGGCCCAGGCGGGATCAAGATCCCTGACCGCCGCACCCACTGCATCGAGACCATCAGTAAAGTCAGCCAACCTGCCAGGCTGCACCAATGCGTCTCGAAACAGCACGTGGATGATCGCCAGCAAGAATGCGGCGTCGGTACCGGGACGGATGAAAAGATGCTCGCTGGCGATCTCGGCGGTTTCGGTCCGCCGCGGATCCACTACGACGAGCTTGCCGCCACGGGCCGTCAGCGCCTTTAACCGCCGGCGGACATCCGGGACCGTCCATATGCTGCCGTTAGACGCCAGCGGGTTGGCGCCAAGCATCAGAAAGTACTGGGTGTGATCGACGTCAGGAATGGGCTGTAACAGCATGTGACCAAAGCACCACATGGACACCAGGTGATGCGGCAGCTGGTCAACGGAGGTGGCAGAAAATCGATTTCGTGTGCGTATGTGTCGGAATAAATTCCGCTGATGGGTCAGCATCCCATAGTTATGCACAGAGGGATTGCCAAAATAGGCCCCCACCGAATCGACACCATGCCGCTGGATCGAAGAGACCAGCGCATCGGCGGCAAGATCGAGCGCCTCCGGCCATTCGATTTCGACGTGCTCGTACTCTCCCGCACGGGTGCGTATCCGCTTCAGCGGCTTGCGCAGCCGGTCAGGGTCCTCGTGGATATCCTGTAGCGCGACCGCCTTGGGACAAACGTGCCCACGACTTAAGGGGTCGTGCTGATCGCCGCGAATATCGATCACGGCATCGCTCTGGGTCTTGATAACGAGACCGCACATCGCCTCGCAGAGATGACACACCCGATGATGGGTCGTTACTTCAGGATCTGTCATGGCACAGGTGCCTCAATGTCATTTGGCCCACGCAGGGCAAAAATTTCACGGAGTAATATCCATTCAGCTGAACGATGGCGCTCGCATCTCCATCTGCGCCATCACCGCTTCGAGCTGGTTCGGCTGACCGATAATCTTCTCCTGCTCCGCCGACTCGGCAAGCAGAATCTCCTCGTCGGTACTGTGACTGAGCATATTGGCCATGCGCTTTGCGGCTTTTATTGCCTCGGGATTTTTGCCCACGATCTCCCTGGCCAAAGTCATCGCTCGCTCCAATGGCGCATCGGAAACCTCGGTCGCGAATCCCAGATCAAACGCCTCGCTCCCCGAAAACTCCGCATTGGTGTAGACCAATTTGCGCAGCACATCATCGCGCACATTGCCGCGCCAAAGCGGGTAACCCGCCATATCTGGAATCAATCCCCAGCGCATTTCCATCACACCACACCGGGTGTCAGGGTGCACAATTCGAATGTCTGCGCCGGAGAGAATGTTGAGCCCACCGCCGATTGCGACGCCATGCGCCGCAGCAATTACCGGCACCTGCAGCGTGCGCCAGCCCCAAGCCACTTGCTGGACCTTATTGGCAATCCCGTGCGTACGCGGCATGAGCTCCAGACCAGGACCACTGCTTTGAAAGCTGGACAGATCAAGGCCAGCACAAAACCCCCGCCCTTCACCGGACACAACCACTGCACGGACATCGCCCCGCTCCCTGAGCTCATCAATCGCCGCGCAGATCGCATCGAACATCGCCGAATCCAACGCGTTAATTTTGTCCTGCCGCGTCATACGCACGTGCGCAACATGGTCGGACACTGAAACAGCAACGCGATCTGTCATGGCAATCTTCCTCCAGAGTTCGGTTAGGCGCGACTTCAGGCTTTGGCGTCTCAGGCCCATGCACGCTCTCTGCGGAGTATAGCTTCTCTGCTGCCGGCACTACAGGAAGCGCGGGCGCGATGTGTTAACGCCTGAGAAAATCCAAGGGGTCGGCAAGATCAGGCAAGACGGGCGTTGTCGATTCCACAAACAAGCGGTGCCAAAGGGCAAATTGCAGCAACATCATCAGCTGGCGTCCCCTGCGGCCACCCTGTTGCTGCTCACCCAGTATCGTGGCGACGCCCTCGGGTCTGAACCAGCGACGGATTGCTTCATTTTCCAAAAGCACTTGCCCTAAACTCGCAAGGCGCTCACCTTGCCACCAGTCGTTGATGGGCACATAAAACCCACGCTTTCTCGCCGCAAAATGCTCCGACGGCATAAAGGAAGACGCCCATTTCCTGAGTATCTTCTTACCCTCACGTCGGTCATTTTTCAGATGATCGGGCAGGGACAACCCCCAGGAGACCACGCGCCGGTCCACAAAAGGCATGCGCCCCTCAACCCCGTGCGCCATCAGCATTCTGTCCGCTTTTACCAGCAGGTTGTCGGGTAGCGCATGCTCCAGATCGAGCGCTTGCATTTTCTGCAAAGCGCTCCAATGCGCTGGGTAGGATTGCCAACTGGAGACCAGCGGATCGCGCCAATGCCTGCGAACGTGGCGCAAGGCTGAACCCAACAGCTGTTCTCCTAAGCGCCCGCGAATGTCTCCGCGGGATCGGAACCCACCCGTGCCGGGCGCGATCAAGCGCTTAAAAAATCGCTCAACAGGACCACTGCGGTAGCGGCCATAGCCGGCGAAGGTCTCGTCGCCACCCTCACCGGAAAACACCACCTTCATCGTTTGGCTCGCCTCTTCCGCCAGGAGGAGTGTCGGCAAACTGGCGGGATCGCGCATGAGATCGTCCGCTGCCCACGCCACGCGGGTCAGCCGATTCAGCAGTTCGTCGGCGGTGGGGGTCACAACCCGGTGATGAGTGCCAAAGTGCTGCGCCAGCCCCGTCGCGACATCGAGTTCATCCCCTACCGAGGACTGTGGAAACCCAAGAGAGAACGTATGGATGTCGGTCATACCGTAGCGCCGCATGAGCCCCAGCAGTACCGTGGAGTCCACTCCGCCTGAGAGAAATAAACCAATCGGTACGTCTGCGCGCTGATGCTGGGTAAACACCGTTTCCATCAGCGCATCGAGATCCTGAATCGGCTGCTCGGGTGCGTGTGGCGATACTTGCGCTACCGACCAATGCCGCCATTGATCGACTCGCTCTCCCCGGCTGATCAAAATCGCTTCGCCGGCGAGCAACCGCTCGATCCCTTGAAACGGCGTGCGGCGTGACAGGGGATGTTGGGCCTCTAAGTACTGTAGCAATGCGGTGGGGCAGAGATCGGGAGTCGAGGGCATCAGCATTAGCAACGCTTTGAGTTCCGAAGCGAATCTGATGCCATCGCTGCGGGCGCTGAAATACAGGGGTTTCATCCCCAACGGATCGCGCGCCAGCAACACCTCGGCGCTCTCCAAATCCTGAAGGGCAAAGGCATACATCCCCTCGAGGCGTGCTAGCACGTCCCGACCCCACACGGCGTAGCCCTGCAGGATCACCTCGCAGTCTGATCCGGTTCGAAATGAGCGGCCTAAACCCTCTAGCTCCGCACGCAGTTCCAGATGGTTATAGATCTCGCCGTTGGCCACCAAGATATAGCGACCGCAGTCAGAGATCAGTGGCTGTGCCCCGCCTTGTAAGTCAATGATGGAGAGCCGGGTATGACCCAAAAATACGTTGCCTTGCAGTGAGTGGCCTTGGCCGTCAGGGCCACGATGTTGTAATCCCGCCATCGCGCTGACCGCGCGTTCAGCGTGCAGAGCCCCCACCGAGGCGAAGCCAATCAGGCCGCACATTGAGCGAGGCCCCCAAAGGCAGGTTCGCGGTGCACTGGCAGTAGCGGTGTGTCAGGCATGATGATCCCGATAGCTCCTGAATGACCCCGAGTGTAAGCGCAGGGCTCCATCGCACCAAGCGAGCGTTAGTGACCCTGTGCTATTGTGCGGCGTGCTTGGCGTGCAGGCGATTGAGAGTGAACCGGCAAAAACTCGCGATTCTGGTTTCCTTTTCCGGACAAGGCGGCGTCGAGCGAATGATCGCCAACCTCAGTCAGGCCCTGACGACCTTCCCCGTTGACCTCGATATACTACTGATCAAAGCGCGCGGCCCGCATGTCGGAGCGTTACCCGAGACTGCCCGCATCATCCCTTTAAAAGCGCGCCACACGGCGACCAGCATTTTCGAAGTCGCCCGTTATCTGAGAAGGGAACGTCCGGATGCAGTCTTGGCAATCAAACACCGGGCAATACTGGCGGCGCTTCAAGCGCGCGCGCTGGCCAGAGTCGAAGTGCCAATATCAGGGCGTTTAGGCACCACCATATCTGCGGCATTAGCCAATAAATCAGAGAGCCGTCGGCGACGCTGGTATCGCGCTATGCGGCGGTATTACCCGAAGCTTCACCGGCTGATCGCGGTCTCGCAGGGGGTGGCGAACGATGTCATTGATATCACCGGCATATCGGACCCGCAGGTCACTGTGGTTCGCAACCCAACGATTACCCCCGCCCTGTTCGAGCTTGCCGAGGCGCCCGCCCCGCACCCTTGGCTCCTTGATGCCGGGCCGCCGGTCGTAATCGGGGTGGGGCGACTTACCGAACAAAAAGATTTCACGACATTGCTGGGCGCGTTCTCACATGTCGTATCACGTCAAGAGGCACGCTTGATCATCCTCGGCGAAGGTGACCAACGCGACGCCTTATTAAAGCAAGCAGCGGATCTGGGAGTCAGTGACAAAATCGCGCTGCCTGGATTCCAGTCTAACCCCTGGTCGTGGATGCGACGCGCGCATCTGTTTGTTCTCTCATCGCGATGGGAGGGTTCCCCCAATACGCTCACCGAAGCTCTGGCGCTCGGTGTGCCCGTGGTGAGCACGGATTGTCCGAGCGGCCCGAGGGAGCTGCTCGACGGTGGTCGAATCGCGCCACTGGTACCCATGGGAGACACAGAGGCACTCGCGGAGGCAATGCTCGGCGCGCTGCGAGACCCGGGTTCGGCCAGCCTGCGTAACGCCGCTGTCTCTGCCTATCATCACGACGCGAGTGCGCGTGCCTATCTCCATACCCTGGGGCTCGGCGGTGTATGATGGCTCGGACCGGCGCGTCTTCCGAGAGGTCGATCGCGAGGGGGCACAGCATCAGTTTGATTAGCAAGGGAGATCTACCGTGACGGACTATTGGCGTTTATTCATCAGCTACTGCCTGGCGTTTTTCATGATGACGGGTGCGCTTACCAGTGTTGGGGGTACTGACGAAGAAGAAATTCTCGCGCTGTATCAGGGGTGGATTCGCGCCGTTGAGGGCAGCGACATCGACGGTTATGTCGGCGGTCTGCACCCCGACGTGAGCCTGCGACCACCGGGCGTGGCAGGCCTCGATGGCAGGGAAAACTACCGCGAGTTTCTCGGCCCAGTATTTGACACTGCGCGCTATGAAATCACGGTAGACACACCCCACAGCATTACCTTTTTCGGCGAGGCGGCCGTTGTCGAATACGACTACACCATCCGCCGAATCGTCGACGCATCAGCGACCTCAACCCTCCCCGAGGGTGCCCTTGAGGGCGACTCCACGACCTCCCACTACATCGATGTGGTGGCACGGGATAATGAGGGCCGCTGGAAGATACGACTCCACAGTTGGTCCATGACGTTATGAGCCCGGCACCCGACGCGGAAATCTCCGCCGCTGACGGGTTTGCCCTGATCACAGGCGCTTCCGCCGGCCTCGGAGAAGAGTTCGCTAGACAACTCGCAGCGCTAGGCAAGGATCTGATCTTGGTGGCGCGGCGAGAAGATCGCCTGAGCGCGCTGGCCGAGACTCTGATTAACAACTTCGGCGTACGTGTCGAGGTGATTGTCGCCGATTTGTCCCGTTCCGACGCGGCTGAGAGCATTGCCCGTCAGTGCGCGGCAGCGGGCTGGCACGTTGACTGGCTTATCAACAATGCGGGCATTGCCGGTCCGGATTTGTTACAGGACCGCGACTGGTCGGACCAGCGGAGTTTTTTTCAATTGATGATGCTATCGGTTGCGGACCTTTGCCATCGACTCATACCCGCGATGACTCAGCGGGGCTACGGGCGGGTGATTAACGTCGCCTCGGTCGCCGCTCGCGTCCCTCGCTCTGGCGGGTGCAACTACGGCCCGGCGAAAGCGTATCTGGTTGCGCTATCGGAGGAGCTCAATCTGACGGTCGCGGCTCAAGGTGTCTATGTTTCGGCGCTCTGCCCCGGCTTTACTCATACGGACTTCCACAAAACCGCCGGACTTTTGGACATGAAAAACAATATGGCGAAATGGCTTTGGTATGACGCCGACATCGTCGTCCGTGACGCCATTCGCGGTGTCGAGGCAGGCAAACCTGTGGTCGTTTCGGGGCGCCTGTATCGCTGGCTGGACCCCATCTTCCAGTCCGTCTGGACGCGACGCTTTCTCAGACTCAGGGCGCGGCCCGAAGCCGAATAAAAATAAGTCCCCCCGCCGGCGCCACCTGCGCGGCGACTGCCCGCAAATTAGCAATAGGTGACACAACCGGAGAATTCGTTGCGACCCCTGCACTGACTTGTTAGGTTGAAATCGAAGTCATGCAAGGAGTTTTTATGAAATTCAAAGGTTTCGTTTCAGCAATCAGCGCAATGATGCTCATCTCACCCTTCGTTTCCGCCGGTAATCCTGTGCAAATGTGGAAGTGCAACATCAATGGCGATGTCGCGGAAGAAGAGGTCATCGAGCAAGCCAGCAAGTGGAAAAAGGCCGCTAGCGCACTTGACGGCGGTGAGGGAATGAATGTTTACACGATGTTCCCGGTTTCAGTGGGCGCCGACGGCGATGGTACGGATGTCCTGTTTGTTGCCGCTTGGCAATCGTTCGGTGACTTTGGCAAGTGGTGGGATGCTTACCCCTCGTCCGATGTCGCTCAGATGGAACGTGAAACCATGACCTGCCATGGCAGTGCACTGTGGGAAAGTGATCAGATTTAATTGCTGCTACTGACTGAGCGGGGCCGCCTCAGGGTGGCCCTTTTTCGTTGTTCATTACCGCACACCACGAAAGGAATCCAGTGAACCCAGCTGCATCACCCTCTGCTTGCCCCGTCTGGAGCTGCAACGAGTGGGATCCCTTAGAAGAAGTCATCGTCGGCAATCCGCTGGGCGCTCGCTTTCCCTACGCCGACCCCAGCACGCGGCTCGCTGAGTACCCAGACAGGGCGTTATCCGAGATTCCACAAGGGCCCTTCCCCGAGCACATCATCGAAGAGACCGAGGAAGACCTGCAGGCGTTTATCGCAGAAATGGAATCCAGAGGCATTGCGGTGAAACGCCCGGACACGTGGCCACATGAAACCCGGATTCAAACCGTACAGTGGCAGACCGAGGGTTACTATAACTATTGCCCCAGAGATATTCTGCTAGTCGTCGGCGATACGATTATTGAAACACCCAACGTCATTCGCGGCCGCTCTCTGGAAACGGGCGCCTATCGGCGCATGCTGATGGAGTACTATCAGGACGGAGCCAATTGGTTCAGCGCCCCCAAACCCCTGCTCGATGACGCACTATTCGAATATCACCCGGCGACACCCACGCCTAAAAATCTAGAGCCAGCGTTTGATGCAGCGAACATACTGCGCTTCGGTCGGGACTTGCTGTACCTGGTAAGCGCTACGGGCAACGAGCTGGGCGGACAATGGCTACAGCGCGTATTGGGCGATCAGTTCACCGTACATTTCCTGAAGGACGTCTATTTTGGCAGCCATATCGACTCAACGCTGGTCGCATTGCGTCCCGGGTTAGTACTGGCCAACCCCGAGCGCTTGACCTTGGAGAATGTGCCCGCATTTCTCAAGGACTGGGAGATTATTTTCAGCCCCCCGATGGAAAACCAGGAACGCTATAGCGCGGAATACCTACAGCAGGCGATCGGCAGCGAGTGGATCGATATGAATCTATTCAGTCTGGGGCCCAATACAGTGGTTGTGGATCGCGACCAAACCCGACTCATCGCGTTACTTGAATCAAAGGGCCTTGAAGTCATACCGCTTAAGTTACGTCACTCTCGTATGCTCGGTGGCGGCTTTCACTGTGTAACCCTCGATACACGGCGAAGCGGTAAGATGGAATCCTATTTTTCTTGACGCTCTGATAATGCCACTCGCGCGGCTTTATTCATGACATTTTTGTGGATCGCATTGCTACCCGGCGTCGTGACGGCGGCGTGGATTCGCTACCGATTTGTCGTGAAGCGTGGCGCTGCAACGAGCATAGAAAAACCGTTCCTATCACAGCCTACGCCCCCAAGACCTTGGGGGGCTCACTCCCACCAACAGGGCGTGCGCTGGTTGCATGAGATTTTTGAGCGCTCCGCACAGCGTTTTCCGCAGTTGCCTGCCCTATCAGTGCCGGAGCGAGGCGAGGTTTTGACCTACGCTGAACTCGATCGGCTCGCGACCGACCTCGCTGGCACGCTCTCGGAGTATGTTAATGGGAACGATCAGATCGTGGCCGTCAGGATGCATCAGGATAACGCGACTATCGTGGCACTCCACCTAGCGATATTAAAAGCCGGTGCAGTACAACTGTTCATCGACCCGGAATCCCCAGACGCCTTGCTCGAACAAATTCTCATCGACGCGGAACCCGCGTTGCTCATCACAGATTCACCTCCTGCTCATTACGCCGGTACTGTCGTGTCGCCGACAGTGCTCCGCGAAATGACGCCAGCGCGCGCTAGATCTGCTCTGCCAGCACCGCCGTCGGCTTGTGCGCATGACCGGCTAGCTTCTGTGTTCTATACCAGCGGGACAACCGGAACCCCGAAGGGAGTCGAATGCCCCCACGCGGGCTACATCAACCTCGCGCAATCCTATGCCACCTTCTACGATTTTGTTCCCGGTAGCGACGCCAGCTCTTTGACCTCGTCCCTAGGTTATGACGGCAGTATCTCCGAGATGTACAGCGCGTGGGTCGCTGGTTGTGAGGTGGTGCTCCTCTCTAAGTCGGCGTTGCGCTCGGGACCTGACCTGATTCCTCTTTTGCGGCAGTCGCGCGTTACGGCGCTATTTTGCCCGCCAGTGCTGCTGACCACCCTGACGCAACAACCCGAGATCGACCTTCCCTATCCTATCTGCCGTTATATTGTGCCGGCAGGAGAGGCGTTTCCTGCGTCACTCGTCGAACCGTGGTCCAGAGCGCGTCGGCAAATCGTCAATACCTATGGGCCAACAGAGGTCAGTACCGACACCAGCCGCCAACTGCTCCGACCCAATGAACCCGTCACCATTGGCAGCCCCTTTCCCGGCGTGGAGTACTACATCCTCGACCCGGAAACGCTAGCGCTATTACCGCACGACACGGAAGGGGAGCTATGTATCGGCGGCATTCAACTCGCGCGCGGCTATCGCAAACGACCAGAAATAACCTCGTCACGCTTCATTGATCATCCGCTGTTAGGGAGACTTTATCGCTCCGGGGATCGATGTCACGTAGACGCCTCTTCGCTCCGTGTTCATTTTCACGGCCGGATTGACGCACAACTCAAGGTGCGGGGTTATCGAGTTGAAGCACAACCGATTGAATCGCTCCTGCAAGATGAGTTTCCAGAAATCGAAACCGCCGTCCTCGACGTTCAGCAGGACGAATTGGTCGCCCTGGTCCGAGCACCTGCTCTCTTACCAGGTACCAACGCTGAAAGGGTCGCCGCTTTGGCACATCCGCTGGTCGAGCGAGCGCAAGCACTGATTGCTGAGCGTTTCCCTCCCTATGCGGTGCCCAGTCGCTTTTTCGGCGTTGACCGCTTCGAGTTAATGCCGGCATCGGGGAAAATCAACCGGCGCGCGCTGCCACAAATCGAGATAGCAGACGTTATTGCCTATTCGAAAGGGCATAACAACTCACCCGCATCTGAAACACCCGGGGGGGCTAGGGAAAGCGCGGTGCTCTCGCTCTGTCGGTCGGAGCTAGGGGCCTCCTTGGGTTGGCACGACGACTTCGTCGATTGGGGCGCCCATTCGATTGCCATCGCCCGCCTGACGCAAAAGCTGCAGGCCGAGGGATATCCGGTCTCAGTGCGCGCCCTACTCAGCGACACTCGCAGCGCCGCGGCGATTGCCGCGCTGACGCCGATCGCTGCCTCGAGTCAGCAAAAGTTCTCGGCACAGTCCGCAGCAGCGTCGGAAAACGCGCGTGCTATCCCGAGTCGCCAATTCGGGTTCAAAGCGTTTAGCGCACTTCAAGCCCTTGGTGCCGTCTTCCTGCGCGTTCCCCTGCTGTTAATGGCGGCACTCGGTCTGGCGGTCATTGACCCGGAAGAACTTCTGCTGGCAGGCGAAGTCGTCAGTTTTTTGTGGGCCACTGTGCTCGCTTACGCCATGTACGTGCTTGTTCCATTCGTCAACTTGGGTTGGGTGAAATTCCTTCGGGCACTGCAACGACAACTGGCCATGTCCCCGTCTCTCTCGCCCGGTCATTATCGGAAATTCTCGTCCCATCACCTGCAGTTATGGTGGATAGAGCAACAAGCAGACTTTGTACTCAAGCCATTGGTAAATGGTCTGCGCAGCCCAATTTTATTTAATTGGGCGCTGGCACAGCTGGGGGGCAAAATCCATCCGGGCGCCTTCATCGCTCAAAGTACGGAATGGTATGGCCCTTTGTCGCTGATAAGCATTGGTGAGGGCGCCGTGATACAAGCAGGGGCGCAACTCAGCAGTGTGCGCTGGCAGGGCGATACTTTCGTGCTCGATACGATTCGCATCGACGAAAAAGCCCGGGTTGGCGCCCGTGCGCTGGTCGGAGGCGGCGCGTCACTGGGGCGCGCTGCATGGCTGACCCCCCTCTCCTCCCTCGACACCCAAGCGGCTGAACGCACTCAAGTCAGCGGCGTGCCTGGCCGCGTCGTTGGCGGTTACCAAAGACCGAGAACCCCGGCAACCAAAACCGTCGCGCGGACAGCTGCGTTACTGCTGGATGCGAGAAATGTCCTCGTACAATTATTACTTGAACTCGCATTAATCATTATTCCCGGGGGATTTATTTCCCTCATAGCGACCTATTTTCTTGGCTTTGACGCACTCAGCAAAGTCAATCTCGATGCGGGGTTACTGACCTTCTCGGATATCTTGCGTATGGTTGTCGCAGGGGTTGCTGGCATCTGGCTGGGCGTTTTGGCTAGCTCCCTCATCCTCTGCTTTTTCCTTCGAGCGACGCCGACGCCGCATGGCTGGATTCCAGCAACCAGCTTTATTGGCACACTGGCGCGATACCGACAGACGAAAATGAACCAGATCCAACAAATGTGGGGCTGGAGTCTGACCGGTCAGTATCTTCGCGCGCTGGCAGGGGTGAGGTTTTCGACCGTGGGAGCCTCGGAGTGCGACGCACTCGTCAATCTGTTGCCGGAGCAGCTCGACGCCGACGCTAACGTCTTCATTGCGCAGGGTTGCTATTGCAATGTTCTCGATGAGCACGGCGAGTATTTACTCGCGCAGCCTGTGCAACTACCTGCGGGATTTTTCGGAAGCAATAATGCAATGATCGAATCGGGATCAGTACCGGGCAACTTATTGCTAGGCGTGTCGACACCGATTGGGCCTTATCTTTATCGTCCGCAATACACGGATCGACCGGATCAGCAGCGCACTCTGGCAGGCAATCCACCGCTCGAACTGCGCAACGTTAACCCTGTCGCCAGCCCTGTTCATCCATCACCCTCACTGGCAATTTTCATTGCACGTTTTATTCTCAATGACTTGGCGTCGGTCGGCATCATCCCCGGGATTACGGTATTTCTGGCCACTTTCCTGCTGGTTTATCTCAATATCGCGGGCTTCAGCAATATCGAGGCGGCCTTGCTCACCAGCACCATCGTACCGATGTGTTTGCCCCTACTGGCGCTGGGGGTCAAGCTGCTATTAGTTGGAAATCGCTGGGGCACCGATCATCGCGCGCCCTTTTGGTCCATCAGGCACTTTACGTACTTTCTCGCGCAGGATTGTTTTTTTCGATTGATGACTGGATTTATGGGCGCGGTGTCGGGCACGGCACTGGCGAATCCTATTTTGCGCCGCTTCGGCTGCAAAATCGGCCGGCGCTCACTGATCGGCCTACCCTTACAGCTATCTGACTGGCACGCCGTCGATATCGGCGATGACTGCGTCATTAATGGCCAAATGCAGCTACACAGCTTCGAAGACCGCATTCTTACGGTAGCCCGCTCGACGATTGGCAGTGGCACAGCCATCAACCATGGCACGATGCTGATGGGGGGCGCGACGCTGGAGCCCGGCGTCACGGTCGAATCTCAATCGCTGGTACTTAAGGCGATGACACTGAAGCGCGGTGTGCACGCGGGCAGTCCCGCCCAGCCGGTGGCAGCCGGGTAACAGCCTGGCATCAGAGGACTGAGCGATTTTCGCGGCAGCGGCCGTGCTTCATAAATTGCGATTCATGCGAAGTGGGGACAGCTGCCAATAGGTCAAGGATCGCCAAAGCCACTCAACTGGCCCATACCGGAAGTGCTGGCACCACCAATGAGCAATGAGGACCTGCAGGGTATAGATAACCAGTGCTAGCCCCAGCACGGTTGCAGGCCCCCAAACGAATGCGGCGCCATATCCGTAGCCATAAAACACCGTCGAAAAAATCAGGGTCTGAGTTAAATAGCCTGACAGGCTTAGCTTCCCCGCACTCGCTACACGCACGCGCAGCCACAGCATCCGCTCACTGGCTATCCAAACGACGATCGTCATGAACCAGGCGAGCGTCAGAAAAACCGTAGCCAGCAGGTACGTGAAATCGCCGAGCAAGATCCAAAATGCCGGGCCTGCTGAACGCTCAAACGGCGCGTACCCGTGGGTCAGCCCCAAGGCGCGCTCTAGCAACATTAAGCTGAGCCCGGCGAGCCATAGCCAGATTGTTACTGGCAGCGGGTTATTCAAGCGCAACAAGGTATGCAATCGGGGATCCGCTTGCATTAGACAGAAACCAAATAAAAAACAGGCGAACACCAATAGTCCCGAGTCCGGGTACTGCCAGTCGACCCAGAAGCGCTCGGGCACAAACTGCGCGTGGTATCTGATGACCGAGAGCATCGAGTCCGCAGTGAGAGGCGAAAATTCTCGCTCGTCCTCCAGCCAGTTCTCTGCCTCTGCCACACCGGTCGCCGGCCAGTCATCGCCTCGGTCCGGGCCCCAGAGGTGCCCCAGCGGAAAACTCAGGCACAAGGCTATCGCCAGAACCAGCAGTAATCGTATCGGCAGTCGGGATACCAGCAATAGGAGCACACCTAGCTCGGCATACAACATGAGGATATCGCCCTCAAATAGCAGCGCGTGTAAGCAACCGATAACCATCAACACTCCAAGACGACGCAAAGAGTGTACCCAACGAAAAACGCCCGACTGGCGCTGCAGATAAAAACCCATTCCAAACAGCAGGCTGTAAAGCGCCCAGAATTTACTCTCAAAAAAGAAGTGCTTTAGCTGCCACGCGAACCGATCCGTCGACGACGTCCACGCCGGTAAGTCCGCGCCAAAACTGAATACGTTAACAACCAGAATGCCCAGGAGCGCTACCCCGCGGAGCACATCCAAGAACTCGATGCGATCGCCGCTGACGGTTGCAGTCATTAAAACAGGACTTCCCACTCCCGGTTAATCAGCTGCAAGGGCTGGCCCAATTCTTGCGCCACAGCCTGGTCATAGAGTGCTGAGGCCACCGCAATATCCTCGATTGCCAGCCCAAAGGGGTTCCAGAAAATCCGCTCATCGGGGTGCTCACGACCGGCGATCTGCCCCGCTACGATCTGCCCAAATTCGCCGTGGATTGTCTCGCGAGTCACCAAGCCAGCGCGATGCATGCGAGCCAACACCCGATCAGAGTGCACACTTTGATGCCAATCATCGACCACAATCTTATCGGCCGCAGCAACGAGTTCGAAAGTAGGGTCCATAAGAGACACGTTCATAAACAGCGACCCCGGCTTGAACTCTGCAACACTCACATACGGCTCCGATTCCGTGGTCGCCACGATGCCAATATCTGCAGGCGCTAACGCCGACTCAAAGGAGTCGACGGGATCTACCTCGATACCCAGCTTTTCCATGTGATCGACAAACGCCTGCAGCCGTTCGGCACTGTGATCATAAACACGGTACGCTGACACGGAAGGGAACCATTTTGCCAACGTCCAGAGAATTAGCGCGCCAATCCGGCCCGCGCCCACCAGTCCCACTGCTTCAGAATCCGCCCGCGCAAGCCGGCGTGCAGCGAGCCCCTGAACCACCGCGGTGCGCATGGCGCTGATGAGGGCACCTTCCATGATCGCGATCGGCAAGCGATGCACCGGATCATTGAGAATAATGACGGCGTTTGCCCTCGGTAGCCCCACCTCAGGATTGAGATGTGAGCTGGCAATCCACTTGATGCCCTCCTTATCGAACGGCGCACCCACGTGTGCAGACAGGCCAATAATTCGATCCGCTACGTGAGGGCATTCAGGGCGTTTAAGGAAGCTGCTTGGCGGAGCCGTAAACGCCCCCTGCTCGTGCATAAGAAACACCTTCTCAAGCACGTCACCAACCCAATCGATGTCGGTGGCACCCGCGTCAATCACATCCTGCTGATTGAGAAAAAGTGTCGAGGGACGATTCACTTATCCGCGCTTTCGGTCAAGCCAGGTACTGAAATGTCCATAGCCTGCAACCACTCTAGATCAAACTGCGTCTGAGTATAGCGACTACCATGGTCAGGGATCAGCGCCAGCACACGCGCAGCCGCGCCAAACCGAGGAGCGACAATATCACGCATCACGTGGCAGGCCGCGCCGCCCGATCCTCCCATCAAAATACCTTCGCGTCGCGCGATTTCGGCCGCCGCTGCAATGGCGTCACCCGCCTCTACGTACGCCACGTGGTCAATAAAATCACCGAAGGCCTCGCCCGCGTAATTTGCAGGCTGAATGCTGGTGCCCATACCATTCAAAAATCGGGGCTGGGGATCACCACTCCCGGGCAAAGCCAGCGAGCCCTTCTCATCGACCAAATAGATTTGGGTTTTCGGCGAGCGCTCTTTTAAGCACCGGGCGACGCCCATCGAGCTACCGCCAGTGCCTGCGACCATGACTACGGCATCAAGCTCATCTTCCATCTGTTCGAGTATTTCTCGGCCCGTAGAGGTGCGATGGGCTTCGACCGCGGCCGGGGAGTCGTACTGATCAAGATACACCGCATCGGGCCGCTCGATTAAGAGGGACTCAAGGCGCTTCAATCGCGTTAGGTGATAGCCTCCGGTGTGATCTCGCTCATGAACCTTGATGAGCTCGGCGCCGAGTAACTCCATGCTGCGCTCAGTCGACGGGTTCACTTTAGGATCGACCAAGCAAATCAGCTGGTACCCCTTAACGGCACAGATCATCGCCATGCCGATCCCGAGATTGCCCGAGGTCGAGATAATGAGTTCGGCACCCGGTTTCAAGGCGTGCGTTTGCTCTGCCCACTCAATCATCCCCAAGGCGGCGCGATCTTTCATGCTGCCGCCGGGATTGGTGAACTCGAGCTTTGCCAGCAATAGTGGTTCGCACCCGGCGCCAAACCGGCCCAGCTCTACAATCGGCGTATTACCAATCGCCTCGAGGATCGAGGCGTTGAACCCAGCCATACCGGCCCTGTCGCGTTCTCGACTAAACCCCGATGCTAGTAGTCCATAGATCGGTGTTAAACAGCAAAAGGTGACAGTATCGCGCCTTGTGAGCGGTGAACGGCGCATACCAATCGCCTTTTGCAGCACGTAAGCACCGTTCTCAAGTAGCAGGTCTGAACCTCGGGACCTTGCGCATGAGCCATCGGGCACGACGAACGGTATGTTCGATCACAAGCGCCCGAGCTTCCCCGCTGATCGCGCTGCAGATAGACTGCGGCGCTGTTGGCAACCCAGCGAGAATGGCGCGGCGCCTGCCGCGAACATGGACTAAACCGATGAATACCGCTAGGCCATTTGACGCCGTGCGCGGCGCGCTTGATGCACTGCCGCTCTTTATACCGGCTATTCCCTTCGCGTTTGTGTTTGGCGTGGTTGTAGCGAAAGCCGGCATTCCCGCGTGGCTTGGCTGGTCGTCCTCACCGATTATTTTTGGCGGCGCTATTCAGGTCACCTTGTTCACTCTGATTGGCGAAGGTGCCTCGATCGCCGCGGCAGTCAGCGCCGCTCTGATCGTCGGCGCGCGCCATATGCTCTACTCAGTCACCTTGGCGCCGCGCTTTCAAAACCAGCCCGCATGGTTTCGTTGGGTTGGGTCCTATGTGCTGATCGATCAAGTCTTTGTGCTGAGTCAAATAAACCAGATCGATGACCCCGTCGCCTTCAGAAAATACTTTCTCGCGGCAGGCTTTACCTTTTGGGCCCTATGGATGGCATTCACTGCCACCGGCATTGTAATCGGACCGACCATCCCGGAGTCTTGGGGAGTCGAGTTCGCGGCGCCCGTGCTATTTGTCAGCTTGATGATGGCGGCCAGTAATCGTCCTGACAAACTGGCCGCAGCGCTGATCGCGATGGGGTTAACCTACCTGTTCGCGGCACTACCGAACCGCATTGGCATCTTGATAGCCGTAATTATCAGCGTTTGCTTGATGCTGCTCGTAAACCGCGAGAAAAAAGCATGATCGCCCTGGCCATCATCCTGACCGGTATCGGCTCTTACACAATGCGTGCTTTTTTTATCTTTGCACTGTCTCGATTTGCATTCCCGCCAACGTTGCTTCGCGCGCTTGAGTACGTGGCACCGACGGTGATGGCGGCGCTGGTGATATCAATGATGACGACTCCCGACGGCGTGCTGGCCGCGGGGCTACCAGAGCTCATGGGTTTAATTTGCGCCGCAGCTGTTGCTCGATTAACCGGCAACCACATCGGGGCTCTGATCGGGGGCATGGGCATCTTTTGGTTACTGGGGTCAATCGTCTAATCCTTCGCTTAAGAGAGCACCGCGGATAAATCGCTGTCCCGCACGCCGTAACAATGCTACAAGTTCAAGCTCGGGCGATGGGCCCGGTAATAACGAAATAGACACAAGAGGATACCCATGATCAAGCAAACACTAATCGCGGGCGTATTTTTAGCGGCATCCGTGATGACACAGGCAGAAATTTGGAAAGATTACGCGCTAAGTGATGAGGTCATAGAGACCACGGTGATTGCTGTACAGGGCAACTACCTGGACGACTATCTAGTGCGACTGGAACGCACTTGGGTACGCAGCATGGAAGTGCAAAAAGAACTTGGCTATGTCACGGACTACACCATCATGGTGAGCACCGCGGCCGATTCACCCAATGTATGGCTGAACGTCGAGTACCCCAATATGGCCGCCTATCAACCCAGTGAAGAGAAGTGGAACAAGGTTAACGAGATACTGGCCGAACGTTATGCCGATGATGAGGGTGAGCTCGATACCATTGCCAAAGGCTATGAAGAAATTCGAACCATGGTGGATCATCAGATCGTACACAAGCTGACATACAAGTAAACGCTCAGCGTCTGCCCGAAGCACCGGGTGAGCGCTCATCTCTCACTCTTCGCCGGAGTTTCACCCTGTCTGTTTATCCCCCCAGAGTGGCGGCTGCCGTCGTCATCGCCAATATGGTTGGTACGGGCGTTTTCACGAGCCTCGGATTCCAATTGGTGGATATTCAGTCTGCACCGGTCATCATGATGTTGTGGCTGGTGGGTGGCTTATCCGCGCTCTGCGGCGCGCTGAGTTACGCCGAACTGGGAGCAGCGCTGCCCCGCTCGGGAGGGGAATACCATTTTCTCACCGAGATTTATCATCCCTGTGCAGGTTTCATCTCAGGGTGGGTATCAGCCACCGTAGGATTTGCCGCGCCGACCGCGCTCGCTGCGCTGACCTTTGGCAGCTACCTGAGATCCAGCGGTCTGGCCATTGACCCCATCTGGTTAGCAACGCTGGCGATTATTGCCCTCACCGCGGCGCACTGCACCAACCATCGCCATAGCGGCAAAACCCAAACTGGCTTTACGGCCATCAAGGTGTTGTTAATTGCGGGGTTCTCGGCAGCCGCGCTGGGGTTAAGTCCAGTGGCCAGCCAGGCGGAATTTGCATGGACTCCCAATGCTACGGAGTTACTGGGTAGCGGCGCTTTTGCGGTCTCGCTAATTTATGTGAACTACGCCTACTCCGGTTGGAACGCTGCGACTTACATCAGCGGCGAGCTCTCGACGCCACAACGCAGCTTGCCGTGGGTTTTGGGCGTCAGCACCGCGCTCGTCGCCGGCCTTTACTGTTTGCTGAATTTTGTATTTTTATCCGTTGCGCCGATGGAGGCGATGACCGGCAAGGTTGAAGTGGGCGTAATCGCTGCCAACTTTGCCTTTGGCTCTACGGTCGGTGCGCTCATGGGCGTCTTATTGGCACTGTTATTGATATCGACCATCAGCGCCATGATTCTTGCCGGGCCACGAGTGCTCCATCGTATCGGCCAAGACTACCCCGCGTTTGCCGCTCTCGCCCGCGAGAATACCGATGGCATCCCGGTGACTGCAATTTTGCTGCAATCCGCCGTCGCACTCGCATTCCTATGGTCGGCATCCTTCGAGCAGATTCTGGTTTTTTCGGGCGCCACGATGGCGTTAAACACCTTTGCCACCGTACTCGGCCTTTTCGTGCTGCGCTGGCGCCAACCGCAGCTGGCGCGCCCGTTTCGCGTCACCTTATACCCACTGGCGCCGCTGGTCTTTCTTGGAATCACCGGCTGGACACTGATCTACATCGCGGCGCAGCGGCCCATCGAGGCCCTGATCTCCGCTGCGATTATTTGCTCGGGGGCCGTTTTCTATTTTGTGATCCGGCCAAAGGCTTTATGAGCCACTGACTCATACGAAAGCGTCAACACCTACGCAGGCGACAACGCTACTCGGATACTTGTGGCCTCGAGTACACGTAGACCTGCTTTATCTGGTCGCCCATAAACTGGACGTCGTGCACATGGTGCTCTGTAACTCTGTTGCCTTCGGCATCGTTGAAGGTGATGTCGTTACCCGTGGTTAGCCAGTGCTCTGCGGCACCCTCGGCATTCAATCCACTGCTGGCGATCATCCACCTGACGACCCACCGGGGGTTATCGCCTGACTTGAACCACGCATCCAGCCACGCGATGTGCGTTTTATTGCTATGGATGACGGCTCCGTCGGGGGTATATCCCTCCCAGTCATCCGCATTAATGAACGCTATTTTTTCGAGGTCACGCTCGTTGTGAGCCGCAATATAATCAAGCCATATTTGTTGCTTAGCGGTATCACCCGCCGTCAGCGGATGTGTCGAGCCGTCTTCGGAAATACTGCTGCCGATGACCGCCCCCGTCACGTGACTTCCCGACGCATGGTGCTCGGCCTGTGCTGTGGAGACGCAGAGTGTTAACGCAGTGACGACAAGAAAAGCGACGCGCATAAAATCCTCCTGATCATTCCACGCCACGAGCTCATTAAGGGTGCCCGTTTTTCAATCCAAGGCGGCGGCGCCTCTCTCGACACACCTAACAATTGGCATACCCGCCCGTTATACACCCAATCCGCTGCACACCCAACCCGCACTCGCGGCGGGCACGGTGACGGAAGATTCCCGACTTACGTTTGCATCAAACGAACATCAAACGCAATCACATGGCGCGACTCAGCACGTTTCATCGGGTGCACAAAATGCATGTAATACGGGGGAAAAAGAATGACCTGCCCGGTTGCCGGCCGATGCAATTTACCCGAGGGCTGATTGCCCATGCTGACCGCATTCAGATTGGGATTTACAAACTCAAGGCAACCTTCCGGCTCTGGCGCGTCGGGCACCTTTACGTAGTAAACACCCGAGATGAGTGTGTATTCCTTAGGGTGAAAATGCGGCGCCTGCCAATCACCGGGCCCCAGTGACACCGCCCAACTGGCCAGCGACACCGGGGTCAGTAACGGATCGCAACCAAGCACCTCCTCGAGATAGCGCTCGACGGCCGGCCAAATAATTTGCCCCTTCAAGATTTTCAGCGCTGGCGCGTCGCGCTCGAGAAAATCCTGTTGCCCCCCCAATTACAGCCGCAAATACAGCCGCAAAAAAAGCCCAACGCGAAGTTGGGCTCCAACATGACCGGGGAATTGCTTGGGCGTATCTAGCGATCAGTCGCACCCACGACGTCGACCGCAGTCATCATCATCTTCGTCATCGCCGTAACGACCGTCGTCTTCGTCGTTGCCGAAAAGATCATCATGCACGTCATCGTCAGTCGAGTCGTAGTAATCGTCCTCGTCGACGACGCCGTCGCAGTCATTGTCGAGACCGTCGATGCCCGTATCAGACTCATTCGCGTCTGGGTGGGTTTCGTCGTCAGTATCATCGCAGTCACCCTGATTGGGCGTGCAATCATCTTGGTCTGCGTCGATTTGCCCCAGGACCGCTTCAATCTTCCCGATTCGGGCTTCGAGCTCTTCGAGCGAGGCTGAAAATACGGGAACTCCGTAGCTCAAGCACAGCAACATAAAGGCGGTAAAGATACGTTTGATCATACTCTGTCTCCGATGTCAGTGGTTTTACAGAGAACAGATTAGGCGGCGAAACTTAATCAGCGTTGGTATTTTGCACAACACCGATTGATGTCACTGAGTCATCCGGCGGCTCCGGCTAGGTCCTTGCAGTAACTTCCACCCGTCGAGCACCAGCATCATCGCTACGAGCACCAGACCACTCTCCAGCGTGTGCTCAGAAATAAAGTGA
>CAYQUE010000003.1:0-7093 GCA_964420615.1 uncultured Alteromonadaceae bacterium | reverse complement strand
CATCATCGCTACGAGCACCAGACCACTCTCCAGCGTGTGCTCAGAAATAAAGTGATTTACGTACTCCATTGTTTGCTCCTTCGATAAAAAAGCCTTCCCTGGCATCTAGGTCATCCCTGACACCACCATCATCAACGACCACCGGGGGCTACCGATTGTTGAACTCCGCCAAAACATAGGCGAGACGCGCCACAAGCGACGTTGAGTTACGTAAAGGGTCGGCCTCTATCAAGCAGGCTTTTTCAGATCTCGATGGTATGCTTGGGTGATATTCCCCATAGAAACAAGGAAGCAACCATGGCAATTGGATTACTGGCGACGATTACCGTGCTGGAAGGTAAAAATGCGGAATTTGAGAAGGCATTCCTCGATTTAACCGAACAGGTTCGCGCTAACGAACCAGGGAACGTCTTTTATGCACTGCATCGGAGCGGATCCGATCCTCAGGTTTATGTCGTCATGGAGCAATACACTGACGCCGAAGCGCTTGATCACCATGGTAAGACCGACTACTTCAAGGGGGCCAACAAGCAGCTGGCCGGGCTGGTAGCGGGTGCGCCCAAAATTGAGTTGATGGACGCCGTGGTGCGTTGAAAGACTGCCAAGCGGTACGTGAGTTTGAATAACGTATGACCCAGATTGATGACGCCGACCGCGAAGCGATGCGCGATGCGCTGTCGCGATTTCTCCGATCAGACCTGGCGGAGGACGCGCTTCGCCTCGGCATGCAGAGTACACTCGGCTACGACGCATCCGTCTGGCACCAGTTGGCAGAGATGGGCTTACTCGGCATAGCCGTAGATGAGGCCTTCGGCGGTGTTGGTGGCAGTACCGTTGACGTTGCCATGGTCGCAGAAGAACTCGGACATTCGCTGACACCCGTCCCGTTTATTGAAACCTGTGTCATTGCAACGGCCCTGCTCCAAGCCTGCGAGCATAACGACGCGATAGAGCAGATACTTCGAGGCGTGGTTCAAGGCTCTGTCACCGTGGCGCTGGGGGGTAATGCAAGCCCTGCCCCCTACCCCGACACTAACTGCAACCTCACCTTGCAAGGCGATGCGATTTCAGGCGAAGTCTCGTTGGTCATGCATGGCGCATCAGCAGATTTTTTATTGTTGCTGTTTGAAGTGGGGGCGGCAGTACAACTGGTACTCGTTCCAAAACACGAAAGCATCGCCACGGAGCCCCAAAAGGCGAATGATCCCGCGTTGCGTCCTGCAAAAATGAGATTTGACCTTACCCCATGCGCTGTTCTGCAGGGATGGACCGCAGATGACCTCGAGCGCGCTCGGCTGCATGGTGTCGCGGCGTTATCGGCGCAACAAACAGGCGCAGCGCGCGCGATCTTCGGCGTCACTATCGACTATTTGAAAACGCGTTACCAATTTGGCCGGCCCATAGGGTCTTTTCAGGCACTCAAGCACATGGCAGCTGACCTGCTGGTAGAAGTCGAATCCGCCACCAGCGCAGCGCGCGCTGCCGCGACTGCACTTGCGCGGAGCAGCGCGGACGCTTCGCGATCGGTCTCACTCGCGGGCTTCATCTGTAACGACGCGCTCCGTGCTGTCACCGCCCAGGCCATCCAAATGCACGGCGGCATCGCCTACACGCAGGAACACGTTGCACATCTCTACTGGCGGCGTGCGCGAGCCACGTTGTCGATGCTGGGCGATTCCGAATCTCATCGGGAAGCCTACCTCAGAGCGTGGGAGGTCAGCGCGTGAGCCTATTTGATCCCAATGCATCACCCGAGGCGTTGCGCGACGCGGTGCTCAGCTGGCTGGACGCGCACTGGGATAGCGAGAGCCGCCGACCTGTCGGGGTAGCAGATAACGAACGGCAGCAATGGCGGCAAACGGTGCTGGATGCTGGCTTAGCTGTGCCCTCATGGCCCAGTGAATGGTTCGGGCTGGGGTTAAAACCAGCACAGTGCAAAGCGATCGAGAAAGCTTTTGCCGAACGGAGGGCACCGGGTACGGGGCTGGATCGCTATCACCTCGGCGCGATTACCGTCTTCAAAGCTGGCAGCGAAGCTCTCAAACGCGAGATGCTGCCAGTGCTATTGACGGGCCCCATCTGCTGCCTGCTCTACTCAGAGCCTAACGCAGGATCTGATCTAGCAGGCATTCGCACCCGCGCTGAGCCCGACGGCGACGAATTCGTCGTCAACGGCCAGAAGGTCTGGACATCGAATGCACGCGAAGCGGACTATGGCATGCTGCTGGCACGAACCGATTGGGAGGTGCCAAAGCACCGTGGAATCAGCTTTTTCCTGTTTCCGATGAAACAAGCGGGGGTTGAGATCCGCCCGATCAACCAGATCACAGGCGAGTCCGAATTCAATGAGGTATTTATCGAAAACGCGCGCGTGCCGGCGCGCTTTATGATCGGCAACCTCAACGAAGGGTGGGGATCATTCCAAACCGCAATCGCATTCGAACGACTGATCATGGGCCAGGGCATTACCGAGCGAAGGCGAGGCTCCGCTCCGAAAGGACGCCCAGCGCTGATCGAACTCGCCGCGAAGACCGGTCAATTAGAGAATCCGCTGATAAGACAGCGTTTGGCTCAGGCCCTCGCCTACCGTGAAGTGAACTCACTCAATAATGAACGGGCGAAGTCAGAGATGCTCACCAAAGGCTCAATATCACTGATGTCTTTAAGCAAGCTGGCGATGTCGCGCATCCAGCATGGCGAAGCGGCAATCGCCATTGATCTACTGGGCAGCGAGGGTCTGCTCGATGGCGCGGAGCATCCGGATGCAGCCAATGCTAATTTTGATGCGGCCAAGGCCTACATGAACTCCATCGGCGGAGGTACCGATCAGATCCAGCGCAATATCATTGCCGAAAAGGTGCTGGGACTCCCCAAAGATCAGGAGGTCGACAAAGGCATCGCCTTCCGCGAGGTGAAGTCCAATTCGAACCCAAATTAATCGGGCGGCCACTGTTTAGGCTGCGCCAGAAAATGTGATTCGTTAGCCGTATTAATCAACTCAGTAAAACAAGGAGCATGAAATGAAGCAATTAATCATCGCCACTCTTGGGTTATGGTTCGCCCACGCGGCACTGGCCGCCGACGACACCCTCTCTTTCGACAAGCGTCAGGACGGCGCCGCAATGACCGTGACCTCAGTGCAGCTGACGGAGACCGGTGGCACCATTAACGTCGAGGGCGAAATGGGCACCTACGGTCGCGTCTACGTGTCTTATACGCTCACTGCCCGTCCTGATGGCAAAAGCGGCTGGTTCAAGGGTGAGGGGCGCGGCGCACTGGAAGACGGTTCTTTCGCTTCTGGCGCCGGCGTGGGCATCTACTCTCGAGAAGGTACGGTGTTCACGATGCATTCGTTCGTCAATATGCAGGACGGCACGCAAAATCTGGATGTGGTGATCTTTGATGCCTTTACTCGGGAAGTCACCCACGACGTCTACGTCGTGCAATAAGACACTGGACCCGGCGGCTCCAGCTGTGGTTGTAGCCGCCACTCAATAAAATCAAGGTCTCTGGAGCGACGCGGGTGGCGCGGCTCACTCGCACTCGGCTATTGGCACTCATCGTGAAGATTGTTTAGCGATAACCGAGCACCCCAATATGAGGAGACATTCTTGGAGCCCACTCCCACCGGGGCGTAAGGTGTTCATGCGGCGCGAGGGAAACCTTGAGAATGATGGAGGCAATCCTACCGCTACACACCAGATCCCCACGCCGCTGCCTTCCCCTCGCCTGTGCGCTCCGCCTGCTGACGGGCGACCCGCGGCCGCCAATTGTCACTAAATGCGAATGAACTCAGCTGTCTGAAAGGCTAGAGTTAAGCTGATTATTCACGTTGAGAGGCAAATCCCATGCGCATGCGCTCCCCTTTGTTCCGTTTGTCGGTGTTTTTCGGTCTGTCAGTCGCACTCGCGTCCATCGCCAGTTATGCAGAGCCCGTGACATCGATCGATGATTTTTTTCAGCCAGATGGCGTGACCACGACTGCAGAGAATTACCCAACGCTGGAGACCGCGCGGCAGCTGCTGATCGCGCAGGGTCGCGCTCCGGTCAACGAAGTGTCACATAACCGCGAGCTGACGCCGACGGACAACCAGCCGGTGGTGCGAATGAACCGGGACACCTACTACAGCTTCGCCGTGGTCGACATCTCTGGCGGTGCATCGATTACGATCCCGCCGTTGCCCGAGGGTAAATATGTCTCGGTACAGCCGGTGACCATGGATCACCGCATCCAACCGATGTCCTATGGCAGCGGCACCTTTGAACTTGGCGCTCACTCGGGCACCCACATGTATCTCATCATCCGACTGGACAGCACGCTAAGCCAAGAGGAAGCGAACGCGATTCAAGACGGCATGACCATCAATGCCGGCAGTGCCAAGCCGTTTTCCGCCGAGCCCGTCAACCAGGAGAGCTTTGAGGCAGCGGAACTCGCCTTGCGCCAAAAACTGGCGGAACTGGTGGGCACCTATGGCGCAGACGCCGCTAACGGCATGTTTACGGCGCCCACGGATGCCTCAAGGGGGCTTTATAACTTTGACAAATACACCGTAGGAGCAGCGGTCGGCTGGGGTGGCGCACAGCTGGTCGACAACCTTTACGAAAGCTCTCCTAACTTCCCGGCCGAAGGGTGTTACTCAGCCACATTTGAGGATCCCGATAACGGCGCTTTCTGGTCGTTTACGGTCTATGACGAAAACGGCTTTATGTTCGATGACGTAGCGCACATGAGCTCCGATATTGCCACGCGCAACGAAGACGGCACCTATACCGTGAGCATGGGCTGCGGGGAAGGTGCGCTCAATAATCTGCCCATTGCCAACGGCACCGGCATTTTTAATTTTATCGTGCGCCACTACATCCCCTCTGAGCGGGTCAAGTTTGACGGTTACCGACTCATGCCGCTCATGCAGAAGATCGATTGAACATGACCCGAGGACGCTCTCGGCAACCCCCCTTTACAGCGTTCCGTTTGCGCTGGTGGTTTCGATGCGCCCTCGTGCTGTCACTCGCGGATATCAATGGAGCGCTCGCGCAAAGCGAATCGACCTGGCCCAATCAGGGCATGGTCTATCTGCTTGGCCCCACGCTCGACGGTACCGCGGGTGCGGGACCGATCGACACCGATGTCGATATGAGTACCAGCGACACCTTCGATACGATCGACAAGGGGTTTTTAGGCATGTACCGCGGTGAGGGCGAGCACTGGGGCGTGCTCCTCGACGTGGTGTACATGGATCTGAAAGCTGACGCCGAGGGATCCCGAGGCGTGCTGTCTGGCGCGCTGGATTTGGAACAGACGCTGGCAATTGCCTCGCTAACGTACCGAGTGAGCGATTCACTGCAGGTCATGGGTGGCGCACTCTACGCCGATGTTTCGACCGAACTCGTGATTACCGGCCCGGGGGATAGAGTCAATCAGGCCAGCGTGGGAGAAGACTGGGTTGATCCTATTGTGGGCGTGCTCTACGAAACACCCATCGGCTCCAGTTGGCTCTTCTCTGGCTCAGCACAAATCGGGGGCTTCGGTGTGAGCTCTGACCTCGTTATGGTGCTGGGCGGCGCCTTCTCTTATCGATTTAATCAATGGGCCAGCCTATCACTGGGTTACCGCTACCTCGACTTCGATTACGAAGACGGCGACGGCGCTGACCGCTTTAAATTCGATATGAAAGAGCACGGCCCGCTCATTGGTTTTCGTTTCGATTTCTAGTCGGGCCGCACAGGGCTGCACCGCTGGCCGTATGGCTTGGCATCGTGTGAGTTAGTTATCAGAAACGTCGCCGCTTACTCGGCGGCGGCCTCCTCCTCGTAGACAGCGACAATCAAATCGCTGACCGACCACACCTCTTCTTTGGTCGCCTGAATCTCATCGCTATTAGCCTGAACTACCGCATAGATATAGTTCAGTGTGCGCTCCAGTTGTTTGAGCTCGTTTTGCTGAAACAAGATAATCACTACCAGAGCGAGCAAAACGGCATTGGCCTTTAAAAACTGGATCATGAAGGAGTCCCTCTTATTCAATGAGTGGGTTACAGCACAAACTAGATGTTTCTTTTCACTACCCAAGCGTCTTCCAACAGCGCGGATGGCCTCTCAAAAATCTGTAGGCAGCCCCTCGAAGCTTGGAATGTCATCGGGGATGTGATGAAACGATTTTGCGTCCTTGGTGAAGATCGCCATAGCGGGCTGATAGAAAGAGGCGTCATCCATCGTCCCGACCTTAATCACGATAGCACCCGGCGCGGCGGGGGACGTCGTGCCAATCCCGGTCCCACAGGTTGGGCAGAAGTGCCGGGTCACGGCATTCGCAATATCGGCGCGTTGAAATGAACTCGGCTCACCCTGAGTAAAATGAAAGTCGGACTCAGGAAGAATGACAAACACGTTGGGGTTGCCGCCTGTAATGTACTGGCATTCTCGGCAGTGACACTGCATCGCCGGGCCCGGCTCGCCCTCAAAGCAGTAGCGAACCTCACCGCAATAACACCCACCGTCAATTTTCATCTCGTTGGCTCCTGTATGAATGCTGCTTTCATTATTTAACCTATTTCGATCTTGCACCAGGCGGAGCCGCAGCCCAATAGCAAAACGCGACACCGGACGTCCAAAGCAAGAGAATTATTACAACGCTCAGTTAGGCTTCGACGGTGCGCATAAATGCGGCACCGGTTCTTACGGATGCTTGGATCCAGATGCATTCGCGATAGATAAGACCAAACACAGCACCGGAGTTACCCGTTAATTTTTTAAAGTAAATGTCCGGTTGATATTGAGAGCTGTTTCGTATGGAGGCGTGTAAACTACATCAGTAAGCCACAACAGGCTGGTAATGCATAAATGAAAGAACTCATATTCAAGATTCTAGCTTGGTGGGCTTTTGGCCATATGCTGTGTCTAGCGCTGGCTTACGGGAACGAACTGTACCCATACACCCTGCCAAATTTGCTCCGAGAGATCTTGACTGCCTACCTCGGGCTGTTTCCTTGGCTACTGGTTAAGTTTTGGTTCCCTGCGGTGATTTGGCTCTTACTGTTTTTGCTCTCTGGCCGTGCCCGAGTTCTACCCTGGAAATAAGCTCGACACGCGTGCC
>CAYQUE010000002.1:68844-76680 GCA_964420615.1 uncultured Alteromonadaceae bacterium | reverse complement strand
AGGCCCATCATGATGGCGGCGGCAACGTAAATCAGTTCCATGGTTGTCTCCTAAAGTTCATAGTCAGTAAAAATCAATGGTCCTCGTGCGCCATGCTGAGATACACGATGGTAAGCACCATAAAAATAAACGCCTGGAGCGTAATCACCAGGATATGGAAAATCGCCCAGCCTATTTGCAAGAGCGCCGCTGGCAACAGCCAGAACACACCCACGCTGAACAGCGCTGCAATTAATATAAAAATCATTTCTCCGGCATACATGTTGCCGAACAACCGCAGCCCCAATGAGAACGGCTTGGCCAGCAGGCCTACCACCTCCATAAAAAGATTCACCGGGATGAACAGCGGGTGATTAAAGGGGTTGAGCGTTAGCTCCTTCACAAAGCCAAAGCCTTTGACCTTAATGGAGTAAAACAGCATCAGCACGAACACCCCTATCGCCATACCCATGGTGATATTGGGGTCCGTGGAAGGCACAATCTTTTGATACTCAACGCCGGCCAACATCAGTGAATGGGGGATTAAATCCACCGGGATCAGGTCCATCAGGTTCATCAGAAAGACCCAAACAAAAATAGTAAGCGCCAGAGGGGCGATCAGTGGATTCCGGCCGTGAAACGTGTCTTTCACAGTGCCGTCCACAAACTCAACAACCATTTCAACGAAGTTGACGAGGCCGCTTGGCACACCCGCCGAGGCCTGAACAGCGACGCGACGAAACAGCCAGCAAAAAAGAACCCCCAGGCCGACGGACCAGAGCATCGAGTCGACATGAATCGCATTGAAGCCCATGGCGGTAATCTCGTCGGCACCATGCGCCATCGTCCACTGACCTCCGTCAGCAACGACGCTACCGTCATAGCGCTCAAAACCACCCGGTAACTTGCCATACGTCAAGTTGGTCAGGTGATGGACGATGTACTCCGATACGGTCTGGGTGTCGCCGCTTGATGCCATTGTCGCCGTGTTACTCCCTTTGCCCCGTTGGGCGTTGTTCTGCCTTTAGCTGCTAGCTGCTTTTTGCACGCCCCTGAAACCAACCCACCAGGGCGGACGACAACAACAGCGTCATTGCGCTGCCTGCTATCACCGCGAGGGGATCACTCCCCGGGCGTAACGCGAACAGCATGGCAAAACCCGCCGCCGCTAAGGTGTAGCGCATCAGCCCCAGCCAAATGGGGCCCAGTAAAGAGCGCCCCGAGGTCAGGCTTAGCGCAACCCATACGCTCGGCACTAGCACAACGGCCGCGCCCAGCAACATGTCCAGAGAAAATGGAAAGCCGCGGAAACCACCCACAGCTAGCGCCACTCCCAATACGACTATCGCAGTGGTCACCACGGCGCGCATTAGGCGTGTTCTCGTGGTAGCGAAAGGTCCGGAAGCAGCGTGTCTGGCCAAGGAAAACCCAGCCCCCCTTTCATGCGGTGGGGAGTGTAGTGGAAAGGCCTACGGCCTTCAACATCAAGCGTTTAGCGGAAACGCTTCAGGACGCCGTCCAGCTCATCAAGGCTGGAATAATGGATTTCGAGCCGCCCTCGGCCATTCTGCTGGTGCTGAATACGGACTTTGGCGCCAAATCGGTCGCTCAGGTCCTGTTCCAGCCGGCTGATATTAGGGTCTGTGGTCGAGGTTTCCCGCTTGGCACCCCAGCCACGGACCAAGGTTTCGGTTTGGCGGACGGACAAACCTCTTTTGCTCACCTGACGTGCCGCTCTAATTTGTTCGCCGCCCTCCAACGCTAGCAAAACCTTGGCGTGTCCGGCTTCCAGCTCTCTGCGTTCTAGCATCCCTAGCACTTCTGGCTGTAAATTGAGTAGTCGTAGCAGGTTCGCTACCGCGGGTCTTGAGCGGCCAACCGCCTGGGCCACCTGCTCTTGACTGAGACCAAACTCGTCCTGCAGGCGCTTAAGGCCCAGCCCTTCTTCCACCGGGTTGAGGTCCTCGCGCTGGATGTTTTCGATCAGCGCAATCGCCACCGCGGCGTCATCAGGAACATCCTTGACCACCACCGGGACCCTGTCCAAGCCCGCCAGCTGTGCGGCGCGCCAGCGGCGCTCCCCGGAGAGAATCTCATAACCCCCGCCCTGCAGCGGCCTGGCCACGATAGGTTGCAGAATGCCCTGTGCCTTGATGCTTTGGGCGAGCGTATCAAGCGCTGACGGTTCAAACTCGCGGCGCGGCTGATAAGCACCTCGCCGCAACTGCTCGACAGGGAGCTCCGTTGGCGCCAGAGAAGCCGGCGTTTTTGCGTCTGCAGGGGCCGGCGTTACCTCTGGCGAGCTTTTCAGCAACCCCGAACCTAATAGCGCCTCTAGCCCTCGATTCAGCTTTCGCTTTTGCGCCATTACTGCGGCTCCCTGCTTTGTTGTTCCTGCCTGCGCATAAATTCGCCCGCTAACGCCATATAGGCTGTCGACCCTCGCGACAATCGATCATATACGATGCCTGGCACACCGTGGCTCGGCGCTTCGGCCAGTTTGACGTTGCGGGGTATGACGGTCCTGTAAACCAAGCCGTCGAAATGTTGATACAGCTGCTCTGACACCTCGTTGGTCAGGGCATTGCGGGGATCGTAAAGCGTTCTGAGGATTCCCTCGACGCGTAATTGAGGGTTTACCGACGCAGTAATGGTGCTAATGGTTTCCAGCAATGCGGACAATCCTTCCAAAGCAAAATATTCGCATTGCATAGTGATTAACACGGAGTCAGCGGCCACCAGTGCGTTGAGGGTCAACATGTTCAGGGAAGGTGGGCAGTCAATAATGGCGAAGTCATAGGCCTCGCTAGCCACCTTCAAGGCGTGTTTGAGTCTTTGCTCTCGATCCCCCACTGACAATAAAGCCACTTCAGCTGCGGTCAGGTCACCATTCGCTGGCACACAGTGCATCGCGAGGTCCGGTAATGGCACGGCAACCTCACCGAGGGGCTGCTGATCGACCAGCAGTTCGAAGGCGGTGGCGTCCAGCTCGGCCTTGTTAAGCCCCATAGACACGGTCGCGTTTCCTTGTGGGTCCATGTCGACCAGCAGCACGCGCTTATCCATCGCTGCCAGAGCCGCTGATAAATTAACGCTGGTTGTTGTTTTACCAACACCGCCTTTTTGATTGGCAACCGCTATGACTTTCATATTGCCTCTGTGTGTTGGCGCTCAATTACCAACAAGCGAAATGTCCAGTCGCGCCCAGCGGGGCGCACGTCATGCGCCTGCGCCAAACGAAAACGCCGCGGTATTCGCAACGCTTCCTCGCTCGCGCTGTCCGTCTTCATGGCAAACAAACAACCCGTCTCCGTAAGAACGTGCTCGGTGTTTTGGGCCGTTACTGACAAGTCAGCAAACGCGCGCGTGATGACTGCATCGAAGCGCTCGGCTGGTAACCATGTCTCAATTCTTGTGTTAACAATGGTGATGTTAGATAAACCCAGTTGCCTTTTCACCTCTTTCAGGAAGCGGGTTTTCTTGCCGTTACTATCGAGGAGCGTGTAGTGCTGTTGGGAATCGGCCACAGCCAGCGGTATACCGGGTAATCCTGCCCCAGTACCCACATCAATCCGGCGACGCCCGGTAATCAATGGTTGAATCGACAGACTTTCAATAATGTGGCGCTCAATAATGCCGCGCCTGTCCCGGACGGCGGTCAGGTTATAGGCGCGATTCCACTTCTCTAGAAGATCAACATACCCCAACAATTGATCAATCTGTTGGTCATACAAAGCCAATCCAAGCGAACGACTGGCAGACGCCAGATAATGGCGTTCGGATTCATCCATTCGCCGCAGCTGTGCTTGAGCCAGTGAGTTCTCGCTTCTTTAGATGAACCAGCAGCAGCGACAGTGCAGCCGGCGTCACCCCAGGGATGCGCCCCGCCCTTGCCAGGTTATCTGGCCTCGCCTCATCGAGCTTTTGTCGCAACTCATTGGACAACCCCTGTACAGCGTGGAAATCCATATCAACCGGTATCACCATTGCCTCGTGTCGCTGCAGTCGATCAATATCAAGTTGTTGCCGGTCGATATAGCCCGCGTACTTGATCTGAATCGACACCTGTTCTGCCACGGCTTCCGGCACCGCGTTTTGTGACGGCATGGCGTGCATCAGCGTGGCATGATCTATTTCGGGACGCTTTAGCAGTTCAGCCAGCGAGTACTCCCGACTCAGCGGTTTTTCAAGTACGGCCTCTATGACTGTCGCCGCGGGGCTACCGGGTTGCACAAACTGCTTTTGCAACCGCTGGCTTTCAATCTCTATCGCTCGCTTCTTTTCGCTGTAACATTGCCACTGGTCGTCGCCGACCAATCCGAGTTGACGCCCGGTCTCAGTGAGGCGCAAATCCGCATTATCTTCCCGTAATTGCAGTCGATACTCTGCGCGGGATGTAAACATTCTGTAGGGCTCGTTGGTCCCGAGCGTCACCAGATCATCAATGAGCACGCCCATGTAAGCTTCATCGCGGCCCGGCACCCAGGCGGGCTGGTTCGAGACTTGGCGCGCTGCATTTACGCCCGCGACCAACCCTTGCGCAGCTGCCTCCTCGTAACCTGTTGTGCCATTGATTTGGCCCGCAAAAAAGAGGCCTTCTACGCTCCTTGTCTCAAGACTATGGTGCAGGTCTCTAGGATCAAAATAATCGTATTCAATCGCGTAACCCGGACGGCTAATCTCGGCCTGCTCTAACCCGGTGATAGACCGAACCAGATCTAACTGAATATCAAAGGGCAGCGATGTAGAAATACCGTTGGGATAAAGCTCAGTAGACGTCAAACCTTCCGGTTCAATAAAAATCTGATGTGACGTCTTGTCGGCGAATCGGTGGATCTTGTCCTCGATGCTCGGGCAATACCGGGGACCGACGCCCTCAATCACCCCCGAAAACAAAGGTGATCGACTGAGACCCGTTCGGATGATGTCATGGGTGCGGGCATTGGTCTCGGTAATCCAACAACAGCGTTGCTCAGGGTGCTGATCCCGACAGCCGTTGAGCGACATAACCGGACGTGGCTCATCACCCCACTGCTCTTGCATCAAGGAAAAATTGACTGTTCTTGCATTCAGTCGCGGCGGCGTACCGGTCTTGAGCCGACCAACGCGCGGACACATTTCTCGGAGACGATCCGCCAGCAGCACCGCTGCTTGATCTCCCATCCGCCCACCCGACGCGTTGGATTCACCCACGTGCATCTTCCCGTGAAGAAAAGTGCCTGCGGTTAACACCACAGCTTTTGCACTGAAGCGAATTCCCGATCGGGTCTCAACGCCAGCAACCCGATTACCCGAGAGGACAATATCCTCAACCGCGTCTTGAAAACGAGAGACATTCTCTGCGTTTTCGAGGGTCGTGCGTATGGCCGCTCGATATAAAACCCGATCAGCCTGCACCCGAGTAGCGCGCACCGCGGGTCCCTTCCGCGCATTCAAGATTCGAAATTGAATACCAGCCCGGTCAGTTGCCTTTGCCATGACACCACCGAGCGCATCAATCTCCCGCACGAGGTGACTTTTGCCGATGCCACCGATCGCCGGGTTACAAGACATCTGTCCTAACGTGTCAATGGCGTGAGTGATCAGCAGGGTCCGGGCACCCGTGCGTGCCGCAGCCAGCGTCGCCTCGGTACCTGCGTGCCCACCGCCCACGACGATGACATCAAATTGATCAGGGTGATGCATCATTCTCTAGTGACACTCGAAAAAAAGGGGGACCGAGTATAAACGCGCAACGCGTTACCAAGAAGCATGCTCTAGGCGTGATTGTTCGGCTTTTTAGGTAGGGGCCCTGGCACGCCGGAGCAGTGGGTTGTCCGCCGTTCAGGCACGTCCTGCAATGATCTAAACTACTTAAATAAATATCTATTGATAGAAGGATATATAAATACTGTTGTTATTAGGCGGACTAGAATCGGTCAATAACCCTGTTTTATTCAATTAAAACAGAAGGTTGAGAAGATAATAAGTGCGCTGATAAGCACCCGTAGAAGGCTGTTTATCGTGTGCGTGGGGAGGGGGTAAAAGCATGACGCGGAGGTGTCTCCGCTGAGCGATCAGTAACAGACCACCCTTTATTACCCACCCAACTACAGGTTATCCCCGATATTGTGCCGCGCCGACTTTTGCAGGCGATTAACGCGCTCATCGGTGGAAAACGCGTTAATTATGCGTGTGTAACCCGGTGGTAAGGGCTCGCGCAGAGCCATCTTTGACGGCCGATCACTTGCCAATACAGAAAGAAGAGAAAATCTTCCCCAGCAGGTCGTCTGCGGACACTTTGCCGGTAATGCGGGCCAATCTGTCGTGTACCTGCCTCAAGTCTTCTGCGAGTAATTCTCCCGCTCCCGTATCGGAGAAGCGCTGGATTGCTTGAGACAATAGGTCAGCCGCTTCTGTCAGCGCATCAACATGCCGCTCTCGGGCACTGAACGACGTCGTGGCGGAACCTTCTCCGAAACCGAGCTGCTCGATGAGCAACTGTTCGAGTGCTTCGAGGCCGGTGCCTTCGGTCGCCGAGACAGCCACTGACAGCGGCTGACAATGGCTGATTACGCCTGGCGGTCGTCTCGATAAATCTACTTTGTTGTAAACCCTGATAAGTGGCACAGCCGTCGGCAAAGGATCAGACACCTCAGGGTTATTGTCGTCCAGCACCTCAACAATCAGATCAGCGGTTTTCATCTCGGTGTAGGCGCGGTCGATCCCCTCTTTTTCGATGGCGTCACCCGCATCTCGGAGCCCCGCCGTATCTGACAGCGTAATGGCTATGCCGCGCAGCTCAATGGTTTGGCGAATCACATCGCGCGTTGTTCCGGGAATATCAGTGACGATGGCAATGGCGTCTCGAGCCAATCGATTTAACAGACTACTCTTGCCGGCATTGGGTTTACCCGTCAGGACCACCTTGGCGCCGCGGCTCATCAGCGCACCTTGTCGAGCCGAGACCAGCAGCGCTTGCAACGTGTCCAGTAGCTGATTAAGTGCAGTTGCGACATGCCCTTCTTGTAGAAAGTCGATTTCTTCCTCGGGAAAATCAATCGCCGCTTCGACATAAACCCGCAGTTCAGTGAGGGAGTTGGCCAACGTGGTGACCGCGGTCGAAAAAACACCCGTCAACGATGCCGCAGCTTGCCGAGCGGCTTGCTGGGTGGGGGCGTCGATGAGGTCCGCCAAACCTTCCGCCTGCGCCAAATCCAATTTGTTATTTAGAAAAGCGCGCTCTGAAAATTCTCCCGGGCGAGCCAATCGAGCACCGAGATCAAAACACGCTCTCAGGAGGCTGTCTGTAACAATGACGCCCCCATGGCCGTGGAGCTCTACAACGTCTTCGCCGGTAAAGGAGAAAGGGCCTTCAAAAAAAAACACCAATCCTTCGTCGATTAAATCGCCTTGTCTATTGGTAAATTGAGCGAGACACGGGCGGCGCGGTACAAAGGTACGGCGGGTGAGTTGTTCCGCGATTGCTACAGCGCCAGGTCCGGAAACGCGAACAATACTGACCCCACCGCGGCCTGCAGGCGTGGCGATTGCCGCAATGGTGTCCTGATCGAGAGACCCAACAGGGGTAGTCCCCTCGCTTGAGTGCATCGTGTATTACAGTGCGCCGCTCTCAATGCGGCGATTGATGACGTATTGCTGTGCCATGGACAACAGGTTGTTGCACACCCAATACAGCACCAACCCGGCGGGGAACCACAAAAAGAAAAACGTAAACACAATGGGCATCCACTGCATAATTTTCGCTTGCATGGGATCCGGTGGTGGTGGATTCAGCTTCTGCATGTAGTACATGCTCGCGCCCATCAGAATAGGCAGAACAAAATACGGGTCCATAACCGACAGATCTTCTATCCA
>CAYQUE010000002.1:61912-68744 GCA_964420615.1 uncultured Alteromonadaceae bacterium | reverse complement strand
TTGAATCCCGATTTGGTCTGATGCGTTCGATAGCGGTAGGTTGCTGAAGGTTCGGGTATCCAGGCGCTGACAAAGTAGTGCTGCAACATCGCCACCCAGCCCCCCTCAATATCTGCTTTGAACGGTGCTTCCGCCATATCTTCAAAATCGAACTTTTCGAATCGTTGCTCCTGGTGGGTCAACGCGGCGCCCAAAAAGGGACGCATTCCCATCCCAGAATCGTTGGCAGCCGGCGCGGGCGTGCTGTCGCGCTTTAATTGTGCGAAGGGAGTGATTTCTGCCACGCTGTCGGAGGTGTTTTCGACATCGTGGCGCACAGAGATGGTGTGACTGCCCGGCTCGAAGCGGAACACTTTGATCACGCGAAGATCAGAAGAGGCGCCAGCGTATTCCAACACGACGTCCAGCGGCGAGTCTCCCGTTAACGAATAGTTTTGCTGTTTGGCGCGATAAGTGGCGCGGCCATTTTGGTCTATGCCGTTGCGCCCAACTAGCCCCGATTGCGCCACATAGGTTCGCACTGCATTGCGTTCGAGTAACACAAATGGGTCAGAGGGGTCCTCGAGCGTATTGGGGTAGTCCCGAAGTGCGGCGCCGACAACATCTCCTCCTTGGAGATCGATCATGATTTCCAACACGTCGGTTTCGACGCTGACCAGAGACCCCAATGGATCGGAATGCTGCAGGTCAGTCGCTGAGGAAGCGGACGGCGCTATATCGCTTTCTGCCGGTAAATCCGCCACCCCGCCGTTACCACCGGACTCGTATAAATTACGAGACTCATCGATGGGGGCGTCGGGCGAGTTAGATTCGATTTGGCTGCTTATCTCGACCATAGGCGCCGATGCCAGTTTCGCTGGCTGGTGCTCGTTGCTGAACTGCGTCCACTCCCCCAATAACATCAGCGCGAGCAAAAGGCTGGCGGCAATCAGTGCATAGCGAGGGATATCCATGGTCTCTATCTCAGTCCGGTGTGAATTGGGTTTTAGGGGGTGGCACGGGGTCTTCGCCACCCGCGCACCAAGGGTGGCAGCGCAACAGGCGCCGAGCCGTTAACCAGCAACCCGATAGGGTACCGTGGGCCCGGAGAGCGTCAATCCCATATTGAGAGCAGCTTGGATAAAACCGGCAACTTCTCCCAATCCAAGGGCTCAGCGTGAGCTGATAGCCGCGGATGCATCCGGCTAGCCCCTTGGCAACCTTGTGGTCGATGCGCCTCAGCAGATTCACTGTTGCGCCGCCTTGATGTTGAGCTTTTGCCAGAGATCCTCAAGGTGTTGCCAAATCGAGTCATTAGGCAGCGCGTCTGCGGGGGCGCGGGCCATCACGACAAGGTCGAGATTTCTGTTGAGCGGCGTCAGGCGGAAGTGTTCCCGGACCAGTCTTTTTAGCCGGTTCCTGCGAACGGCGTGGCGCACGTGTTTTTTTGCCACAACGATGCCTAGCCGAGAGCGATCTTCTTTATTAAAGATTGCCAAGACTAGAAACGCTTTACTGCTAACTCGAAGATCTGCAGCATTGAACACGCCGCTATAGTCGTTTTGCGTAAGCAGCCTGGCGGTAGGTGGAAATGTGCTCATGGGTCAGGGCGGTGCCCTGCCCTATGTTATGCGGACAGGCGCACTCTTCCGCGCGCTCTGCGGCGCGACAGCACCTTACGGCCGTTTTTTGTCGCCATGCGCGCACGGAATCCATGAGTGCGCTTTCGCTTCAAAACACTTGGCTGAAAAGTACGCTTCATGGTGATGACCTATATTCGCTAAGTTGGGGGTGCATTTTCTCCATCTATCACCGGGCTTTTAGGGGTCGGTTGATAATGGGCCGCGGAGTATAGGGGCACTAATCCAGATGCGCAATATCCCTGGGGCCACGCATCGTGTGAAGTCTTTGGCACAGGCGCCATTTTCTTTTCCACTTGGGCGGCGAGCGGCTCGCACAGTGTGGGCTCCGCGCCCGGAAGAGCCGGCACAGGGGCCGCAAGCTTTTTTGGGTTAGTGAGCGCTCACATGCTACCTGGCTTCCAAAGAAGGCCGCATTGCCACGGCACGAAGCACACAGGTTGAGCATAAGTTATCAACAAGATACTAACATCACAAAAAGATTTTTCTTGCTTTTGTTTTTTATGTCGACTAGGCGATAATTTATGTTTTAAGTTATTGAAAAATAGTTAAATAAAACTTGTTGATAATATAAGCTCTCTGTGGATAACTACGCTTCGTCAGCGCGCGGCGAGGCTTAGCGACAGACTCGCTAGATAAACGGGCAGCAGCCCGCCCGTTAACCGGCCGATTTTGACTTATCACAACAAGAACCGTATTTGGAGAACAACATTGGCCGCTCCGCAGCCCCTGACTGACCCCTGGCAGCATTGTCTTAACCGTATTGGTGGGGATATTCCACCACAACAGTTTAATACTTGGATCCGTCCGCTACAGGCGCAGTGGCGCGATACCGGGTTGGTGTTAGCGGCCCCCAACCGCTTTATTCGTGATTTCGTGGCGGAAAAATACGCCCCAATGATTACCACGTATTTATTGGATGTCGTGTCCCCGGCTTCCGCGCAGGTTGCAGTCACTGTGGCGGGCGGCGCGCCCGCTCTGAGTACCCCTATGCGCGCGGTGGAGAGGGAGTCGCAGCCGGCGGACCTGAAGGCCACGTCCCCTATCGCGGCACCGCCACGTCCGGCACCACTGGTGTCATCGTCAAACCTTGTCGATGGATATACCTTCGAGCGCTTTGTGGAGGGAAAGAGTAACCAGTTGGCGCTGGCGGCGGCGCAACAGGTTGCTGAACACCCCGGGCATTCTTATAACCCACTGTTTTTGTATGGCGGGGTCGGCTTGGGTAAAACCCACTTGATGCATGCCGTGGGGAACGCGATGCGTCGCAAAAACCCAGACGCAAAAATCGTTTATCTCCACTCAGAGCGTTTCGTAGCGGACATGGTGAAGGCGCTGCAGCTTAATGCAATTAACGACTTCAAGCGATTCTATCGCTCTGTGGATGCCCTTCTGATCGATGACATTCAGTTTTTTGCAAATAAGGACCGGTCGCAGGAGGAGTTTTTCCACACCTTCAATGCGTTGTTGGAAGGGGGTCAGCAAATGATTTTGACCTGCGATCGCTATCCCAAAGAGATAGAGGGTGTTGAGGAACGACTGAAGTCGCGCTTTGGTTGGGGTTTAACTGTCGCCGTAGAGCCACCGGATTTAGAGACCCGAGTGGCGATTTTGATGAAGAAGGCAGAGCAGAGCCATATTGATTTGGCGCCGGATGCGGCCTTTTTTATTGCCCAGCGCATTCGCTCCAATGTGCGCGAGCTCGAAGGCGCCCTGAAGCGCGTCATCGCCAGCGCCAATTTTACTGGACGCCCGTTCGATATCGATTTGATTAAAGACAGCCTTCGAGATCTCTTAGCACTGCAGGATAAGCAAGTTTCGCTGGATAACATTAAGCGCAAAGTGGCGGAGTACTACAAAATCAAAGTTGCCGATTTGATGTCCAAGCGGCGCAATCGCTCTGTAGCAAGGCCGCGCCAAGTTGCAATGGCGCTGGCGAAGGAGCTGACTCAACACAGCTTGCCCGAAATCGGTGATGCGTTCGGTGGTAGGGACCACACGACAGTACTGCACGCCTGTCGTAAAATTAAGGAGTTGCGGGACGTGAACTCCGATATTAGTGAGGACTATCAAAACCTGCTGAGATCGTTGACGACCTAATACGAGTTAAAGCTTGGCAAAAGGCCCGCCGACTTTTTTCTGATACCAACCGAGTCAATTAACATGAAATTTTCCATTGCCAGAGACGCCTTGATCAAACCGCTGAATTTGGTCGCGGGGGTGGTTGAGCGACGGCAAACACTGCCGATTTTGTCCAACGTGCTGCTTGTGCTTGACGGCACGACGCTCTCCTTGACGGGGACAGATTTGGAGGTCGAGTTGGTTGGCCGAGTGACCCTGGAGAAGCCTGGGGTCGATGGCGAGGTGACCGTGCCTGCCCGCAAGTTGGTGGATATCTGTAAATCGCTACCAGAAGGTTCCACAATGGAATTTTCGCTTGAGGCTGGAAAGGCGACGGTAAAGGCGGGCCGTAGCCGCTTTACTCTGTCGACGCTACCCGCTGCTGACTTTCCCTCGGTTGAAGCCGGCACAGGCGATATTCAATTGTCGCTGGACCAGTCTCTGGTAAAGCAACTGATTGATAGTACGGCCTTTGCCATGGCGCAACAGGACGTGCGCTACTACCTCAACGGACTTTACCTCGAGATTTTGGGCGGGAGGCTGCGTGTTGTCGCTACGGACGGCCACCGGCTGGCGCTGGCGACCGCGCCGAGCCGGGTGGAAGCGGCTGACGCTGGAGTGATTGTACCGAGAAAAGGCGTGTTGGAGCTGTCTCGGCTACTTGAGGGCGAAACGCCGGTCGAGCTGGTAATTGGCACGAATCATATCCGCGCAGCAAACCAACAATTCACTTTCACTTCGAAGCTAGTTGACGGCAAGTTCCCCGATTATGAGCGCGTGATCCCGAAAAATGCCGACAAGTCGGTGATTGGTGACAGGGCTGAGTTAAGGCAGGCGTTTACCCGAACCGCGATTCTCTCCAATGAGAAGTATCGGGGTGTTCGACTGCGGCTTTCAAAAGATAACCTGGATATTACGGCGAACAATCCCGAGCAAGAGCAGGCAGAAGAAGTGGTGGCGGTTGACTATGCCGGCGGTGAGCTCGAGATTGGGTTTAATGTCAGTTATTTGTTGGATGTGTTGTCTGTGCTCAGCCAGGCCAAGGTCAAGCTTAGCCTTTCAGACGAGGCGAGCTCTGCATTGCTGGAGCATGCGGAAAGTGCGGGGGAGCAGGAGCCAGATCGTTTATACGTTGTGATGCCGATGAGGCTCTAGGCCCTACCCGGCGCATGCTTCAGCACATTGAGATTCGGTGTGTCAGGAACCTCTCGACGGTCGATGTGGTCATTGCTGAATCAGCGACCGCATTGTTTGGCGCCAATGGGTCTGGAAAGACAAGCTTTCTCGAGGCCGTTCATCTACTCGGTTTAGGCCGCTCATTTAGAACCCATCACTCAAAACCGGTGATTCAACACGCCCAGGATGCTTGCCGGGTGGTCGGACGACTCAACCGTGGCGGCCATGTTTTTCACATGGGCATTGAAAAAAGCCGGGACGGGTCAGCGCGCGCGCGGGTTGCAGGAGAAACCGTGCCGTCGCTCTCTTTGTTGGCACAGACGCTGCCACTTGTGCTGTTAGACACCGAGGGCTTGGATTTAGTGTCTGGCCCGCCCGAGGGGCGGCGGCGCTTGATTGACAGCACTTTGTTCCACGTGGAACAACCCTTTCTGGCCGCGTGGCGGCGTTATTCTCAGGCAGTGAGACAGCGGAATAGCGGCTTGCGCCGTGGTATAATCGACACCGATTTGGCATGGCGACAAGAGCTGGCTGAGGCGGGTGAGCGGTTAACTGAGGCGCGGGCCCGATTGGCAGAGCCTTACCGGCAAAAGCTCCGCGAATTGGCGGCGTTGTTATCTCAGGACTTGCAGGGCATAGACCTGATATTTCGACCTGGGTGGGACCGCAAATACCCCCTCATCGAGGCGCTGGAGAGAAATATCGACAGCGATAGAAGGCAGGGATTTACGCAGGTAGGGCCACATCGCGCTGACATCCGGCTGTTACACAACGGCGTGCCGGTGTCCGAGGTGTTATCACGCGGCCAGATGAAGCTTTTGCTCATCGCACTCAAGTTGGTGCAAGGGCAGATTATTGAAGAGCAGGCGAGGGTTCCCCCCTTGTATTTGGTCGATGATTTGCCGGCAGAGTTGGACCGTGCACATTGTGCGAGTGTCTGCTCGCAACTTGGCGCGGGGCGCCAGGTGATATTAACTGCAGTGGATCGAGGTTCGCTGGAGGCGGCCTGGGGCAATGACCCCCTTAAGTTGTTCCACGTGGAACATGGCCAAATTGCCGCGTGCTAGCGCGGTAAACGCAATTCAACATAGACAAGTTAATGGACAACTGAGCACCATGACTGACGAGACAGGCAACCCAACCACGCAGAAAGACTACGATTCTTCCAGCATTAAGGTACTGAAGGGCCTCGATGCCGTGAGAAAGCGCCCAGGCATGTACATCGGTGACACCGATGACGGCACGGGCCTGCATCACATGGTGTTTGAGCTGGTAGACAACAGTATCGATGAGGCCTTGGCGGGCCACTGCAGCCAGATTGACGTCACGATTCACCCTGACGAATCGGTGACCGTCTCCGATAACGGCCGAGGCATTCCTACAGAGCAGCATGAGGAGGGTGTCTCGGCAGCGGAGGTCATCATGACGGTTCTGCATGCGGGGGGGAAGTTCGACGACAATACCTATAAGGTATCGGGGGGGTTGCATGGTGTTGGGGTGTCTGTGGTCAATGCGCTCTCCTCCACGCTACAGCTTACAATCCGCCGCAAAGGACAGCTTTTTGAGCAGCTATATGCCCATGGAGTGCCCCAGGGTCCGCTGGCAGTCGTGGGTGAAACGAGCGAAACCGGCACCTCTGTCCGGTTTGTGCCATCCCCCGAGACCTTCAGCAACATTGCATTTCATTATGACGTGTTGGGTAAGCGGCTCAGAGAGTTGGCGTTCCTCAACAGCGGCGTGCGCATTTTGCTCAAAGATGAGCGCAGTGGGGAAGAAGAGCTGTTTGCCTATGAGGGCGGGCTACGCGCGTTCGTTGAGTTCCTTAACCATAGCAAAACACCGATTGCCAAAGTGTGTCACTTTCAGGCACAGGCAGATGATGGGGTCGAAGTTGAGGTTGCCCTGCAGTGGAACGA
>CAYQUE010000002.1:60490-61812 GCA_964420615.1 uncultured Alteromonadaceae bacterium | reverse complement strand
CAAACGAAGGACAAGCTGGTGTCCAGCGAAGTCAAGGGTGCGGTAGAGCAGGCAATGAATCAGTTCTTTAGCGACTTCTTGCTCGAGAACCCAGCCGATGCCAAGTTAGTGGTCGGTAAAATGATTGACGCAGCGCGAGCGCGTGAAGCCGCGAGAAAGGCCCGTGAGATGACTCGTCGTAAGGGCGCCCTTGATATTGCGGGCCTGCCGGGCAAACTCGCTGATTGTCAGGAGCGGGATCCCGCGCTCAGCGAGTTGTATCTGGTTGAGGGTGACTCCGCGGGAGGCTCCGCCAAGCAGGGTCGCGACCGACGTTTCCAGGCAATCCTGCCCTTGAAAGGCAAGATCTTAAACGTCGAAAAGGCGCGTTTCGACAAGATGCTCGGCTCGGCGGAGGTAGGCACTCTGGTCACCGCCTTGGGCTGCGGCATCGGCAAGGACGAATTTGATCCGGATAAGTTGCGCTACCACAGCATCATCATCATGACTGACGCAGACGTCGATGGTTCGCACATCCGCACGCTGTTGTTGACGTTCTTTTTCCGACAAATGCCTGAGCTCATTGAGCGAGGCCACGTTTATATCGCACAGCCCCCGCTCTACAAACTGGCAAGAGGCAAACAAAGCCGATACCTCAAGGACGAAGCGGCACTGGCGGAGTACTTAACGCAATCAGCATTGGAGGAGGCGGCGATTTATTCCAATGCCGAGGCACCGCCACTCGCTGGTGCGGCGTTGGCTGAACTGGTGTCGGCGTATCAAGGGGTTGCGTCTGATATCGATCGGCTAGCACGGGTTTACCCCCGGGATGTGCTGTGGCCCATGATGTCAGTCTCACAGCTCGACGCTGACGCCCTGGCCGACGAATCGCGCGTAATGGCTTTTGCCAGCGAATTAAGTGAGCACTTACTATCATTAAAAGATAAGTCAGTACAGTATGAAGTCTTTGTTCGCCAGGATCCCGAGCGGGGCTATTATTATCCTCTGGTGAGGAGGACGGCGCACAGTGTGGCCTCAGACACCGCGTTAGGTCGCGGATTTTTCAGCTCATCAGAATACCTAGCGATGCGAGCCCTGGGCGCTCAACTGAACGACTTGATCGAGGTCGACGGATTTTTCCAGCGCGGTGACAAGCGTCTTGAAACCCAGGATTTTGCGACGGGCCTAGACTGGCTGTTGGCCGAAGCGCGCAAGGGCTTCTCGATTCAACGATACAAAGGTTTGGGTGAAATGAATCCGGACCAGCTCTGGGAGACGACCATGGACCCCGAGGCGCGTCGCATGCTCCGGGTGACCATTGAGGATGCTTTCTTAGCGGATAA
>CAYQUE010000002.1:57986-60390 GCA_964420615.1 uncultured Alteromonadaceae bacterium | reverse complement strand
CGCAGGATTGGCATGAGTGTCGTATGTGAGACCAATACGACATTCTTCTGATATCCCAGGTTAAAAAGTTCGCGATGGCTGCGCATGACCTCGATATAAGCGGGCTCGACAGGCATAAACATCAGCACGAAGTCCGGGCTTGCGAGGCCGGGCAGATTTGCATAGTCCTTGGATGACAATGATTCGATGTGTTGCCTAACGGCTTTTGCATGAGCCTCCAGCGCAGCGGTTCGCTCTGCGTCTGTTTCCGCCGTCACCGCGCGCTCGTAATCCACCAGAGAAACCTTGCTGTCGACCACGAGATTTTTTCCTTCAGGGAGCCGGATAACGATATCGGGTAAATGACGATCGCCCCGCTCATCTTTAATGGCTACCTGTGCGTCGTAATGCTCGCCGCGCCGAAGGCCTGCAAGCTCCAGCGTCCTCTCTAACTGGGCTTCCCCCCAGTTACCGACCAATTTCTTGTCGCCCTTGAGTGCCCGGGTAAGATTCTGGGCTTCACCTGACATCGATACACCGACGGATTCTAGGTGCTTAATTTGCTCCGACAACGAGGCACTGTTGCGCACCATATCGGTGTGGACCTGATTCACTCTGTTTTGAAACTGGTCAATCTTTTCCGCCAACGGTTTCAGCAAGCTATCGAGGCTTTTCTGGTTGGTGTCTTCCAGCGCTTTTCCAGATGAGCTGAGCAGCTTTTGTCCAATCACCTCAAGCTCAGCTCGGAGCGCGGCGCGTGATGTTTCGACCCATTGCATCTGATTCTGATGATGAGCGTCGCGCTCACTGAGCGTAGCTGTTTTTGCGCTCAGCTCGGCATTGAGTGAAGTCAGGTTTTCCTGCAGAAGGGCGATTTCTTTCTCTAATGCGGCGACGCGCTCTTGCGCAATCGTGGCCGCCGTTTGTTGTTCAGTCACCGAAGCCTGCGCAGCCGCAAGTGCACTGCCGCGCCGCTGAATGGCATAAAGACACACGAGCGCGACAACGCTGCTCGCAATGGCGAGCCCCAGCCAGAATTGGGCGTCGGCAGTCACTCGCTACCAGAAGGCAGCAACGCGATATCTGCCAGCTGCACAAACAAGGCTCGCAAAAGCCGCAGGAGCCGAAGCCGGTTTTCGCGTTCTAGCGGGTCTTCGGCATTAACCATCACGGCGTCAAAAAAATCGTCGACGGGTTGGCGTAAAGACGCTAACTCCTCAAGCGCACCTTGATACTGTTTTTGCTCAATCAATGGTTTCAGCGACACTTCAGCCGCCTGTATGGCGCTGAATAGCGCGCTTTCCTCGGAGGCGGAAAATCGCGCTGGATCAACGGCGCCAATTTCAGCCGCCTCAGCTTTGGCCAAAATATTAGCCACACGCTTATTGGCTGCGGCTAAGTGGCGCGCTGTTTCCTGTTCGGAAAAAGCCGCAAGCGCACTCACGCGAAGGTCCACGTCATACAGGTCATTATTTTGTGCGGCCAATACGGCGCGCACGATATCGACGTTGATGCCGCGGTCCTCGTACCAACTATCGAGGCGCTCAAGCATATACGTTAATACCGTGTTGGCGGTGCCATCTGCCAGTTCACTCTGGTGTTGTTTGCAGCTGAATTCCAGCAGCTCAAGCAGGGGAAGCGGCTGCTTTAACGACACCACTATTCGTATGACGGCGAGCGACGCGCGCCGCAATGCGAAGGGGTCTTTTGAGCCCGTTGGCGGCTCTCCGATACCGAAGATGCCCACCAGCGTATCGAGCCGATCAGCCAGGGCGAGGGCGGCGCCCTCTGTTGAATTCGGTAAGTCATCTCCAGCAAAACGCGGCCGGTACTGGTCCTCAATAGCGAGCGCCACAGCCTCGGGCTCGCCGTCGTGACGAGCATATTCAGCGCCGGCCACGCCCTGTAGCTCGGGGAATTCCAGCACCATCTCTGATACCAAATCGCACTTGGCCAATGCCGCCGCTCTTGCAACATTGGCGGTATCTGCGCCGATCAGGCCCGCGATGTGGGTCGCAATCGCCTCAACGCGCCCGGTTTTGTCCAGCAAGCTACCTAACGCGTTATGAAACACCACGCCGCCGAGACGAGACTGCCGCGATATCAGCGGCTGCTCTTTATCGTTGGCAAAGAAGAAGGCCGCATCGGCAAGGCGCGGCCGTATGACACGTTCGTTGCCGGCAATCACCTGTGCTGGGTCGTCGCTCTCGATGTTCGCGATAGTGATAAAGGCGGGAAGCAGGCTCCCGGATGTCGCGTCATTGAGATGAAAATACTTTTGATGGCTCTTCATCGCCGAGACGAGCGCTTGAGCGGGTACTGTGAGAAAAGCGGAGTCGAAGCTACCTCTGAGTGCAACCGGCCACTCTACTAGCCCAGTGACCTCATCGAGCAGATCCTCTGACAGTGCCACCGCTTCGCCGCT
>CAYQUE010000002.1:1960-57886 GCA_964420615.1 uncultured Alteromonadaceae bacterium | reverse complement strand
CTAGCCCAGTGACCTCATCGAGCAGATCCTCTGACAGTGCCACCGCTTCGCCGCTTTTGACGAGCGCGCTGACCTGCTCTGCGATGAGGGTTTTGCGCTCTGCTGGATCCGCAATCACATAAGCTTCACGTAAGCGCTGCTGATACTGATCCGGAGCGGCAATCGATACAGCGCCGTGGTGATGGAACCGATGCCCCCGGGTTTCTCTACCGCTAGTCAGCGAGAACAAAGAGAGTGGCAAAACGTCGTCGCCGAACAACAATACCAGCCATTGTACAGGCCGAAGGAATTCATCCCGCGAGCGACCCCATCGCATCCGCTTTGAAACAGGGATGGCAGCCACGGCTTGTTCGATAATTCCGGGAATGACTTCAGGCGCGTGGGCGCCTTTTTGAAAAACATGCGCCGCGATCCTCTCCACGCCTTGGTCTTCAACGACGCTGAGGGCGCTGGGGTCGATGCCCTGCTTGCGTGCGAATCCCAACGCAGCTTTGGTCCACTCGCCGCTTTCATCTCGGGCGGCGCTGAGTGGCGGGCCCACGACATGTTGTTCGTTATCCGGCCCGTTTTCACTCAGCGCGGTGATCAACACCGACAGCCGCCGTGGGGTCGAGAGTTGCTGGACTCCAGAAAAGGTCAGTCCGCGAGCCTCCAAGCCTTCGGTGATGGCGCGACAAAGTGCACCTACCATGCCGATAATCTCCCCCGCCGGGAGCTCCTCAGTGCCAAGTTCAAAAAGCAGGTCCCTAGTGCTCATCCCGCCGATTCCTGAAGCGATTCAAGCTGTGCGAGCGCGGCGGCTGCAAGATCCGGGTCGGCCATTGGGAAGCCCATAGCACCCCGGGCGGACACATAGGCTTTGGCAGCCGCGCGAGCGAGGGTTCTGACTCTCAAGATATAGCGCTGTCGTTCGGTGACCCCGATCGCTTGGCGTGCGTCGAGCAGGTTAAAGGTGTGGGAGGCCTTCATGACATATTCATAAGCGGGAAGCGGCAACCCCCTGTCGGCGAGCCGCGCCGCCTCGGCTTCATAAAAAGCGAACTGCGAAAAAAGATTCTCAATATCGGCTTCGGTGAAGTTAAAGGTCGACATTTCGACCTCGTTCTGGTGGTAGACGTCCCCATAGGTGACGGCACCCGAGGGCGTTTCCGCCCATACTAGATCGTAGACGGACTCCACGTTCTGGAGATACATGGCAATGCGCTCAAGTCCGTAAGTCAGCTCTCCGGTCACGGGGTGGCATTCGAGGCCACCGGCCTGTTGGAAATAGGTGAACTGACTGACTTCCATACCATTGAGCCAGACCTCCCATCCAAGCCCCCAGGCACCGAGCGTTGGCGATTCCCAGTTGTCCTCGACAAAACGAATGTCATGCAGCTTGGGATCAATACCCAGAGCAAATAAGCTGCCCAGATACAAGTCCTGAAAGTCGGCGGGGGATGGCTTCATCACTACCTGAAACTGGTAATAGTGCTGCAGTCGATTGGGGTTCTCACCGTAGCGCCCGTCGGTGGGTCTTCGGCTCGGCTGCACGTAAGCGGCATTCCAGTTTTCCGGGCCCAGCGCACGCAAAAAAGTCGCGGGATGAAACGTACCCGCACCCACTTCCATATCAAGCGGCTGCAATACTGCGCAGCCGTGTTTGGCCCAGTAGTCCTGCAACCGCAGGATCACCTCTTGAAATGTTGCCGGAGCCACGGAAAAACCCAAAATCGATGTGAACCATTAGTATAACTGCGATGAGCACTTCATAATCAATTAACCCCCGTTTACCTGACTGATTGCCAAACCTGATGCCTGCCAACAAAAAACCGCCGTGGATGGAATGGACAGTCGTGTTACTGATTCGCGTCTTATTCCTGATTACTCGGTTGATGCCCTTGCAGATGGCACGCGGGGTGGGTAGAGGGCTTGGCGCCGTGCTCTACGCGGTGAACCCACGGATGCGCAAGGTAGCGATTCGTAACCTTGAACTTGCCTACCCCGGGTGGTCGGTAGTAACCCGGCGCCATGTTGCACGTCAAAGCGTGCAGTCGACGACGGAGTTGATGGCGGAGATGGGCCGCTTATGGAGCCAGCCTTGGCCGCGCACGCAGGCGCTGATCGAGGAGGATGGGCTGGAGGCCGTTACCGCGCCGCTGGCCGATGGCCGGGGAGTGATTGTGTTGGGCCCACATTTAGGCAACTGGGAGTTACTGGGCATGCATTTGGCGACCTTGGGCGACTTGGTAGCCCTCTACGAGCCACTCCCCCTCCAAAAACTAGATATGGTCGTGCATCGAGGGCGACAGCGCACCGGCGGCAGACTGGTGCCGACGACCGCTCGAGGGCTGGCAGAGATTGTTCGCTCTGTGCGCGGCGGCGGCATCACCGGTATTTTGCCCGATCAAGTGCCCAGCGATGAAAACGCAGGCTTAAATGCCCCTTTCTTCGGTATCCATTGTTTCACCGCGACGCTGGCACATAATCTCATTTTGCGCTCCGGTGCCGCCGCCGTAATGGGTGCGGTACTGCGCACCGCATCGGGATTTCGAGCGGTGTATCGTCCGGCGGAACCCGAGGTCTACGGTGATGATCCGTTTAAGGCGCTAACGGCGATTAATCTCGGCGTGGAGAAACTGATTGCCGGATATGAGCCGCAGTATCAATGGCAGTACAAGCGCTTTCGGACGCGCCCCAGCGGTGAAATAGACCACTACGATTGGGCGGTTTCTCCGCTCGAGAGCCGTCGCGCGGGCATCAAGCGGTGACGCGCATTACCGGCAAAGTCATCGCTGGGTTGATCGGGTTTCTCGCATTTGGCCCAGCGGGTCTGCTGTTTGGCCTGATATTGGGGCATGCCTTCGATCAGGGATTGTGGCGTGCCCTGCAGCTGTCCGGCCCCGATGCCGTGCACATCATGCGCAGCCAGTTTTTTGAGACCACCTTTACGTTACTCGGCTTCATTGCCAAGGCGGATGGCCGGGTTTCTGAAGCGGAGGTGGCGCAAACTGAAACCCTCTTTGCACAGATGCGGCTCAGTTCAAGCCAGCGTCTGAAAGCGATTCAGCACTTTAAAGAGGGTGCGGCACCGGGATTCGATCCCGCCCCGACCGTCGGGCGCTTTAACGAATCTCTCGGTCCACGGCGACAGGCGCAACACACACTGATGGCGTTCTTGGTTGGCATTGCCCTCGCCGACGGTGCGTTCTCCGAGCCCGAGCGCAACGCGCTTTATCAAATCGCAAGGCTGCTGTCCTTGCCGCAGCGGGAGGTTGATCAGTTGGTCGCGATGCTGAACGCCCAAGCGCAGTTTCAGCAGCACCAGTATCGCTCGGGTGGCGGGCGTCACCAGAGCGCGCAACAGCGTCCCTCCGAGCTGGCTACTGCCTATGCCGCCCTGGGCGTAGCGCCAGAGACCAGTGACGGCGACATTAAGCGCCGCTATCGCAAATTGATGAGCGAAAACCACCCCGACAAATTGATTGCCGAAGGCGTTCCCGATGAGTTGCTGCGGGTGGCCACTGAGCGAGCGCAGGAGATCACCGCGGCGTATGAGGTGATACAAAACGCGAGGGGCATCCGGTAGACAGGCCCGTGAGGGCAGGTTGTCAATGACGCCAGAAGGCAGGCGTCAGCAGAACTAGCAGTGTGAAGACCTCGAGTCGCCCCATCAGCATTGCAATACAGAGCAACAACTTTCCTGGTTCGCTCACCGAAGCGTAATGACTCGCCACATCACCCAGTCCGGGCCCTAGGTTGTTCATGGTGGCGACAACGGCAGAGAAAGCCGAGATGAAGTCCATGTCGGTCGCTAATAATGCCAGCCAGATCATCACAAAGCAGAACATGTAGACCGCAAAAAAACTCCATACCGCGCTAATGACCTCGGTTTGCACTCGCCTCGCATCTAGTTTTAGCGGTATGACAGCGTTCGGGTGCAGCAGTTGGCGCAATTCCCGCATGCCTTGGCGGAAAATCAGCAAAATGCGCATGGCTTTCATGCCGCCACCGGTAGAGCCAACGCACCCCCCCATAAAGCTGAGCATGAGCAACAAAATTGGCAGGAACAGTGGCCACACGGCAAAGTCTTGTGTCGTAAAGCCGGTGGTGGTGGCGATAGAAATGGTTTGAAACAGCCCGTGTACCAAGCTCTCCTCCCAGGTGAGCGTTTCCGTGGTGATCAGCAAAAAGCAGATGACCACAGTGGCTAACGCGATGACCGTGAGAAAAAAAGCCGTCTCGGAATCTTGTCCGTAAATGCGCAGGTCGCGTCGCTGCAGAACCAGAAAATGCAGGCCAAAGTTGATAGCGGAGAACACCATGAACACTGAGCTGACAAATAGAATGCTGCTTTGCGGATAGTAGCCGAGGCTCGCATCGTGGGTGGAAAAGCCGCCAATCGCGACGGTTGAGAACGCATGAGAAATGGCATCAAACCCTGACATGCCCGCGGCGAAATAACTCGCGGCGCAAGCCATTGTGAGTAGGAGGTAGATTCCAAAGAGCGCCTTCGCGGTGCTGGTGATCCGAGGCGTCAGCTTGCGGTCCTTCGACGGACCGGCGCTCTCCGCTCGATACAGCTGCATGCCGCCGATACCCAACATGGGAAGGATTGCGACAGCGAGAACAATAATCCCGATACCACCCAGCCACTGCAGTAGCTGGCGGTACAACAGCAGCGACCTTGGGAGGTCATCAAGCCCTGTAATGACCGTCGCGCCGGTAGTGGTGAGCCCAGAGATCGACTCGAATATGGCCGCCACGGGTGAGAGCGACAACACCGGCGAGAGCCAGAAGGGCAGCGCGCCGAACAGGCCCAGCACAATCCAGAATAAAGCCGTAACGAGGAACCCGTCGCGAATATTCAGGTCGCGTCGGAGGTGACGGGTAGGGAGCCACAAGAGCACGCCTGCCAATAAAGTTGCGCCAAAGCCGATGGCAAAAGACGCTTCAGCGCCATCATTGCCGATGAGCGATAATGTTAGAGAGGGCAGCATGGCGGTGCTGAAAAGAATCAGCAGCACGCCAATGATCTTGAACGCCATAGCGAACTGCATCAGATAAAGCCGAAACCCACCGCAAACAATTTTTCGACCGCTGAGATCTGCGTGCGATCGGTCAAAAATAGAATGACATGGTCGTTGGCTTCGATGACAACATGACCATGCGCAATCAGCACCTCGTCACCGCGAAGAATCGCGCCCACTGTCACACTGGAAGGCAGCTTGAGCTCATCCAGTCGACGCCCAACCACTTTCGATGACCGCGCATCCCCGACAGCAGTGACCTCGATGGCCTCGGCTGCGCCGCGCCGTAGGCTATGAACTGCGCTGATATCGCCGCGCCTTACGTGGGTGAGCAAGCTGCTGATCGTGATCTGCTGAGGTGAGATTGCGATATCGATGTCATCGCTGATCAGGTCAGCGTAGGCCGCATTGGTGATCAACGTAATCACCTTTTTGGCGCCCAGCCGTTTAGCCAGCATTGACATCATGATGTTTGATTCATCATTGTCGGTGAGCGCGCAGAACACATCGGTATTTTCAATATTTTCCTGCTGTAGCAGCATGGGCTCGTTACCACTGCCGTGGAGCACGATGGTGTTCTCTAGAAGATCAGACAGCGCTCGGCAGCGGTCGTAGGAGCGCTCGATAACTTTGACTTGGTAGTCCTTTTCCAGCCGCCCTGCGAGCGTTGCGCCGATGTTGCCGCCACCGGCAATCATGATTCGATGATAGGGTTTGTCGACCTCTCTAAGCTCCGCGGTGACTGCTCGAATATGTTCCCGAGCAGCGATGAAAAACACTTCGTCATCGGGCTCTACCACGGTGGACCCTTCAGGGATTATTGGGTCGCCGCCGCGTCGGAAAATAGCGGCGACGCGCGTATCGACCTTGGGCATGTGCTCGCGAATTTCCTGAAGCTCGCGGCCTACAATCGGTCCTCCCGCTACCGCCCTAACTGCAACTAGGCGAATGCGCCCCTCGGCAAAGTCGAGCACCTGTAGCGAGCCTGGATTGGCGATAAGTTGTTCGATATTGCGGGTCACTAACTGCTCTGGCCCGATAATGACATCAACGGGAATAGCCCCTGAATCGAACAGCGCCGCATGCTTGGACAAATAATCCGCCGACCTTACTCGGCTGATTTTGGTGGGTGTTCTGAATAGCGTGAAGGCCACGGAGCAAGCCAACATGTTTATTTCGTCGCTGTCGGTTACCGCAATCAGCATGTCGGCGTCTTCCGCGCCGGCGTTCATCAGCGTCGAGGGGTGGGCACCGTTGCCAAGTACGGTTCGGATATCGAGGCGTTCCTGCAATCGCCTCAGCGTCGCGGCCTGCTCGTCGACAACAGTGATGTCGTTTTGCTCATCGGCGAGGTGCTCAGCGAGGGTTCCGCCTACTTGTCCCGCTCCGAGGATGATGATTTTCACTGGCCTCTGGACCCTCCAAACGACCCAACTTCACCTTAAACCATGTCAATCCCGACGCGCCATGTGGATTAGTCACGATCGAGCCGCCACAAGCTCATTATCAGAGCCCGGGTTTGCGTAATAAAGAAAAGTACAGGCCGTCGCCGTCGTCCACCCGCGGGAGTGTTTGCCAGCCGAATTGGCGACGAATGCCGATGGCTAATTGCACGGGTTCGACGTTGACGTCGCGCTGCTCGCAAAAGGCAGACACAACGCTGTCGTTCTCCTCATCCAGCAGCGAGCACGTGACATATAAGAGTCTGCCGCCGGGCTTGAGTGCGTGCCATAGACCTTCCAGAATGGCGAGTTGCTGCTGCTGGAAGCCCTCGATATCGGATTCGCGGCGCAATAGCTTGACGTCCGGATTGCGGCGCAGCACACCTGTCGCGGAACACGGTACGTCGGCAACGATGGCGTCGAAAGGAGTTGCTAACCACTCTGGCGGCGGATGTGCCGCATCAGCGACCTGTAAATCCATGGATAAACCCAAACGGGCGCGGTTTTCTTCCAATCGCGCCAAGCGATTTTCGCTGATATCCGAGGCGACCAACGCCAGTAGTCGGGACTGACGTTCGAGCAAGTGGCAAGCCTTTCCGCCCGGCGCTGCACACGCGTCGAGGATGCGCTCGTCGGGTTGGGGGGCGATGATGTCTGCCACATGCTGAGCGGCGCAATCCTGAACACTGACCAGGCCCTCGGTAAAGCCGGGCAATTGCCGGACGTCGACGCCTTGTTTCAACAAAACAGCATCGGGTAGCGCCGCGTGAGCGGACGCTGCGACACCCTGGTCCTCGAGTAATTGCAGATACTCCTCGCGCAGGATGCGGGCACGGTTTACCCGCAGGGCCATAGGCGGGCGGCTCCGCGATGCCTGTGCAATGGACTCAATGTGATCTCCGTAGGTGAGATGAAAGGCCCGATGCAGCCACTTGGGTAGCGCACGACGCTGCGCCGGCGACAGGGACGCCGAGGATGGCGCTTTGGTCGGATTTGCCTGTACCCCCTGTTGCTCGGGTGACGTCGTTTCCGAAAACTCGTGCTGATGGGTGCGCTGAAAGTTTCGCAAAACGCCGTTGATCAGACCTGTCGCCCAGGGTTTTTGCAGGTGTCGTGCCGCTTCAACAGTTTCGGATAACGCCGCATGCGCAGGCGTGCTCAATTGGGTGAGTTCGTAGAAACCCACGCACAGTAGCGCTTTTATGTCGCCATCTTTATTGCGCAGGGGTTTGGTCAGATAGCCCAGACACAGCGCCTCCAAATAAGGCCATTCCCGCAGTGTGCCGTATATCAGTTCCCGACACAGTGGCCGTTGCGCTTCAGGAGCGTCATCGAGCGCGCCCGGTAATAGGTGATTCAATGACTCTCCCTCAAGTACGCGGCGCAGTATGGCCGCGGCAGTAGCCCGCGCAGAGAAGGATTTCACGGAGGGGTGTCGCTGCTCAGAACTCGACCCGGAAGGAGCCGGTCACGGTATCCGTTAATGAGTGTTGCAATAGCCTGCGGTTTTGCGCCCGGCACTTGAGCGGTGGTGACACAGAGTACCCCTTGGCCACACGCGATGTGCAAACCCGCGCCGTCAACCGATAATATGGTTCCGGGTTCGGCATCAGGGTGATCAGACAGCGCCCGCGCTTCCAGAATTTTGAGTCGATCCTGGCCTAGATAGGTATAGCATCCGGGTGCGGGTTGAAAGGCCCGGATTTGCAGGGCTAACGCGGACGCGGGTCTTGCCCATCGTAGCGCGGCCTCGGTTTTATCGATTTTGTTCGCGTAGCTGACACCGACGTCACTTTGCGTCTCCGCCTTCGCAAGCAGCCCATCAAGATTGTCTAGGCTTTCAGCCAAGGCGGTTGCACCCGCGTCGGCTAAATCATCTAGCAGCGACCCAGCGGTGTGCACCTCTGTAATCGCAACGCGCCGACGCAGGAGCACCGGTCCGGTATCAAGGCCGGCATCCATAGCCATAATACTCACCCCCGTCTCGGTATCGCCTGCTTCTATGGCACGCTGAACGGGTGCGGCGCCCCGCCAGCGTGGAAGCAGAGAGGCGTGCACGTTGATACAGCCCAAGCGCGGCAGCGCCAGAATGTTGGCAGGCAGTATCAACCCATAGGCCACAACAACCAAAACGTCGGCATTCAGCGCTGCAATTAAAGCTTCGCTCTCGGGGGGTTTGAGGCTCTCGGGTTGAAGCACAGGCAAGTCGGCATCGACCGCGACGGATTTAACCGCAGAGAAGCGCAGCTGTTTGCCGCGCCCGGAAGGGCGGTCGGGCTGTGTGAGTACGGCCACCACCTGATGGCGCCCTGCAATCAATGCCTGCAGATGTCGGGCGGCAAATTCGGGTGTACCCGCAAAGGCAATTTTCAATGGTTCGGGCACGAGTCAGGCGCGGCGCTTCTGATCTTTGACCAGCTTGCTGCGGATTCGCTGTCGCTTGAGCGGAGACAAATAATCCACGAATAATTTCCCTTCCAGATGATCGATTTCGTGTTGCAAGCAGATGGCTAGCAGGCCATCGAGCTGGGCGGTAAAAGGTGAACCGGTTTTATCCAGGGCGGTTACCTCGATCACTTTCGGGCGCTCAACGGTCTCGTAGAACCCGGGTACCGACAAGCAACCCTCGTCGTAGGTGCCCAGCGACGCGTCGAGGATCGTGATCTCGGGGTTGATAAAGACGCGTGGATCCGATCCATCACCCGATGTGTCGATCACGATCACCCGTTCGTGGACATCCACTTGGCTTGCCGCGAGGCCGATGCCTGGCGCGTCATACATGGTATCGAACATGTCCTCCACCAACTGCTTGATGCGCGCGTCCACCGTCACTACGGGGGTCGCGCGTGTTCGGAGACGGGGGTCTGGGAACTCAAGGATTGGGAGAAGGGCCATGCTGATAATTTCCACTGGTTCCGCAATAAAAAGGGCAGTTGAGCGCAGGGAAAAGTGTTCGGATTTGGTCTTGCCCTACCAGAATCACCCACGCACACTCAGATTATACCGCGATGCTGAGCATCTGCTGGAGGGCGGGTGATGCGGCCAACGCGTTGAGCCGTGCGGTTCGCGGTAACGACAAGGCGGATAACAATGGAGTGAAAGCCGTGCGGAAAAGCAATTGGATTGCAGCCTGTCTAACAGGCACAAAAGGGTGGGGCGGTGATGCATTATTGCGGCTGACGGCGATAGCCGCGCTGCTGGCGGCATTGCTGGCGCACTGGGCACAAGCTCAGGACAATCCGCCACTCACGTTGAATTCTGATGTGCCGGTAACCTACACGGTTCAGTCCGGCGATACCTTGTGGGATATTGCCACTGTGTACCTGCGAGACCCTTGGCGTTGGGAGGAGCTCTGGGCAGGCAACCCGCACATTGACAACCCCCACCTCATTTTTCCCGGTGACACGCTCACTCTGGTGTGGCAGGACGGACAACCCCGGCTGGTTAAGGCAAGTCAGGGTGACATTAAGCTGTCACCACAAATGCGCCCCAGCCCGCTTGATCTTGCCATCCCTGCGATCCCCCGTGAGCAGATCGATCCGTTCATCAGGAACCACCAGGTTGTCGCTGCAAATGTACTGGAGCAATCTGGCTACGTCGTCTCGGGCGATGCGGGGCGTTTGATTAGCGGTGTGGGAGATCTGATCTACAGTAAGGGCAGCTGGCAAGGCGAACGCGACTATCGGCTGGTGCGCCGCGTCGAAAAACTTACCGACCCTGAGAGCGGCGAAGGGCTGGGGATATTTGTCGTCGACGTCGGGGAGGCTCGTTTGCGCGACCCCGATGCGGCGGAAGGCCTGGCCGCCATGACCGTGACCGAGATGCGCGAAGAAATCCGGATTGGCGATCGGTTACTTCCGGTTGAAGAGGCCTCCGTGCGTGCCAGCATACAGCCGCAACCGCCGCAAACGTCAGTCGACGGGGCCACCATGATTGCCGTGGCCGGCGGTGTTACCCAGATCGGCGTGCTCGATATTGTTGTAGTGAATCGCGGTGCACGCGAATCACTTCGCGTCGGTGATGTACTGGTTATCGATCAAACCGGGCAAGCTGTAAATGACCCGATGACCGGTAAGGCCGTTCAATTGCCGGACATCAGGGCGGGTGTGCTAATGGTGTTTGCGGTTTACGAGCGAGCCAGCTTTGGTCTCGTTCTGGAGGCATCGCGGCCACTGTCGGTGGGGGACAAGCTGCGTAATCCCTGATCGACTTCTGGCTGTAGCACTGCGAAAGGAGGGTTGATCAGGCGCCCGAGGCGCTCAAGGATGAGCATTGCCACACCGCTTTGGCATCGACGGGGAAGCCGATTCTCGCTGGTTAGCGCTGACGCGGGCGATTTATCATGGTGCCCGCTCGCTCGATGCAGCGCTCGCAAGCTTTCCCTCGCCAGAGGCGTTGCTCGGCGCGGAGTCTCTTAAATCAACTTATCCGTGGCTCGACGCGCTGCAGAAAGCGGTTGCGGACGCGCCATTCGCCCCAGTGCCGAAGGCTTTGCTTGAAGGGCCACCCGTTCATCTGATTACGGCTCACGATGCGAGCTACCCGTTATTGCTGGCCGAGTGCAATGATCGCCCGCCGTTTTTATTTGTGCGCGGTAACCTTGATTGTCTCAATAGCGCCACGGTGTCGGTAGTTGGGACCCGGAAGCCCTCACTCGACGGCCGCAGAGCCACTGAGGAATACACCCGTGCGCTCGCGCACGCAGGGCTCACGGTTGTCAGCGGCCTCGCCTTGGGAGTCGATGGCCTGGCCCACACAGCAGCAGTGATCGCGGGTGCTCAGACCATTGCGGTACTGCCTTCGGGAATCGATCGTATCTACCCCGCCCGGCATCAGCCCTTGGCAGGCGAAATCATGATGTCGGGCGCACTGGTCAGCGAGTTTCCCCTGGGGACCGCGCCGCGCAGACATCACTTTTATCGACGAAACCGCACGCTGTCGGGCTTTAGCGCGGCTACGCTGGTGATCGAGGCGGGGCGGCCCAGCGGGACGTTAATCACGGCTTCTGCCGCCGCTGACCAAGGGCGCGACGTTTTGGCATTGCCATGGTCGGTTTATCACGCCGAGGGCGCGGGCTGCCGTTATCTGCTTGAGGATGGCGCGATACTGACTCAATCCACAGAGGCACTCTTATTACATCTGGGCGTGGATGCCGCCCGCAGGCCGGCGGCAAGCGATGCCGCGTTAGTCGCGGACGACTCAGCACAGCGCCATTTGCTGAGCCCCCAGCAAAAGCATCTCGTCAGGTTGTTGGGGTGCGGCTCCTATGCCGCAGACGATTTGGCGGTGGCGCTGGGATGGCCCATCGATCAATGCCTAGCGACGCTCGTCGATTTAGAGGTTCGCGGTTGGGTGAGTCAGTGCGAGGGTGGCTATCGTGTGATCCGATAGTCGAGATCATTCGCTCCGGGTGGCGTGACTGCGTTATGGTAGGGTTTTCAACGGTTCTCGAGCCTTGGCACCCACCATGCAAGCGTCGGATTCTGTTCACTGTCATGCTCAGTGGCGCGCCCCTTTTTTTGCGGCAGCGCTCGCTGCGGGTGAGGTGGTCGCGTGTCCGGCCGAGGGCGTGTGGGGCCTGAGCTGTGATCCCGAGGACGAGGACGCGGTGGATTGTCTGTTGCAGATGAAGCGGCGGCCGGTAGATAAGGGCCTGATTATTGTCGCCGCCGATCCTCACGACTTTGCGCCACTAATGACGCGACTGACTGCGGCTCAACAGCGCACCTTGCTCGATTCTTGGCCAGGCCCCAATACCTGGCTTGTGCCCCATGGCGACCTTTTGCCGCCGTGGATCACGGGTGACAGCGACCACGTCGCGATTCGCGTTACTTCCGCACCGGCGTTGCGTGCACTGAGCCGCGCGTTCGGCGGACCGCTGGTATCGACCAGCGCTAATCCCGCTGGGTTGCCCGCGCCGCATACCCTATGGCAGGTCAGGCGCTATTTTGGCACCCGTCTCCCTGCAATGCCGGGTGGTCTTGACCCGGCGGGTAAAGCATCAACAATACGGCGGGTAGAGGATGGCGCGCTGGTGCGCCCATGACACCCCAATGGGAAATAACTGATGGATTATGAGGCGGTAGAGGCTTACCTCAAGTCGTTGCAATCGCGGATTTGTGAGGCGCTGTCGGATATTGACGGCGCAGCATTTATGACCGATTCCTGGGATCGTCCCGAGGGGGGCGGTGGTATCAGCCGCGTTTTGGCTGAGGGCGAGGTCATCGAGAAGGGCGGCGTGAATTTTTCTCACGTCGTGGGAGCCGGCATGCCCGCGTCCGCGACCCAGCATCGGCCAGAGCTTGCCGGGAGAAGTTTTCGCGCGATGGGGGTGTCCTTGGTGATTCACCCACGCAACCCTCACGCGCCGACGTCGCATGCCAATGTCCGTCTGTTTATGGCAGAGAAGCCTGGAGAGCCGCCGGTATGGTGGATGGGTGGCGGCTTTGATCTGACGCCGTATTATGGATACGAAGAAGACGCCGTGTCTTGGCATACGGCCGCCAAGGCCGCCTGCGATCCTTTTGGCGACGACGTTTACTCGCGCTATAAGCAGTGGTGTGACGAATATTTCTTTCTGCCACACCGACAGGAACCCCGTGGTGTCGGCGGCTTGTTTTATGACGATCTCAACGAGTGGGGATTCGACCAAACGTTCGCGTTCATGCGCAGCGTTGGCGATGGTTTTTTGTCGGCTTATGCGCCGATACTCGAGCGTCGGAAAGATGCGCCATGGACTGAAGCCGAGCGACAGTGGCAGCTGTATCGGCGCGGCCGTTACGTCGAGTTTAACCTCGTGCATGACCGGGGTACCCTTTTTGGCCTGCAGACCAATGGCAGGACGGAGGCGATCCTGATGTCTTTGCCGCCGCTGGTGCGCTGGGAGTATGGAGTGAGCCCGCAGGAAGGCACCCCCGAGGCGCGATTGATGAGCGATTTCTTAAGGCCCCGAGATTGGCTGGGTCTGAATGGTGAGGCGAGTTCGCACTAACTCGCGCGAATCGTCGAAAAGGCAGAGCGACATGACGTTAGCGAAGAGCATTCCCGGGCGTTTCGCCGTTGCGGGAAATCCGATTGCCCACAGCCTTTCACCCAAAATCCATGCGGCGTTTGCCAGCCAGTACAATAGCGCTATCCATTACAGCGCGGAGTTGGTGGCGCAAGATTTGTTTGAGGACTGGGTCAGTCAGTTTTTTCAGGAGGGTGGCCGAGGACTGAACGTCACGCTGCCCTTCAAAATACGGGCATTTGAGTTAGCCGATCAGGCTTCAGATCGAGCCCGCGCCGCAGGAGCGGCCAATTTTTTAACGGTGAGCGACGACGGGCGGTTGTTGGCCGACAATACCGACGGCAAAGGATTAATTGCCGACATCGTGACCAATGCCGGTTGGCCTCTCGCCGACGCGCGCGTGCTGTTGTTGGGGGCGGGTGGCGCTGTGAAAGGCGTGATCGCTGCGCTGCTCGCTGAGGGCCCGCGTAGCATATTCATTGCTAATCGCACCGCTGATCGGTCAGCGGCTCTGGCCGCGCTGTGGTCTGGTGAACGATGCTCTGTGGTGGGTGGCGCCTATGCTGAAATACCTGAGGGGCCTTGGGATATGGTGGTTAATGGCACCAGCACTGGGCTATCGGGTGAGATGTTGCCATTGCCTGAGTCGCTAACGCTCGCCGGTGACGGTGTGTGTTACGACATGGCATATGGTGCACAGCCGACCTCATTCATGCGCTGGGCCCAAGCGCACGGTGCTGCTCAGGTCAGAGACGGGCTGGGAATGTTAGTCGAGCAAGCCGCCGAGAGCTTCTACCTCTGGACGGGCAACGCACCCCGAACCGATACGGTCATCACCGCTCTCCGGGAAGGCCAGCTGGGCTAGCGGTTGTTGTCCAGGTAGCGCTGTTTGAGCGATACGTAGCCCTGCGCGCTATAAGGTAAAAACGCTTGTTCCGCCTCAGTTAAGGCGCGCACCTCTCGAGCCGGACTGCCCGCATACAGGTGACCGCTTTTCAAACGCTTCCCCGGCGTCACCAAAGCCCCCGCGGCAATCATGACGTCGTCTTCAACCACGACCGCGTCCATCACCACAGCACCCATACCGACCAGTACACGGTTACCGACAGTGCAGCCATGTAGCAGGGCTTTATGACCGATGGTGACGTCATCGCCGATGTGCAGGGGGTAGCCCCCGGGGTTGTAAGGCCCATCATGGGTCACGTGCAGCACGGCACCATCTTGTACATTGGTGCGCGCGCCAATGCGGATGACCTGAACATCACCGCGCATGGCGGCCTGGGGCCAGACACTGGCATCATCGCCCAGACTCACGTCGCCCATGACCACGGCGGTCGGGTCGATCATGACTCGCTCTCCCAGCGAGGGGGTGCAGCCCAATACCTCGCGGATATTGTCCTCACCTCGGAAACTCAAAGACATTAATTTGGCCTCTCCAGCGGTCGTTTGAGCTTGCTAAACTAACCAGCCCAGATTGTTGAGTCGCGAGTATGTCGGATTCTCCAGCTGACACCAATCAGCGTCCGCGTTTTGTCGCAGGAGCCGTTTGCCCGGAGTGTCAGGCAGAAGACCGGATGGTGATCGATGCCGGTGCGGATGAGCGCCGTTGTGTTGCCTGCGGATTTGTGGAGGCGCGACCGACACCTCCGGCGGCTCCCCCACCCACGCGCGTGACGCGCGCGGCGGCGCGGCGAGTCGAGACGGTAGCGGAAGCGGTGAAGCTTCTCGATTCATAGCTAGATATATCAACACTCCATAACCGCAGATTATGCGGAAAATTAATAAAAAACATTGGCATTCATATGGCCCTCCCCCGACCATACGCGCCGTCGCTGGGCTGTGACCTTTTGCCCATGGATTTTGCCGCAATTTCGCTATAATCCCGGCCGTTTTTTTACCCCCTCAGTGGCTCGGGGTTGCGCGCCACACAACAGACGGAGTACGCACGCGATGGGGAAACTGTTCTCAGGAGCGTCTTTGGCCTTATTCGCGCCGCTAGTGATGGCGCAGAACCAGGTCAATATGTCACCGGGAGTGACCGAGATTGGAGCCGATATTTTTGAGCTTCATATGCTCATCATGTGGATTTGCGTTGTCATTGGCGTCGCCGTGTTCGCTGTCATGTTTTACTCGATGTACGCCCACCGAAAATCCAAGGGTTATCAAGCCTCCCAGTTCCACGAGAGCACAAAAGTGGAAGTCGCGTGGACGGTGGTACCGTTCTTAATTTTGATTGCCATGGCCGTACCGGCTACCTCGACGTTGCTGGAGGTCTACGACAACGACGAGGCCGAGCTGGATATTCTGGTGACCGGCTATCAATGGAAGTGGAAGTACGAATATCTGCAGGAGTCGGGAGAAAATGTAGCGTTTTTCTCCAACCTCGCTACCGCTCAAGAAGAGATTTACAATACACAAGCAAAGGGCGCCAATTATTTGCTGGAAGTCGACGAGCCGCTCGTGATTCCCACCAATACCAAGGTGCGCTTTTTGATCACCGCTAACGACGTTATCCACTCATGGTGGGTGCCCGAAATTGCCGTCAAGCGGGATGCGATCCCAGGATTTATCAACGAGGCGTGGACGCGAGTTCCCCAAGAGGGTATCTACCGCGGGCAGTGCACGGAGCTGTGTGGTGCCTACCACGGATTTATGCCAGTGGAAGTGCACGCCGTCTCAAGGGATGAGTTTGATGCATGGATGGCGGCGAAGCGCGGCGCTGCTCTTGCTCAGGACCAGCTCGCGATGCAAACACTTTCAGCGGACGAGCTGATGACCAAGGGTAAAGCAGTTTACGACGGTGCTTGTCTCGCTTGTCACGGTGCGCAAGGCCAAGGCGGCATTGGCAACGCCATTGCTGGGAGTCCGGTCGTGTTGGGTGACGTAGGGGCTCATATGGCTGTCGTTGCTAAGGGCGTCGCGGGCACCGCTATGCAGGCGTTTGGCGGGCAGCTGAGCGATGTGGAGCTGGCGGCGGTACTGACCTACCAGCGCAATGCGTTTGGAAACAATACGGGCGATGTCGTCCAGCCGAGTGATATCACCGGCATGAAGAACGGTTAAGGGAGTTATAACGATGGGCGATCATCATCACGGACCTGCGCAAGGCGTCACTCGCTGGTTGTTCACTACCAATCACAAAGACATCGGCACGATGTACCTGTGGTTTTCTTTCGCCATGTTCTTGCTCGGCGGCTTTTTTGCCATGGTCATCCGAGCGGAGCTGTTTCAGCCCGGCATGCAGTTGGTGGAGCCCGCCTTCTTCAATCAAATGACGACGCTACACGGCTTGGTAATGGTCTTCGGCGCCATCATGCCGTCCTTTGTTGGCCTGGCAAACTGGTTGATTCCCATGATGATCGGCGCGCCGGACATGGCGCTACCGCGCATGAATAACTGGAGCTTCTGGATTCTGCCGCCCGCCTTTCTGATGCTGGCGTCTACGCTGTTTATGGAGGGCGGTGCCCCCGCCTTTGGCTGGACTTTCTACGCACCGCTGTCGACCACTTACGCTGCCCCTTCGGTGACCTTCTTCATTTTTGCGATCCATATTCTCGGCGTGTCGTCCATCATGGGCTCGATCAATATCATCGCGACCGTGATGAATATGCGCGCCCCCGGCATGACGTATATGAAGATGCCGTTGTTCGTCTGGACCTGGCTGATTACGGCTTTCTTGCTAGTGGCGGTGATGCCCGTGTTGGCAGGGGCAGTGACCATGATGCTGATGGATATTCACTTCGGCACCAGCTTCTTTTCTGCCGCCGGTGGCGGTGACCCGGTACTGTTCCAGCACATTTTCTGGTTCTTTGGGCACCCAGAGGTATACATCATTATCCTGCCGGCTTTCGGTGTGGTCTCACAGATCATCCCGGCCTTTTCTCGCAAGCCCCTGTTCGGGTACGCCTCGATGGTTTACGCGACAGCGTCTATTGCGTTTCTTTCATTCATTGTGTGGGCCCACCATATGTACACCGTGGGAATGCCAGTAGCGGGTGAACTGTTCTTCATGTACGCGACGATGCTGATCGCGGTGCCAACAGGCGTCAAGGTGTTCAACTGGATCACAACGATGTGGCGCGGTGCGCTCAGCTTCGAGACGCCCATGCTGTTTTGCATTGGCTTTTTGGTGTTGTTTACGCTGGGCGGCTTTACCGGCTTGATGCTGTCTATCGCGCCCGCTGACTTCCAGTATCACGATACTTACTTTGTTGTCGCGCACTTCCATTACGTAATGGTTGCGGGCGCCGTGTTCTCTATGACGGCGGCCGTCTATTACTGGTTACCCAAATGGTGTGGCCGCATGTACAACGAGTCCATGGGTAAAACCCATTTCTGGATTTCGTTTATTGGATTCAACATCACCTTCTTCCCGCAGCACTTTGTCGGTCTCGCGGGTATGCCGCGACGTATCCCGGACTACGCGTTGCAATTTGCTGACTTCAATATGATGTCTTCGATCGGTGCCTTCATTTACGGCGCGTCGCAATTGCTGTTTTTGTACAACGTGGTGGCCACTATCGTTGCCGGCAAACCCGTGCGCGAAGACAAGGTGTGGGACGGCGCGGAAGGTCTCGAGTGGACGGTACCTACCCCGGCGCCCTACCACACTTTTGAAGAGCCGCCCGTCGTGCCCAAGCCCGCGGGCACGATTTAATCGCGGCAATCAACCGGTCAAAAAATATGCTGCGTTTAAGTCACAGTCCGGCGACTGACACTGCTTTAAAGTTAGTGGTTGCCGCCATGGCCATGTTTGCGTTTGTCTTTGTGGTAATGGTGCCGCTTTATAACGTGCTGTGCGACGCTCTGGGTATTAACGGCAAAACCGCCGGGCAGGCTTACACCGCGGTTCCCGCTGCTGTAGACGAGAGCCGCCAAGTGACCGTGCAGTTCGTGGCAATCAACAACGATGGGATGCCATGGACGTTTGCACCGGATGCGCGGGTTATGCGTGTGCACCCGGGCGCGGCTAATGGCACCGTGTTTCGCGCGTCTAACCCCACTGAATTTGAGATGACTGCGCAGGCGATCCCCAGCATTTCCCCCAGTCGCGCGGCGGCTTATTTCCACAAGACAGAGTGTTTCTGTTTTGATCAACAGGCGCTGGCCGCTCGTGCGTTCGCGGAGATGCCATTGCAGTTTATTGTCGATCAGGATTTGCCCAAAGACATTCACACCATCACACTTTCTTACACCCTGTTTGATGTCACCCAGTCAGTGACCGAGGGGCTTGCTGTCCGTTAACGCGGCAGCCAACGAGGATATCGTTATGTCGAGCAATTCATCTTCCACAGCCGGCCACGAAAAATATTACGTACCCGAGTCTTCAAGTCTGGCGGTGCGTGCCACGATCGGTTTGATCTTGTCGGTCTTTGGCGCCGGTATGGTGCTCAACGATATGACTTTCGGCTCTGCGGAGTCTTCGAGTACGCCGGTGTGGGTCCTAACGGTAGGCCTCGTGTTCTTCATTTTTACGCTCGCCAGCTGGTTTGGTACGGCGATTCGCGAAAACTTGGCGGGTATGAATAGCAGTCAGCTCAACCAGAGCTATGTGCTGGGTATGTTCTGGTTCATCTTCTCGGAGGTGATGTTTTTCGCGGCGTTCTTCGGCGCTTTGTTGTACGTGCGGCAGTTTGTTGGCCCATGGTTGGCCGGAGAAGGTGAGGGCGGGCGCATGAATGGGCTCCTGTGGCCCGGGTTTGAGTTTGCCTGGCCGCCCGTAACCACGCCTCAGGAAGTGGTCGGCGGGGCTGATGCCCAGGCGATCGCCAACAATGGCGCCTTCATATCCCAAGAAAAATCCATGGCGCCTGCCGATGCACACGCTTGGTATGCCTGGTTACCCATGTGGAATACCATCATTCTGCTGTCTTCCAGTGCTACGGTTCACGTGGCCCACACAGCCATCTTGGCGGATAACCGCCGCAAGTTTAATCTCTGGCTGGGTATTACCGTGGGACTGGCGCTCGTATTTCTGGGGCTGCAGGCGGCAGAGTATTACGAAGCCTATGCGCTCTACGGGCTGACTCTCAACTCAGGCATTTACGGTTCGACTTTCTTTATGCTGACCGGATTTCACGGCTTTCACGTGGCCATGGGTATGACCATGCTGCTCATCCAGCTGATCCGCTCGGTGAAAAACAAACACTTCACGGTGACCGATCATTTCGGCTTCGAGGCATCCAGTTGGTACTGGCACTTTGTGGATGTTGTTTGGGTGTTCCTGTTTTTGTTTGTCTATATTCTGTGACCCGAGATATGTGCAATAGGGGCGCCACGGCGCCCTTTTTTGTTATCAGGTCGGCCCGTGAGCGGGCTATTCCGGCGGGGCGATTTGCCCAGGGTTCGGCCCAGCATCCCATGGGTTTTTGTGCCCGAGCTGGCCGGTAATGACGCCATATAAGATGACCCCGAGTAGACACACTCCAAGCGTGAGCCTCACGCCCAGAGAGGTGAATAAGCGCCTTTTTTGCGAGTCACCCTGATCAGACATGAGGAATACCAGTCCGGATGCCAGGCTTACCACGAGCGCTATCATAAGCAGGATGATGAGTGTCTTGATCATGCAGAGAGCCTGTTCTGTGCGCGTATAGAAGACCGTCGGCGCGGGCGAGGAGTGATGAATGCAGTTTAACCGATGTATCGGGACGCTGGAGATCCGCGGGGATGTTCGCGCCGTGCTGGCGGGAGCGGTGTTGCTGGCGCTGTTACTAAACCTCGGGTTTTGGCAACTGGGCCGTGCCGAAGAGAAAGCCGCACTGGAGGCTCGTTGGCAAGCGCGCAGCGACCTGCCGGCAATCGCCCCCCGGCAACTGCTTGAGACGGTCGCTCCTGAAGCGCGCGCGGATCGGCAACTTGAGTGGCGGGCCGAACTAGTCGACGGGGGGTATTTGCTCCTTGATAACCGCTTGCACCGAGGTCGACCGGGATACCATGTGGTTGCTTTGGCGCGGGATTTGGAGGGCGGGATGCTGATACCGCTCAATCTGGGGTGGTTGGCCGGGGATCCGTCGCGCCGCACGACGCCCACGCCGCGGTTGTGGGAGGGCCCAACGATCGTTACGGGCCGCGTTTATGTGCCGAGCACCAAGCCAATGATGATGCAACCCCAACTCCCGCCCGACACATTGCCAGCTCATGTACAAACCCTGTACTGGGAAAACTGGTCGACCACGCTGTCACTGCTCACCGGGACAGAGGTCTTTCCGTACGAGGTCAGAGTGAGCCCCGATTCGCCAGTCGCGCTCCTTGCCGAGTGGCCTGTGGTCAACCAGTCACCGGCCAAACACGTAGGGTATGCCGTGCAATGGTTCGCGATGGCACTGGTTTTGATGCTGATTGGACTCCTTCGGATGACAAATGTACGGGCCCTGATTCAAAGGGGTTCTCGCGCGTGATAGACAAATTTCACTCGCCGAATACGCACGCCGACCAACAACGAGCGCGCAGGGTGCTGCTGCTGATTGGCGGTATTCCGGTCGCTATGATGTTGGCGGCGACGCTGCTTTGGTGGGCAGTGCAGGGTGGGTATATCGACATTCTCGGACGCGTCGGGACGGCCAATCATGGCGATTTGATTGCACCGCCGCGCTCAATGAAAGAGATCGCTTTCCGGCACGAGGGTGTTGCGGAGACGCGCTGGCAGGACTTGCCCGTCAAGTGGCGCTTGCTGGTCGTGCAGCGGGGTGACGAGTGCGACGGCCTGTGTCAGCAACAGCTTTACCAGACTCGGCAAATACATTTGGCGCTGGGTAAAGATTTCAATCGTGTTGCCAGGGTCTTGCTGAGCGATACTGCGCCTGGCGCGGTGAGTCTGCCGATCAGTAACGACAACGAGCAGGGTGGGAACGTTGCCGGGCGAGACGAGGTACTCAGTGAGTGGTTGGCGGTCGAGCACGCCGGCATGACCGTGTTAACGGCCCCTAAAGGGGTGCTCGAAACGTTGGTTCCGGAGGTGCTGTCGTCCCCGAGCCAATGGTACGTTGTTGACCCCGCGGGCTGGATCATGATGCGGATCTCGGACGATCTTTACTATAAAGACGTCATTAGCGACCTGCGGTTTTTGCTGAAGAACTCGGGTGTTTAGTGTGGCAGGGTGCGAATCTGAGGAGGCTTCACGCTGCTTTGCCCGCCGGCGATTGTATAGCCGCTCAAGGTTTGACGATGTGACGAGGGTTTGGCAGTGACACAAGCAAAACAGCGCGGCATTCGCTGGACCATTGTCGGGGTCGTCGCATTCATGGTTATCGTGGTCGCCAGTTTTATCCATCGTGTTGGCGAGCCGCGAATCATGAGTCTGGCCGAGACGCGGGCAAATGGCTTGTTCTTGTTTGATCCGCCGCGGGATATCGGCTTGTTTGAGTTGTTGGATCACACCGGTGCCCGCTTCACCGACAAAGAATTGATAGGACAATGGACGTTGATCTTCTTCGGTTTCACACATTGTCCCGATATTTGCCCCACCACGCTGTCAGAGCTCGCCGAGCTTAAGCGGCAACTTTCCGGCACCGACTCAGAGGCTACCGCCGTGATCATGGTGTCTGTTGACCCCGCGCGCGATACACCGGCACGGCTGGCTGAATACGTCCCCTACTTTCACTCGGAGTTCGTTGGAATCACCGGTGAGTTCCCGTCAATTCTGAGTGTCGCACAGCGGCTCAACGCCCCCTTTCGGAAGGTGACGGAGCCTGATGGCGCCTACCAAATGGAACACAGCGCGAACGTGATGTTGATCAACCCCAGAGGCGATTTACATGGCTTCTTCCGCGCGCCGCTCGACGTGCCCAAAATGCGGGTAACCTTGCGTTCTACCCAGTATTTGTGGGAGCACTAACCCGATGAAAAATCGCCTGATCCTGGTAGACGGGTCCTCCTATCTGTTTAGGGCCTATCACGCACTGCCAGCACTCACCAATTCGAAAGGCCTGAACACGGGTGCCGCCAAGGGCGTGATAGGCATGATCCGGAAGCTCGCGGCAGACTTCTCCGATGATCAGCTTGTGGTGGTGTTCGACGCTAAAGGCCCGACCTTTCGCAATGAGATTTACGCCGAATACAAGGCAAATCGCCCACCCATGCCGGAGGAGTTGCGGGAGCAGATTGAGCCGATACACAACGCCATACGTGCCATGGGATTGCCGCTGATTTGCATTGGCGGTGTTGAGGCGGACGACGTTATTGGCACGTTATCGGTTGAGGCTGCCCGCGAGGGTCGAGAGGTGGTGATCTCAACGGGCGACAAGGACATGGCTCAACTGGTCAATGAACACGTGACGCTGATCAACACCATGACGAATACCACCATGGACTCTGCGGGGGTGGTTGAAAAATTCGGCGTGCCTCCCACATTGATTATTGACCTGCTAGCGCTGATGGGAGACAAGGTCGACAACATTCCCGGCGTCGCCGGTGTTGGCGAAAAAACCGCAACCGCATTGCTTCAGGCGCTGGGTGGTATTACGGCGATTTACCAGCAACTCGAAGCGGTTGCGACGTTGCCTATTCGCGGTGCAAAGGGTTTGGCGGCGAAATTGGAAGCATCGCGTGCCGACGCTGAGCTGAGTTACGAGTTGGCGACGATTAAAACGGATTGCGACCTCGGGCTTGAGGCAGGTCAGCTGAGCTCGGTGGCGCCCGACACAGACACGCTGATAGCGCTCTTTCGCGAGCTCGAGTTCAAGAGCTGGCTAGACGCGTTGCTCTCGGGTGACGCGCCCGCGAGTGGTGTTACCCCCGCCTCGGGCGATTCGCCCGAAGATGAAAGCAGTATCGCCCCCAGTGCGGCCAGCGAAAGCATCGCAGTCACCACAATTTTCGACCAGCAAGTCTTTGATCAATGGCTGGGAAAGCTCAATGCTGCGCCGTGTTTCGCTTTCGATACTGAGACGACCAGCTTGAACTATATGGCGGCGCAGATTGTTGGCGTGTCATTTGCCGTTGAAGTCGGTGCGGCGGCTTATGTGCCGTTGGCGCATGATTATCCCGGCGCGCCTGATCAGCTGAATCGCGAGGACGTGCTGGAGGCTTTGCGTCCGCTACTGGAAGACGAAGGTAAGGGAAAGATTGGTCAGCATCTCAAATACGACGCCAATGTTCTGGCCAATCATGGCATTACGATGCGGGGCATTCGCGAAGACACCATGCTGGAGTCTTACGTGCTCGATGCCGTAGGGAGTCGCCATGATCTCGATACGCTGGCGTTGAAATATCTCGGCGAGCGCACCATCCACTTTGAAGAGATTGCCGGCAAGGGCGCCAAACAGATTACGTTTAACCAGGTGCCCATCGAACAGGCGGCACCCTATGCTGCAGAAGACGCTGAGGTGACATTGCGGCTCCATCAGCGCCTGTCCCAGCAGCTCGCAGATACCCCTGAGTTAAGCGCGCTCTACCGTGACCTCGAAATTCCGTTGGTGCCCGTCTTGTCGAGAATAGAGCGCAACGGCGCATTGGTCTGTCGAGAGACGCTGGCGGCACACAGTCGAGAGCTCGGCGAGCGGATACTGGCGCTGGAATCGCGCGCACATGAGTTGGCTGGCGGGCCATTTAATCTCGGGTCCCCCAAGCAGCTCGGGGAGATTCTGTTTAACAAGCTTGAATTGCCCGTATTGCGCAAAACTCCCAAGGGGGCGCCCTCCACCGCGGAGGAAGTGCTCGCCGAACTCGCGCTGGATTACCCGCTCCCCGCAGTGCTGATGGAGTACCGCAGCCTCAGCAAGTTAAAGTCCACCTATACCGACAAGTTGCCAGAGATGATTGACCCGCATACCGGGCGGGTCCATACGTCTTATCATCAGGCCGTCACTGCCACGGGGCGTCTGTCTTCTTCTGACCCCAATTTACAGAACATCCCGATTCGCACCGAAGAGGGCCGACGCATTCGCCAGGCCTTTATTGCGGCACCTGGATGCCAGATTGTCGCCGCGGATTATTCGCAAATCGAATTGCGTATCATGGCCCATCTCTCCCAGGACGCCGGCCTATTAACTGCCTTTTCGCAGGGTCTAGATGTGCACAGCGCGACTGCAGCTGAGGTGTTCGGGGTAGGTATCGAACAGGTCTCTACTGATCAGCGACGTAAGGCCAAGGCGATTAACTTTGGTTTGATTTACGGCATGTCGGCATTTGGGTTGGCGAAGCAACTCGGGCTGGGACGGCATGAGGCTCAGGAATATATTGATTTGTATTTTGCGCGATATCCGGGGGTCGCAGATTACATGGCGCGGACCCGCGCGCTCGCCCATGAGAAAGGGTATGTAGAAACTCTCAAAGGGCGCCGCCTCTATCTGCCGGAAATCAATGCCCGCAATAAACAGCGCCAGCAAGCGGCAGAGCGGACGGCGATCAATGCGCCCATGCAGGGTACCGCGGCAGACATGATTAAGTTGGCAATGCTTGCGGTCGATGATTGGCTGGCCCGTTCGCAAGTCGATGCGCGCCTGATCATGCAGGTGCATGACGAACTGGTGTTTGAGGTCGAAGCCAGCGCGACCGCCGAGCTGTGCGAGACCGTCACTGAACTCATGTCGGGTGTGGGACTGCTCGATGTGCCGCTGGTGGTTGAAGCCGGCAGTGGTAACAACTGGGATGAAGCGCACTGATATCGCGACGGCGCGCCTGATCTTAAGTGTCTGTGTCGGAGACGTCCTCTATTACCGACTCGTCCGTTAACCAACGACTGATCTGCTTCGCCAGCCCGTCGACCCCTTGTTTCTTGAGTGAGGAAAAAAGTTGGACGGTGATCAAGTCTTCGTGTTCGGCGAGTTGCCCCCGTACCGACAGCAAAGTGGCTTGCGCCGGTCCGCGCTTGAGCTTGTCAGATTTAGTCAGGAGGATATGCACGGGCATTGATGCGGCAATCGCCCACCCGAGCATCTGCTGGTCGGCATCGGTAAGCGGGTGCCTAATGTCCATCAGCATGATCAGGCCGCGCAGACTTTTTCGGTATTGCAGGTAGCGCTCGAGCTGCTGATTCCACTGTTTTTTGACCGCGAGCGGTACCTTCGCAAAGCCATACCCCGGCAGGTCCACGAGCCGCTGGCTGTCGCTGAGTGTGAAAAAGTTAATTAACTGTGTCCTGCCCGGTGTCCTCGATGTTCTTGCCAGCTTCCCCTGAGATGTTAACGTGTTGATTGCACTTGATTTTCCAGAGTTAGACCGACCCGCGAATGCGACTTCCCAGCCTTCGTCAGCAGGGGCATTCTCGACCGCACTCGCGCTCTGCAGAAATGCAGCATTGCGAAAATTGAGCACCCTCGAAGAGGCCTTTAAGTCGGTCATTTTGCGATTTGTGCCAAGACACGGAACGTCTATAATGCCACGCTCTTTGCGGCACTAGGCTGAAAAAACGCGGTTTTATGCCGGTGTCGGGCGCATAGAGAGTCCCGCAACTCTTAAGCGTGCCTTAAGGGAGGCGAGTAAAATGACTGAGCGTCATTTGAGCCAGAGTGCTACCTGCGTCGTAAAACTTCGGCGCGGCATTGGCGCTGGATTGTGAGACCCGGCGCCTCCGGTTCGCCGGGCACGTGGCGATTAGGCAGGGCGGCGAACCTGGGAAGGGTGAGCCGCAAAACTAAATAGAAGTTATTGATTAGCGTTATTAGAGGTTTCGACCATGAGAACAACAGCATTTATCCGCAACAAGGCAGCTCTGGCGGCTGTTCTGGCGACCCTTTCGGCACCGGCTGTGTTGGCGGGCGATCCCCCGCCGCAGTATGCAGCATCCTGTGGTGCATGCCATGCTGTTGGTGTCGCGGGCGCTCCGGCGACTGGCAATGCGGAGGCCTGGGCCCCGCGCATGGCGAAGGGCATGGAGGCGCTGGTCGCGTCAGTGCGCAATGGCTTGAATGCCATGCCTCCCGGTGGCCTTTGTAATGGCTGCAGCGACGAAGATTACGCCGCCTTAATTACCTATATGTCTACTGCTCAGTAAGGCAGTTTCAACCCATTCCCAGTAGTTACTCAGACGGACAGGTATCGCTATGTTGCATCGTCGAATCATGTTGATCATTCACCTTGTTGCAGGAGTGCTACTGGCGTCAGCGTCCGGTGCTTTCGCTGCGGGTGGTGATGCCGACGCTGGTCAGGCCAAGGCTACAACCTGTGTTGCCTGTCACGGTACTGATGGCAACAGCGCGGTTCCAACCTTTCCGAAGCTGGCCGGGTTGGGCCACAAGTACTTGCTGAAGCAAATGAAAGATATTCGCGACGGCAGGCGCCCTGTGGCACTGATGGCGGGTCAGGTCGATAACATGACCGATGAAGACCTGGCCGATATCGCTGCTTTCTACGATGCGCAGTCGCGCAGCGGCGGAATGGCTGATGCGAGCAAGGTTGATCTGGGTCGTAAAGTGTATTTGGCGGGTATCGCAGAGCGCGAAGTGCCGGCGTGTTCGGGCTGTCATAGCCCGACAGGGAACGGCAACGGGCCCGCCGGCTATCCGGCGTTGGCTGGCCAACACGCCGATTACATTGCTACGCAACTCAAGATGTTTCGCAAAGGGTATGAAGACCCCGCCGGCCGCACCAACGGGGGTGATGCCAAGATTATGCGCACCACAGCGTTCCGCATGAGCGACATGGAGATTGAGGCAGTGGCGAGTTATATTTCGGGGCTGCAACCCAATTCATAGTCCGCAGACAGCGGGTCTCGCCAGCTAACGCGTCGATCCAGGGAGGGATAACCGATGACTTATTCATTTAGCCAGCTATTTTCACGCTGCGGTGTCGCGCTCGCGGCGCTGACATTGTGTTTACAGGCGTTGGCAGAAGATCGCTGGGTTGAGGGAGAGCACTACCAGGTGCTCAACCCGCCTGTCGCGGTTAGCCGAGGCGATGATGTCGTTGTGACGGAGTTCTTCTGGTACGGCTGTGGGCACTGCTACACGTTCGAGCCGATGTTAACTGCGTGGGGGAAACAACTCCCCGAGGGCGCCGTTGTCCAGCCCTCGCCTGCAGTTTGGAACGATCCCATGCGCATTCATGCCAAGGCGTTTTATATCGCCGAGGTGCTCGGTGTAAAGGAAACCATGCACCCAGTGATATTCGACGCTATGCATGTGGACCGCAAGCGCCTGGTCTCTCGGCTCGAGTTGCGTGACTTGTTTGAAGATAATGGTGTGGATCCAGAGCAATTCGACAAGGTTTTTGACTCATTTGGAGTCGACTCACAGGTCCGCCAAGCCGACGCGCGTGCGCGGTCAGCAAAGATATCCGGCACACCTTCACTCATGGTAGCGGGAAAGTATCTGATCGAAACACGTGCGGCGGGCAGCCAGACCAACATGTTGGAAATTGCGCGCTACCTCGTTGACAAGGAACTGGCGACGCCCTGATCAGTCTTCTGGGATCGCGATCGCGGTCCGAGTTACCACGCGCCTCAATTCAAAGCTTGAATGTACCCCGGTGACGCCGGGTATGCGGGTCAGCTTGCCCAGCAAGAACTTTTCATAGTGCGCCATGTCGCGCACGACCGCCTTCATTAAGTAGTCCGCACTTTGTCCCGTCACCACGCAACAATCGACGACCTCGGGCAGTTCCTGTATGCCGCTTTCGAACGCTTCGAACCGGTCAGGCGTATGGCGATCCATGGTCACGCTGATATGAGCGGTCAGGGTTAGACCCAGCTTTTTGGGGTCCACCATGGCGACCTGGTGGGTAATCACTCCTTCCTGGATCAGCCGCTTTACCCGGCGGGCGCAGGGTGTTGGTGACAAACCGACCTGTTCTGCAAGCTCAAGGTTGTTAAGCCCCGCGTTCTGCTGCAATACCCTGAGAATGCGACGATCTATACGATCTAAGAGCGAACCACTATTGTCCATTAATTTCTCATTTAGTAGTGTAAAACACTAATATAATATCATTTATCGACTTATTTCCCCATAAAAGCCCGCTAAACTGCTAATTTGAGTGACTTTCTCTAAAGGCGACTCGGTACACTACGCGGCCAGTATTTAGTGACAGGATTGCCAACGTGGAAACGATGCGTTTCGACCATCAGAAATACCGGGCGTTTCGCCCCGTCTCAAAGCCTGACCGGCGCTGGCCGGATCGCACTATTACGCAAGCGCCTGAGTGGTGCTCAGTCGATTTGCGCGATGGCAATCAGGCATTGGTAGAGCCCATGAATGCCGAGCAAAAGCTTCGTTTGTGGGAATTGCTGGTATCTATTGGGTTTAAGCAGATTGAGGTCGGATTCCCCTCGGCGTCGAGTCACGATTTTGACTTCTTGCGAAAGCTGATTGAGGAGCAGCGCATTCCCGAAGATGTGACCGTGCAAGTGCTGACGCAGGCCCGGGCTGACTTAATCGAAAGAACCTTCGCGGCGTTGGCCGGCGTCCGTCGAGCGGTTGTGCATTTTTATAACAGCACATCGACCGTTCAGCGCGAACACGTTTTCGGGCTCGATCGCGATGGTATCCGCGATATTGCGGTTAACGGTGCGCGTTTGGTCAAGGCGGCAGCGGACGCCCGCTCAGAGACTGACTGGATTTTCGAATACAGCCCCGAGAGTTTTACCGGTACGGAAATGGATTTTGCCGTAGACGTCTGTGACGCGGTTAATGAGGTGCTCGCACCGACTCCCGAGCGTCCCGTGATTATCAATTTGCCAGCTACGGTAGAGATGAGCACACCGAATATTTATGCCGATCAGATTGAGTGGTTCTGCGATCACATCCAGAACCGAGACGCACTCGTTATCTCTTTGCATACACATAACGACCGCGGGTGCGCGGTCGCGGCGGCTGAGCTGGGCGTCATGGCCGGCGCCGATCGTGTCGAGGGGACCTTGCTGGGCAATGGTGAGCGCACGGGCAACATGGATATCATGACCATGGCGATGAACCTTTATAGCCAAGGTGTCGATCCGCAGCTCGATTTTGCCAACATGGACGAGATCTGCACCGTCGCGCGCGAGTGCACCCAACTTCCGGTGCACCCCCGCCATCCCTATGCGGGCGAATTGGTTTTTACAGCATTCTCTGGCAGTCATCAGGACGCGATTCACAAATGCCTTTCCAAGCGCAGCGCGGACGACGAGTGGGATGTGGCTTATTTGCCGATTGATCCCGCTGATATTGGCCGTACCTATCAGGAAGTGATTCGTATCAATAGCCAGTCAGGAAAGGGTGGTGTTGCTCATGTGCTGCGACGCGACTACGGCCTCGAGTTGCCGCGTTGGCTGCAGGTCGACTTCAGCTCGGCAGTGCAAGGGCTGGCAGAAGATAGCGAGACCGAGGTGTCCTCTGAGGATATCTTCTCGTTGTTTACCCAGACTTATCTCAGCACGGCAGAACGCTGGCAGCTCGGTAATTACCAGTTGTCTCGGCAGGACGGCGCGGACGGCTTGGAGGTTTCGTTGCACGGACCACAGGGTACGATCAGTCTGTCGGGCAACGGCAATGGCGTTGTTGATGCGTTTGTGCAGGCAATGGAAGCTTTTACGGGTCGACACATCGTCGTGGTCGAATACTCTGAGCATACGCTGGGTCAAAGTGCAGATGCGGAGGCCGTGTGTTACGTGCAGTTAAACATCGATGGCGAGCGCCCCTGCGGTGTGGGTCGCAGTCACGACATCGTGCAGGCATCGCTGGCTGCGATTCTGTCAGCGCTCGACGGCAAGGGGCTCGTGCTCGCCAACGCCGCCTAATTGACCCCGCATCCCTGATGCGAGGCGTTTGCTCGTGATGAGTTTCTTTGCTGGCGCGCGCACAGCCGCTGAGGCGCTACGCCGCATGCGCGGTTTTTGGCGGACACCGCTGCGCATGCTGTCTTATTTCATGCTCTTGCTGCTGTTGAGTGGCTGCTCGGCCACCCAATTAATCTACAACCGCGTGGACATTCTTGTGCGGTGGTATCTCGACGACTACGTCTCGCTCGATCGCGAGCAACAGGCGCGTTTCGATGCGCGTTTCGACACGCTGATCGAATGGCATCGTGCCGAAGAGCTCCCGGTGTACGTGGCATTGCTAGACGATGCGCTGCAGATTTTGGATAACGGCGTCCCGCTCGACTCCGCCAGAAAAATGGCGGCGGATATTGAGGCCGCCGCGATCCGGTTTCAGGATCCGTTTCTAGAGCTGTTGATCAGCACTGGGCAAGACCTCAGCGCGGAGCAGCGTCAGCAGTTTATTGACGTGCTGCAGGCCAAGCAGGAAGAGTTTGAGGCGGATCTCCTGATCCGTGACGATGTGGAGTACCGAGCGGACCTAGAGGACCGTTTCGACGATCAATTCGGGAATTACCTGGGTCGGCTGACAGACGAACAGTTACGGCGAATGCAGGTCGGTGTGGCGGAGATGACGCGTCTGGATCGATTTTGGTTGGAAGACCGGCGAGTCTGGATCGCGACGCTCTCAGACATTTTGCTGCCCGCGGAGCCGGCTTGGCCGGATCAAGTTCGCGCACTCATCGCCGGCCGAGAGGAAGCCCTGTTGCCGGCTTACCGGGAGGGTATTGAACACAATGGTGAGGTCATTCTGTTACTCACCCGCGACGTGCTCGCCATGCGGACCGAAAAACAGGACCGAAAACTGCGCGGGAGGCTGGTATCCCTTCGGGAAGATCTCGCCGCGCTAGCGGGAGTGACTACCGATCGCCCTCGATGAGCGCGCGATCGCGAATCGCGCCTTTATCCGCGCTGGTTACCATACTCGCGTAAACCTTGAGCGCGGTTGACACTTGCCGAGGGCGCTCTGATACCGGGTGCCAGGCCCGATCACGTTGCTGCATTTTTTCTCTGCGTTCTGCGAGAGTAGATGGTTCTACTAGCACGTTGATGGCCCGAGCGGGAATGTCGATTTCGATGAGGTCACCTTGCTCAATGAGTCCTATGGCACCGCCGGCAGCAGCCTCGGGTGAAACGTGGCCGATCGATAGCCCGGAGGTACCGCCCGAAAAGCGGCCATCGGTAATCAGCGCACACGCCTTGCCTAAGCTCTTGGATTTCAGGTAGCTGGTGGGGTAGAGCATTTCCTGCATTCCCGGCCCACCACGAGGCCCTTCATACCGAACTACGACAACATCACCGGCTTTGACGCGATCTTCGAGAATATCGGCCACGGCAGCTTCCTGGCTTTCGCAAATATGCGCAGGCCCCTTAAAGTGGAGCGAATCCTCGTCAACACCTGCGGTTTTCACCACGCACCCCAATTCCGCGATATTGCCAAAGAGAACCGCCAGCCCGCCTTCCTGAGAATAGGCGTGAGCCATGTCACGAATGCACCCACCCTGTCGATCTAGATCGAGACTGGGCCAGCGCAAGTTCTGGCTGAACGCTTGCTGTGTTGGAATGCCCGCCGGTCCGGCGGCGTAGAGTGTTTTGACCGCTTCGTCTTCACATTGTGCGATGTCCCATTGCGTGAGCGCCGCACCCAGACTGGGACTGTGTACGGTCGGGCAGTCAAGGTGGAGTAAGCCCCCGCGCGCAAGCTCCCCTAAAATCGCCATAACCCCGCCTGCGCGGTGCACGTCCTCCATGTGATAGAGCGGCGTGCTGGGCGCAACTTTGCATAGCTGGGGCACTTTGCGAGAGAGCGTGTCGATAGCGGCCATATCGAAATCCACGCCGGCTTCCTGTGCCGCCGCCAATAAGTGCAGAATCGTGTTGGTCGATCCACCCATCGCGATATCGAGACTCATCGCGTTTTCAAAGGCTTTTTGACTGGCAATTTCTCGCGGTAGCGCTGAGGCATCATCCGCGTCGTACCAGCGTTTTGCGAGGTCGACAATCAAACGCCCGGCGCGCAAAAACAGCTGCTCGCGATCAGCGTGAGTTGCGAGCAAAGAGCCGTTACCCGGCAGGCTTAGCCCGAGCGCCTCGGTCAGGCAATTCATCGAGTTGGCGGTGAACATGCCAGAGCAGGAGCCGCAGGTGGGGCACGCTGAGCGCTCATAAGCTTCGACGGTCGCGTCGTCAGCGCTACTGTCGGCGGCAATCACCATGGCGTCGACTAAATCGAGCTTGTGCTCAGAGAGCGCGGTCTTGCCTGCCTCCATGGGGCCGCCCGATACAAACACGACCGGGATGTTGATTCGCATAGCGGCGTTGAGCATCCCCGGGGTAATTTTGTCGCAGTTGGAAATACAGACCATGGCGTCGGCGCAGTGAGCGTTGACCATATATTCCACAGAGTCGGCAATCAGGTCCCGAGACGGTAAGCTGTAGAGCATGCCGTCGTGCCCCATGGCAATGCCGTCATCGACAGCAATCGTATTGAACTCCTTGGCGACACCACCCGCCGCTTCAATTTCTCGCGCGACCAGTTGGCCGAGATCTTTGAGGTGGACATGCCCGGGCACGAACTGGGTAAAGGAATTGACGACCGCAATAATGGGTTTTTCGAAGTCGCCGTCTTGCATCCCGGTCGCACGCCACAAAGCGCGCGCACCCGCCATATTGCGGCCGGCGGTTGATGTGCGGGATCGATATTGCGGCATCGGGCTCTCCAAGTGATGCAACCAGGCGCGCTAGCTTAACACTGCCCGTTATTGGGGGTCACAAGCTGAGCAATAGCACCGAAGCGTTGCGCTGCCAGTTATAAAGGCGCTGCTTTTCGACGGGCAGCTGGTCTTGAGAGGCGGCTACAAACCCCTGCTCGATAAACCAATGTGTGCTTTGCGTAGTCAATGCAAAAACCTGCGTCAGTGACAATGCGCGCGCGTTAGCGAGTAGCACATCGAGTAACTGCTCCGCGCGGCCCGCTCCACGGTAATCGGGGTGCGTCGCGACACAAGCAATCTCCCCCATGTGCTCGTCGGGGTAGGGGTATAGCGCGGCGCAAGCGACGACGCGGCCGTCTCGCTCAAGAATCGAAAAATGGGCGATTTCTTCTTCCAGTCGCTCGCGAGATCTTTTTACCAGCGCGCCCGCTTCCTCCAAGGGTCGAATCAACTCGACAATACTGGCGATATCATCAATCTCGGCGCTTCTGGCTTGTTCGTAGGGATTTTGTGCGATCAGGGTGCCGGAGCCATCATGGGTAAACAGTTCCTCTAGCAGTGCGCCGGGCTTCTCAAAGCTAATAAAGTGACAGCGTTCCACGCCCCGGTTGCAGGCGCGACATCCCGCATCGCGGAGTCGCCGTTGCTCTGTGGTTTGAAGCGAAAGCTGCTCGGCCGCCGCAACCGTGCATTGCCGCACCAATTCCCCCTCCGTGTTCAGCAACCCCGGAGGCCGGTCAATGAAAATCAGCTTATCCGCACTAATTGCGGTTGCAACCGACTCGGCAACCTCGCTGGCGCTGACGCTGAACAGCTCGCCGGTTGGGGAATAACCCAGCGGCGGAACAAGAGCAATGGCATCGTTATTCAGAATGGCTGTGATCGCGTCTGCGTCAACGCGCCGCACTGCGCCACTATGAAGATGATCAATGCCGTCGCGGATGCCAAGCGGTCGTGCGGTGATCATATTGCCACCCATCACTCGAAGCCTCGCGCCTCGAAGTGGGGTGTTGGGCAAGCCCATAGACAGCAGCCGCTCAAGCTCGAGTCGATGTTGTGCGGCGATATCACTGGCGATCTCCAGCGTGGCGCCGTCAGTGATGCGCACCCCCTCGTGAAATTGCTGGGGCATGGCTTTTTCTGTCAGTGCCCGATCAATCGCGTCTCTCGTCGCATGGACCAGGACTAAGCGCACGCCAAGTGAATGAAGGAGTGCTAGGTCGTGGACGAGTGTGACCAAGCCCTCGGACCCCAACGCGCCATTACCCAGATACACAACAAATGTCCGCCCCCGGTGTGCCTTGATGTAAGGGCCCGTGTAGCGAAACCATTCGATGTTGTCTGCGCTGGCTACCATCTGTCTGTCTTGCTTGTGTCACTCGGCGGGCGTCGTCACCCGCGGGGAGGCGCATCCTACCCGATACATGACGGGGCGAAAAAGGGTAAAAATCGCGGTGATGCGAGTAGAGGCGAGTCGCTGGCGGGGTCATCGAGTAGCCGATAGGCTATGAGTCTCTTTAAGATCGGTCGTGATGCATGACGTCGACACCTCTCGCAATTCCCGAGTTGTTGAGCAGCCGCTTGCGTGAAGCCCACGCGCGATTGACCACGCGTATCGGGGATGGCCGGTATGAGGCGCTGGTTGCCGCGGTGAACGCTGCCGATCAGCGGCCTGCGTTTGAATCGCTGCTTGCCAGCAGCGACTTTTTTGCCGAGCAGGCGGCGCGCCAGACGGAATGGCTGATCACTGCGCTATCCAATGGCGCCTTACTCAACGCCCGGGATAGCACGCCCGATGACTGGGATCAGGCTCTGGCTGAAGATGCGCCCGCTGCTAATGATGAGGCGGAAACGCTTGCCGCGTTACGAATGTTTCGCCAGCGCCAGATGCTGCGGATTCTCTGGCGTGATCACGCGCAGCTTACGGATATCGAGACTACCTGCGCCGACCTTAGCGCACTGGCTGATTGCACCATTCGTGCCGCACTGAAGTTCTCTACTGATGCGCTGACCCCGAAGTATGGCGAGCCTGTCGGCGCTGAGAGTCGCAAAGTCCAGTCATTGTTGATTCTCGGCATGGGCAAACTCGGCGGCAACGAGCTGAATTTTTCCTCAGACATCGATTTGATTTTTGCTTATGGCGAGGGGGGCGTCACCGAAGGGGGTCGACAGAGCATCGACAATCAGGCGTACTTCACCCGGTTGGGGCAGATGGTGATCAGATTACTCGACGCAGTTACGCAAGACGGCTTTGTCTTTCGCGTGGATATGCGCCTCAGGCCCTATGGCGATAGCGGCGCTCTGGTTGGCTCTTTCAATGCGCTAGAACTTTACTACCAGCAGCAGGGCAGGGAGTGGGAGCGTTACGCCATGATCAAGGCGCGGCCGATCTCCGGCTCCTGCGATGACCAAACTCAACTCATGAAAATGCTCGGGGCGTTTGTGTATCGCCGTTATACCGACTTCTCAGTGATTGCCGCATTGCGGGACATGAAGTCGATGATGCGCGGCGAAGTAGCAAGGCTGGGAATCGACAGCGATATAAAGCGGGGCGGCGGGGGTATTCGTGAAATCGAGTTTATCGCGCAAAGCCTGCAGCTGATTCATGGCGGGAGGATGGTCGAATTACGGTGCCGGCCTCTGCTCGAGAGCCTGTCTGCGCTGTCGCAGGCGACGGTTTTGCCAGTCCAAGACGGGACGCGATTAGCTGCACACTATCGACTGTTACGAAAGGCAGAGCACGCCTTGCAAGCGGTTCAGGATCGACAAACCCAGACGTTGCCCACCGACGCCCTGACTCAAGCGCAGGTGGCGCAGTTAGCGGGTTTCCCTTCGTGGCAGGCGCTCGATATTGCGGTGCAACAAGCCCGCCAAGGCGTCGCGGCTCTGTTCAACGACTTAATATCTGAGCCATCCCAAGAGCTGGAAAACGGCCCCACACCCGCGGGCCGATCGTTTTCTGCGCTCAACGCGAAGGCACTGAGTGATCTGGGCTATCGGCGTGCCGAGCAGACGTGGCAGGCGATCACCGGGTTTCTGGAAAGTTCTTGGGTCGCCGCATTGCAGGGCGAAGGGCGTCGACGTCTGGAGTCTTTTCTGCCTCTGTTGTGTGAAGCGGCGGCTTCAGCTGAATCACCCGATGACGCGCTGGAGCGAGCGCTGCCGTTTGTGCGCGCGGTCTGCCGTCGCAGTGCTTATCTTGTGTTGTTGCAGGAAAATCCGCATGCCTTGGCACATCTGGTATCACTGGTCGCGGCGAGTGTCTGGGTTGCTGATAAGCTGGCGACCAGACCCGAGCTGGTCGACGAGCTGTTGCACGAGTCTACCCTCTACAGCGCGCCTAGTCGCGATGAACTCAAGTCTTTGGTCAGGCAGCAGCTCTTGCGGATTCCTGAGGAAGATCTCGAAGGCCAGATGGGCGCACTGAGTCGTATTAAGGATGGGGTGGTCCTGCGCGTGGCAGCGAGCGAGCTGACCGGCACATTGCCGCTCATGAAAGTCAGCGACAATTTATCTTTTTTAGCCGAGGTGATGATCGAGCAAGCGATCGCGGTGGCGCGTGCAGAGCTGGTGCAGCGCTTCGGTGAGCCGCAGCACGAACAGGCGGGGTTTGCCGTGATGGCCTATGGCAAGCTCGGGGGTCTTGAATTGAGTTATGGCTCTGACCTCGACCTGGTGTTTGTCTTTGACGGTGCCTCGGGTGAAACCGCGGGCCCCAAAGTGATCGACAATACTCGTTTCTACACCCGCTTGGCGCAGCGGGTTGTGCACGTGTTGTCGGCTCAGACACTATCCGGGCGGCTCTATGAGATCGATCTCAGGTTGCGACCCGACGGCGATTCCGGGTTGGTGGCGACAACGCTGCAGTCGCTACGCCGGTATCAGTTGGAATCAGCGTGGACTTGGGAGCATCAGGCATTGGTGCGCAGTCGAGTAGTGGCGGGTGATCCCGCTTTGCGAGAAGCGCTCGAATCGCTACGAAGAGAAGTGCTGGGTCAGGCTAGAGAGCAACCGACGCTGGCAGCTTCCGTTATTGATATGCGCCAGAAGATGCGGGCCGAGCACGGAACCGCTCCCGGTGACGGGCTGCGATTCAACTTAAAGCATGACCCTGGCGGCGTCGTCGATATTGAGTTTGCGGTGCAATATCTCGTATTGAATCATGCCAGTGCGTATCCGCAGCTGACGGCGTGGTCTGATGTGATTCGGATACTGGAGTCGCTGCAGTCATGTGCGCTCATTTCTGCCGAGCAGTCTGCAGTGATGTCGCAAGCGTATCTAGCGTACCGTGGCGACACCCATGCTTTGGCGCTTGAGGGGGCCGTCGCGGAGGCGCAAGCGTCGACCTACGAAAGGCTGCGCGAACAAGTGAAAAAGGTGACCTCGGCCTTATTACCCGGCCTGCAGGCAGGGTAGAATCTCGGTCGCGGCAAAAACGTTAAGGAACCGTAATGGACTTATCACAACTCAGTGGCCACATTTGGCTGGACGGCGAAATGGTGCCCTGGCAAGAGGCGCGGGTGCATGTGCTGACTCACACCTTCCACTACGGTCTGGGCGTTTTCGAGGGAGTAAGGGCTTATAAAACGCCGGATGGCCCCTGTATTTTTCGCCTCAAGGAACACACCGATCGGCTGTTCCGCTCCGCCCATATTTTGCGCATGGAAATGCCTTTCGACAAAGACACGCTCAACGCTGCGCAACGAGCGGTGGTGCGGGAGAACGGCTTGGAAGAGGGCTATATCCGGCCGATGTGTTTTCTCGGCTCAGAGGGTATGGGTCTCAGGGCAGACAACCTAAAAACCCATGTCATGGTGGCGTCATGGCCTTGGCCTTCTTACATGGACCCAGAAGCCAGAGATCGTGGCATACGCATTACCACCTCCAGTTATACGCGCCATCACGTCAACATCACGATGTGCAAAGCCAAAGCCAACGGCAATTACATCAACTCCATTCTCGCTTTGCGCGAAGCGATGGATGCGGGCTTTGAAGAAGCCCTGTTACTGGACAACGAGGGCTACGTTGCCGAGGGTAGTGGTGAAAACTTTTTCCTGGTTCGCGACGGTGTGTTGTATACCCCGGAGCTGACGTCGTGCCTCGAGGGCATTACCCGGGACAGTATTTTGCGCATTGCGGCTGATCAAGGTCTCACGGTGAGGGAAAAGCGCATCACCCGTGACGAGGTCTATGTGGCGGAAGAGGCGTTTTTTACGGGCACTGCGGCAGAGGTTGTTCCCATTCGGGAGCTGGATCACCGGACCATTGGTTCGGGTTCGCGCGGCCCCATTACAGAAAAATTGCAGAAGATCTACTTCGAGGCGGTGCGCGGTGAGCAGCCTGCCTACGGGGACTGGCTGACGCCCGTCGCCGACTAGCACACCGATAAAGCGCCGGGTGCATCGCTAGCCAGCCTCCGCTGCTGACGCGATGGCCGCGCGCCACGATACCGGGCAACGTTGGGGTTAGTTTGCCCCGGCGCCTTGAACCGGGGCTCACAATGAATGGAGGAGCGACCGATGCAAAGTCTTTCCAGCGGCATACGATACCGGCACTGGGGTGTTGAGGGCGCGAAGGCCTGTGTGTTGTTGGTCCATGGCTTGGCCGAACACACGGGGCGTTATGAGCAGCTCGCCGCCCGATTTAATGCGCTTGGCGTTGCGGTCGTCGGCCCCGATCACATCGGGCATGGCGCGTCACCGGGTCAGCGCGCGCACATCGGTCGCTTCACAGAGTACCTAGAGCCGCTCAATAGCCTGCGCGCCCAAATCAGTGATTGGTACCCCAACACGCCCGTCTTTCTTTTGGGCCACAGTATGGGCGGCTTGATTGCCGCGCACTTGCTGTTGGAAAAGCAACAGGACTACCGTGGCGCCATGTTTTCTGGGCCCGCCTTTGAGGCCGTGGACCCCGCCCCCGCGCCGGTCATTTGGCTGGGGCGTTTGCTGCGTTATCTGACGCCCAAGCTCGGCATGTTGGCGTTAAGCGCTGAACAAGTCAGCCGAGACCCCGCTGTCGTCGCTGATTACATCGCTGACCCACTGGTTTTTAACGGCAAAGTCAGTACAGGCTTGGGTATGGCTTTACTGGATGCCATGGAAGAGGCGGTCGCCCGCGCCAACGAGATTCTTCTGCCGGTCTACATCGCCCATGGCGACGCCGATGTGATGGCAGCGCCGAGCGGTTCCCGTGCGTTTTATGAGCGGCTTGGTGCGACGGACAAAACGCTAGATTTTTGGCCGGGGCTTTATCACGAAATTTTCAATGAGCCTGAATCAGAGGCAGTGTTGGCTCGCTACACCGATTGGCTTGAGGCGCACTTGTGAGGCTTTCGACGGCACTCGTCGTCGGTGCCGGAGGCCAGCTCGGGCAAGCCTGCATAGCAGCAGCACCGCCGGAGTTTTCGGTCCGCGGCTTGTCGAAAAGCGAGTGCGACTTGACTGATGTACGCGCTGTGCGCCGATATTTGGGCGACATGGCTCCCACGGTGGTCATCAACGCGGCGGCTTTTACCGCGGTGGATGCGGCGGAGAGCGAGCCGCAGTTGGCGGAGGCGATCAATGCCACCGGCCCCACAACGGTAGCCGCAATGTGCGCCGAACAAGGCATCCGGCTCGTGCATGTCTCGACCGATTTTGTTTTTGATGGCAGCGCTGCGTCGCCTTATGGGCCGGAAGCCTCACCGTCACCACTGGGGGTCTACGGGGCCAGCAAGCTTCGCGGCGAACAGGGTGTGGCTGCGAGCGGCGCAAGTTACGCCACTGTTCGCACGAGCTGGGTCTACGGGCCGACGGGGCGCAACTTTTTGCTGACGATGCTGCGCCTCATGCGGGAGCAGGGCGTTGTGCGCGTGGTGAATGATCAAATCGGCTCGCCGACTGCAGCACACACCCTGGCAGCAGTCTGTTGGGCTTTGGCCACACACACGCAGGCGCAGGGGCTGTTTCACTGGAGCGATCGAGGGGCCATTACCTGGTATGACTTTGCCTGTGCCATTGCCGAGGATGCGCTTGAGCTGGGGTTGCTGGACGCGCCCGCCCGCGTCGAGCCCATAGCAACGGAAGAATACCCGACACCCGCTGAGCGGCCGGCTTATAGTGTGCTCGATTCGACCGCAACGTGCGAAGCGCTCGGAATTTCACAGCGGCCCTGGCGTGAGGTACTGCGCGACGTGTTAGGGTCGCTCTTGTTGGCGCAGAGGGAGTCCTTATGACCCGGTCAGTGATGGTCACCGGCGGTGCAGGCTTTATCGGTGTGAACTTCGTTTATCACTGGGCAGAGCGTCACGCTGACGATCGCTTGGTGGTGCTCGACGCGCTGACCTATGCGGGAAATCGCGCGAGTTTGGCGCCACTTGAGGCTGCCGGTCGCATCACCTTTGTCCACGGCGATATTTGTGACGCAGCCTTGATCGGGCGCATCATGGCGGAGCACGATATCGATACGATTGTCCATTTTGCGGCGGAGAGCCATGTCGATCGCTCTATCACGGGCCCCGGTGCCTTCATCCGTACGAACCTCGAGGGAACCCATACGTTATTAGCGGCCGCGCGTGAGGCCTGGCTCAGTGGATCTGGGCGTGAACACCGCTTTCATCACGTTTCAACTGACGAAGTTTACGGATCCCTCGGGCCGAATGATCCGCCGTTTACTGAAAGCACGCGCTACGAACCCAACTCCCCCTATTCGGCGAGCAAGGCAGGGAGCGATCACTTGGTGCGCGCTTATGAGCACACCTATGGATTACAGGCGACCACCAGCAACTGCTCCAACAACTATGGTCCGTTTCATTTTCCCGAGAAACTCATTCCACTGTGTCTGACTCGGATCCTGGATGGTCGGAAGCTACCGGTTTACGGCGACGGCAGTAATATTCGCGACTGGCTTTATGTCACTGACCACGCTCGCGGTATCGCGACCATCCTTGAATCGGGCGCGCCGGGTGAGACCTATAACATTGGTGGCTGGAATGAATGGGCTAATCTCGACATTGTGAAGTTGCTCTGTCGCGAAATGGACGCCCGTTTTGCGGCTGAGGCGCAACTCGCGTCAAGATTTCCCGACGCGCCGCAGGCGCGCGGCGCCAGTGCAGAAACGCTGATCGAGTTCGTGCAGGACCGGGCAGGTCACGATTGGCGCTACGCCATCGATGCCGCAAAGATAGAGCGAGAGCTGGGTTTCAGGCCTCAGGAAACTTTTGAAACAGGACTCGCCAAAACCATCGATTGGTATCTCGACAACGAATCTTGGTGGCGGCCCCTGTCCGCGGCCTGAGCCGAGTCGGTTGCGTGATCAGTGAGAGGATCCAGGCCCGCCGATCACGAAGTCCTCGCGATGGAGCCTCAACGGGCTTTACTCGAAGAGCGGCAGATCTTGCCAGGCGACGCCCTGGCGATCTTTCTCTGAGAGTGACGGGGTATCGCCTTGCGGAATGGGCCATTTGATGCCCAGCGCGGGATCGTCCCAGGCCAGCGAGATTTCGCTCTCGGGGTGGTAGTAATCGGTGCACTTATAGACAAAATCCGCTGACTCGCTGAGGACATAAAACCCGTGCGCACAGCCCGGCGGGACCCACAGCTGCTCTTGGCCTTCGGCGGTCAGCGTCACCCCGAACCACTGCCCGCAACTGGGTGAGCTGGCCCGACAATCCACCACCACATCGAAGACTGACCCTGATGTGACCCGGACTAATTTGCCCTGCGGTTTTGCGGTTTGCAGATGCATGCCTCGCAAAATACCGCGTGCCGAGCGGCTGTGATTATCCTGAACAAACGGTAGTGTTATCCCCGCCTCGGCGTAGCGCTCTGCGTGCCAGGTTTCCAGGAAAAAGCCCCGGGAATCGCCGTGCACCCGGGGGGTGATTAGCGTGACGCCTTGGAGAGACGTTGCCTCAATCTTCATCGAAAACCGGACCGCCCTCGCTCACTAGCGCCTCCAGATAGGCGCCGTAACCACTTTTGATCAGAGGCGCTGCCAGCGCCAGTAGCTGCTCCGCGTCGATGTAACCCGCGCGGTAGGCGATTTCTTCGAGGCAGGCAATTTTTAGCCCCTGGCGCTCTTCGATCACGCGGATAAAGTTGCCGGCGTCCAGCAGCGACTGATGCGTACCCGTATCTAGCCACGCGGTTCCCTGCCCCATAACCTCGACCTGCAGCGTGCCGGCTTGGAGATAATGGCGGTTGACGTCGGTGATTTCGAGCTCACCGCGCGCCGAGGGATTGATCCCTTTCGCGACCGATATCACGTCGTTGTCGTAGAAATAGAGCCCCGTTACGGCGTAGTGCGAGCGCGGTTTGGCGGGTTTCTCTTCGATGCCGACAGCGAGGCCCTCAGCATCGAATTCAACGACGCCGTAACGCTCCGGGTCTTGCACGTAGTAGGCGAAGACGGAAGCGCCCCCCGCTCTTTGGGCGGCGCGGCGCAATTTGCTCGTAAAGCCGGCGCCGTAAAAAATATTGTCGCCGAGTATCAGGCAGACGGGCGCGTCGCCGATAAAGTCCTCTCCCAGCAAAAACGCCTGCGCGAGGCCGTCCGGACTGGGCTGCACGGTGTACTGAATGCTGATTCCCCATTGGCTGCCATCGCCGAGGAGATCCGCGTAAGCGATCTGATCTCGGGGGGTGGTGATAATGAGAATATCCCGAATACCCGATTGCATCAGTGTAGCGAGGGGATAGTAGATCATGGGCTTGTCGTAAACGGGCATCAGCTGCTTGCTGACCGTGGCGGTGAGCGGGTGCAGCCGCGTGCCTGATCCGCCGGCGAGGATGATGCCCTTGTATGCCGTTTGCGCTGCCATATGTCTGTATTTCGCTACGGGGCGACGGAGTTTACAGCCCGATGGCGCAGTTGGCGAGCCAGCGGTAAACTAGCGGGTCCTGTGGTTTTCCCTTGTTATTGATCCCGTAGCGCTCGCAGTGCCAGCACCCTGGGTTTTGGCCTAGGCGATTTTTCCGGAGTTGATTATCAACGCACCCCTCCCAATAACGAGCCCTGCGGTTGCCGCTGCCGAAACGTCTTCACATCGGCGCCTGCGCATTGCTTTGCTGGGCTATCGGTCGGCGCCGTTTTCCGGCGGGCAGGGTGTCTATTTGCGCTATCTCAGTCAGGCGCTGCAAGATCTCGGGCACGAGGTCACTGTGATATCCGGGCCGCCTTATCCCGACCTGGTTGATGGCGTTCGATTGGTGACATTGCCCAGCCTTGATCTCTATGCCCGGGGTTTGTGGCCTGTGACGCTTGAAATGCTCAAGGATCGGCTGGGTCGTCGGGAATGGCTGAGCAAATTAAGCGGCGGCTTCGCTGAGCCGTGGACGTTTGGTGAGCGCGCCAAAGACTGGCTACTGACGAACGCGGATCAGTTTGACGTCATACACGATAATCAAACCCTCTCGGACGGCATCCTAGCCCTGCAGCGTGCCGGATTGCCGGTGGTGACCACGGTTCATCATCCGATTACCCGCGATTTACGGGTTGCACTGGCAGGGGAGCCACGATGGCATTGGCGGTTGCTGATTCGTCGTTGGCACAGTTTTTTGCGGATGCAGGCTCGCGTCGCTGCGGGACTGGATCATATTGTGACGGTCTCTCACGCGTCTGCTGTCGATATCGCGACGGACTTTGGTGTTCAGTCGGCCGCGATCCGGGTCGTGCCGAATGGTGTAGATACGACGCTTTTCAGACCGCGACCCGATGTAAAAAGAAAGCCCCAGCAGATCATTGCGACCGCTTCTGCAGATGCGCCAATGAAAGGGCTCTCGGTGCTGCTGCATGCCTTGAAGCGTTTGGGTGATACGCACCCCGAACTGCAGCTGGTGTTGATTGCGCGCCCGAAACCCGGTGGTGAAACCGAGTTGCTGATGCACCGCTTGGGCCTGACCGATCGTGTTCGGTTCGTGAGCGACGCCAGTCATGAGGATATCAACCAACTCTACGCCGAGAGTACCGTGGCTGTGGTGCCTTCTTTATATGAAGGCTTCGGGCTGCCCGCGGTAGAGGCCATGGCCGCGGGCATTCCGCTGGTGTCCAGCGACGGCGGTGCGCTAGCCGAAGTGGTCGCAGAGGGTGGGGCATTGGTACCCGCTGGGGATGCAGCCGCTATGGCAGCGGGGATTGAGCGCGTGCTCGATGATGCTGATTACGCCGCAGCGCTTGCCGCGCGCGGGTTACAGCGCGCGCACGCTCATTTTTGCTGGTCAGTCTGCGCAAGTCAGATGGCCGCGTTGTATGAAGATTGTATCGCCGCATGCTGACTGCCGATCTCACAAGGCTGGACCTTGCGCCCGGGCAGCGCTGCCTTGATATCGGCTGCGGTGAGGGCCGGCACTCACTGGCGACTTATTTGTTACCTGGGGTTTATGCGTTGGGTCTGGATTTATCAGAGGCAGACCTGGCGACTGCGCGAGGTCGCATTACCGATATGCACGCTTATGCGCCACAAGGCGATGTTGGGTTTGGCGTGGGGGATGCGACGGCCTTGCCTATCGCTGATGGCGCAATTGACGCGGTGATCGCCAGCGAGGTGCTCGAGCACATCCCCAATTATTTGCAGGTGCTTGATGAGGCTTTACGGGTGCTAAAACCCGGAGGCCGATTGTGTGTCAGCGTGCCGCGGCAATGGCCTGAGTGGATCTGCTGGCAGTTGAGCGAGGGGTATCGCACGACCCCGGGGGGCCATATCCGTATTTTCAACGCGACACACTTGCGCCGCGAGATCGAACGAACGGGTTTTACCTTTGAAGGGCGCGACAGTGCGCATGCGCTGCATGTTCCCTACTGGTGGTTAAAGTGTCTGTTTTGGCGTCGTGATGAGGAGCCCTGGCTGGTCAGGCTGTATCACAAGCTGCTCGTCTGGGATTTAGTACGGCGACCCTGGATCACCCGCGCCATTGAAGCCGTGTTGAACCCGGTGATGGGTAAGAGCATTGTGCTTTACTTCCGCAAGCCGGGTCGGGCGGAGCAGTCACTGTGAATGCCCCGTTGTTAAGCCCGGGCATTTACCCCGCGCGCTGGTTACAACCGACCATCGCCTTTTTGAGCTACACGCAGCGTGACTCGGGCGAGATCCCCTGGTTTGAAGGGGGGCATACCGACCCCTGGGATCATACCGAGGCCGCAATGGGACTCAGCATCGGCGGCGAGTATGCGCGGGCGGAGCGCGCCTATCAGTGGCTGGCCGGTACCCAGTTAGCAGATGGCAGTTGGTGGGCCTGTTATCGCGATGGCCAGCCCGATATCGCGGTAGAGCGGCGCGAAACCAACTATGTCGCGTATGTTGCTACTGGCGTCTGGCACCATTTTTTAATCACCGGTGATGAGGCCTTCTTAGCGCGCTTTTACCCCACGGTGCAGCGGGCGCTGGACTTCGTGCTGCAGTATCAAAGCGCGGATGGGGAAATCGATTGGGCGGTTGATCCTGACGGGAAACCGCTCGGCGACGCGCTCGTCACGGGCTGCAGTTCGATCTACAAATCACTCGAGTGCGGCGTGCTGATTGCGCAAGCGTTGGGGAGACCACAGTCGAATTGGCGGCAGGCGCGGCAGCGATTGGGGCGTGCATTGCGTGATCATCCAGAGCGCTTTGACCGCACTTGGGACAGCAAATCCCGCTACGCTATGGATTGGTTTTACCCCATTCTAGCCGGTGTTGTTGGGGGTAATTCGGCCAAGGAACGACTGCAGGCGCGGTGGCATGAATTCGTAGAGCCTGGCATCGGTTGCCGCTGTGAAAACCACCAGCCATGGGCGACAGTGGCGGAATCCTGTGAGCTCACCCTCGCGCTGCTCGCCGCCGGGCAGCAAGATGAGGCAGCGGAATTATTCAGTTGGTTAACTCAGTGGCGCGACGCCGATGGCGCTTGGTGGACGGGTTATCAGTTTGCCGAGCAAGTGCTGTGGCCGCTCGAGAAACCCACCTGGACCGCCGGCGCAGTGCTGTTGGCAATCGATGCGCTGACGCACCACACCCGAGCCCACGATTTGTTTTTACGCACTGCAATACTCTGAATCGCCAACGAACAGGGGAACCCGATATCACCCTGAGGAAGCCAGTGGCCTCCTCTCGTTTGAGCTGCGCTCAGTAATCAAGGCGCCGCAAGCCCCGTAAGCTGCCCTGCGTGCCCAGCGGCTCGAATAACCCCGATTGGCTGGCTAGCTGCCAAATGGTGAAGGGCGCCTGACCGCCCGCTTCGGGATCCGGGAATACATCGTGAATAGCAAGAATGCCGCCCGCTGCGACGCGTGATGCCCAGGCTCGATAATCTGTGAGCGCGGCTTCGAGGCTATGCCCGCCATCAATAAACACCATGCCAATTGCGCCCGTCCAATAGCGGGCAAATTGCGCGCTGGAGCTGACGATGGGAATAACAGCGCAGGCTAATCCTGCGGTTGTGATATTGCGACGAAACGCCGTGAACGAATCAAACTGGCCGGTCGCATCCACGAGATCAGGGTCGTGGTGGCTCTCACCAACCTGGTGCTCTTCCGAGCCGCGATGATGGTCTACGGCAAAGACAGCCGCATTTTTCTGCGCTGCGGCCTGCGCCAACCAAATGGTTGAGCGACCGCAGTAACTGCCGACCTCCAGAATCGGCCCCAGCGCACTGGCAGTTAGGGCCCACTCATAAAGCTGTCTGCCCTCATCGTCGGGTAAGAATCCCCGCACGTCGGGGTCAGGGGGCTGGGGCATCTGCTGGGACATGATAGGCTCCGCGTGAAGAGCCTGTGAGTATACGATTGTCTTGAGCGCGAGGAACCGACTGACGCTTCCCATCCATCGCCGGTTGTATTCCTTGGCGATGCGGCTGTTCGTGCCCCTGTTGTTGTTGCGGTTGATTTGGCGCGGCCGGCTGCAACCAGGTTACCGTGCACAGCTACTGCGCAGGGTAGGCTGGTACAGACCTCGGCCCCTTGGTCAGTTCAAGCCGCGCGTTTGGATTCACGCCGTATCAGTCGGCGAAACCCTCGCGGTGGCGCCGCTGGTCGAAAAATTACTGAAGGTGCGTCCCGACTTGGAGGTATTGGTCACATCGACCACGCCGACGGGCGCCGATCAGGTCAGGCGCCAATTCGGGCAGCGCGTAGAAGCGGATTGGGCGCCTTTTGACACACCCGGCGCGGTTCGGCGCTTTCTGACTCATTGGCGCCCCTCCGTCGGCGTTTTAATTGAGACTGAAATCTGGCCCAACATGGTCACACTCTCGATTGCTCGCGGTATCCCGATGCTGCTATTGAATGCGCGCCTGTCGCGACGCTCTGCGCGCGGTTATGCAAGGTTGCCTCGGTTGATCTCCCCAACGCTCGCCGGGCTGTCTGTCATTGCCGCCCAAGGGCGTGATGATGCGCGGCGCTTTGCGGCCTTGGGTGCGCCCAAAGAACACCTGTCGATTACTGGGAGTCTCAAGTTCGCATTGGATGTTGATGAGCTGATGCGCGCCGGTGCAGCTGAGCGGCAGAAATACGCTGCAGGGCTGGTCGGAAGGCCGGTTTGGCTGGCGGCCAGTACACACCCCGGAGAGGAGGCGATGGTGCTTGAAGCTTTCGCCGCGCTGAAAGCCGAGCGGCCGGAGGCCTTACTGCTACTGGCTCCCCGACACCCCGATCGCGTTGCCACTTTGCGCCAGATGCCATCACTGCACCCTTATCGGATTGCCTTACACAGCGGTGACTCGCTGACCGCAGAAGACGATGTGTTAGTGATTGATACGCTGGGTGATCTCGGCGCGCTGACGGGCTGCGCCGATCTGGTATTTGTCGGTGGCAGTCTCGTGCCTCATGGCGGCCACAATCCTCTTGAAGCTGCGGCCTGGGGGTTGCCGCTAATCGCAGGGCCGCACGTATTCAATTTTTCAATGATTTATCGCGATCTGGAGCGCGCGGGTGCCGCGCGGACCGTCAGTCCAGAGACGCTGCTTGATACGGTCTTGGAATGTTTGGGGGCTTCACCGATATCGAACAACTGGACCGAGATGGGTGAGCGCGCGCGCGCCTACCAGTCGGCTCAGGCCGATGTTTTGGAGCGGCAGTGGGTGCTCTTGAGTGCCCACTTGCCCTAGGTTAGTCGCTCGCGGTCGCCGTGGGTGAGGGAGGCGACAGCAAAAACCCTTCCAGGCGCGCGATGTCCTCGGGGGAGAGCGTTCCCGCGACTTCCTTCAGGCGCAAAGAGTTAATGATGAAATCGTAGCGGCTATTCGCGTAATCCCGCTGCGCAGCGAACACTTTGTTTTGCGCATTCATTACATCGACGATGTTACGCGTGCCGACCTCATATCCTGCTTGGGTGGCATCGAGAGCACTCTGGCTGGAGACAATCGACTGGCGGCGAGCCTGCACGCGAGAAACGTCCGACATAACGGTCATATGCAGTGAGCGCGCCTGTGTTACGGTAGTGCGGGTTAGATTGATCCGCGTCTCGCGGGCGACATTGAACTGTTCAGCGGCGCGGCGGCGATTTGCGCTGATAGCGCCCCCCGCCATGAGCGGCAGGTCGAAGCGGATTTGCCAGGTTTCATTGGTCTGCTCCGAATCCGGCGGGAAGATGAAATCGCTCTCTGGGTTCTGCCTGATGCTACCGGTGGTCTCCCTGTCCTGATAACTGTAGCTGGCCGTCACCGTCGGGGCGTGTCCCATGCGTGAGGAGGTCGCATTTTGTCGGGCGGCCTCTTCTGCAAAGCGGGCGGCGGCCAACTGATTATTGTTGGACAGCGCAAAATCCACCCAAGCACTGCGTTCAGCGGGCTCGGGTGGGCGGGGTGAAAACTCTTCACCTAGCACATAAAGGGCACCGGGTGCCTGACCAGTCAGTACGGACAGGTTCTCCTTGGCTACGGCCACATTATTTTCATCAACGATGCGTGTGACCTGTGCCAAGTCACGGGCCGCTTCTGCCTCGTAGACATCCGTAATCGCGATCAGACCGACTTCGAAACGTTGTCTTGTTTGTTCGAGCTGGCGCTCAAACGCGCGCTCTTGCGCTTGCGAGGCTCGCAAATTGTCCTGAGCGCGGAGCACACCAAAGTAGGCCTGCACCACCCGCACGATGAGGTCCTGTTGTGCGGCGGCTAAATTCGCCTCTGCCTGTTGCGAGGTTTCTTTGCCTGCGCGCCAGCCAAACCACGCTGACAAATCGAACAGCGTCTGTGACAGGCTGACGTCATAGCCATCGGTCTCCGTCTCAGTGACTGACGTGACATCAATCCGCTCAAAGCCTGGATTCAAGGGGTCACCATTAAAAGCGACGTTGGGCCTGGTGGAGTCGTTTTCTGAATCAACGAACGAGTAGCCAGCGCGTGCCTGGGGTAACAATGGCGCCAGGGCCAGTTTTTCCAGCTCGATGTCGGCATTGTATTGCGCCACACGTGCCTTGAGCAGGGCGTCATTTTCTAGCGCCAGCTCATAGATATCGACCAAAGTGTCGCTCTGCGCCGCGCTACTGAGCACGCCGGATAACACGAGAGCCGAAAAGGGCGAAAAGATGGAGAAACGGGGGCCGCGGCTTGTCATGGCGTTGGGTCTTGTGCAGTCTGGGAGCGGCGATTCTACCACTGTCAGCGCGGTTTTTCCGGGCTTAAAGAGGGCAACATTTTGACTGTTCGCGAAGCCTGAACCGCTTGCTACACTTTGATTATGACTAAACCCACCCACACCGTCGCGACGCGTCGGCGCCCCAGAGGTAGCTATCATATAGACCTCTCGGACCTGCACGCGCAATGCGAAGCGAACTATCATCGCTTAGTGCGACTGTTCCCTATGTATGAACAGCAAAACCGAAGCGTATTTGCTGCGGGCGACGTGTCGGTGTCCCTAGAAGTAACGGCGCGAGATCGTTATACGACTGACATGCGGCTTCGGTATCAGGGCGCTTCGCCCCACTTGATGTCGGGCAGTTACTTTGACTTGCGGCTGTACCACGATGCCCGTATGGCCGAAGTTGTTCACTGCAGCACATCGCGCCGCTTTGAGGCTCGCTATCGGTACCCAAACCCCGAAATGCTGCAGCGTGACGAGAAGTACCAGCAGAATCGCTTTGCGGCGGAGCTCATGGAGTTCTGCCTGGAAAATGGCCGCTCGCTCGCCCACAACCTCCAGGACTGCGATAGCAGCGCTTCATGACGGTGCTGACGGGAGAGGCCACCCTTGAAACGGCCCCCGTTAGCCGCATTATTCAGCTCTCGGATACCCACTTAATGCAGCAACCCGGCGGTGAGTTGGTCGGTATTGATACCGATCGCTCTTTCGCGGCGGTATGCCGGATGGTGGCGGCGCAGCCGCCGATTGATGCGCTGTTATTGACGGGAGATCTGGCGGGGGACGAGGCAGAAGCGGCCTATTTACGTTTGCGCGACGCCCTCGCTCCGCTGAACGTCCCGAGTTTCTGGCTGCCGGGCAATCACGATGCCCTGTGGCAAGCCACACACCCGCTCAATCAACACTTCAAGCGAACCATTTGCCTCCCTGATTGGGAAGTCTTGATGCTGAATACCCAGCAGCTAGGGAAAGTAGAAGGGCACTTGTCAAAGCATGAGCTAGAGCAGTTGTCTGCCGCGGTCGCGCGCGCGGGGGCTGCTGGTCGGCCGTTGCTGGTCGCGACTCACCATCCATTAATCGGGGTGGGGTGTGATTGGCTAGACGAGCAGATCGTCGCCAATGGCAAAGAGGCGCTGGCATTGCTTGCCCCGATGGGTGCCCGGGCAGTGGTGGTCTCCGGGCATGTCCATCAGGCGTCGCAACAAACTTATCGCGGCGTGACGTGTATGACGGCGCCCTCGACATGCGTGCAGTTTGCACCGAACTCTCCTCGGTTTAGCGTCGATGAGGCCGCGCCGGGTTGTCGGCTGCTAGAGCTGCACGACGACGGACGCTGGGAAACACGGGTGCTCCGGGTGACCGACGAGATTTTTACGCCGGATCTGGCATCGCGCGGCTATGCCTGAGGGATCTTTTCGGGGCTGTCCCGCAATAACACGGTAATATCTGCAACTGTTTCACTGCCCAAGAGACGAGCTGTCGCCACCCATGAGTCAATATAACGCCGATGCAATCGAGGTCCTCACTGGACTGGAGCCTGTGCGCAAGCGGCCCGGCATGTATACCGACACCAGCCGGCCCAATCATCTCGCGCAAGAGGTCATTGATAATTCGGTCGACGAGGCCTTGGCGGGACATTGCAGCCAGATCGATGTGATTCTGCATGGCGATGGTGCGCTGAGTGTGGTCGATGATGGACGCGGCATGCCGGTGGACTTGCACAAAGAGCAGAAGCGGCCTGGTGTCGAAGTGATTCTCTCGACCCTTCACGCGGGCGGCAAATTCTCTGATAAGAGCTATCAGTTCAGTGGCGGCCTGCACGGAGTGGGCGTGTCAGTTGTTAACGCGTTGTCCGAGGCGCTCGAGGTCACCATCCGACGCGATGGCAACGTGCATACCATGCATTTTGCCGGCGGTGAGAAAGTCTCTGAGCTCAAGGTGACCGGAACCTGCGGGAAGCGCAACACCGGCACGGGCATCCGTTTTAAGCCCGATCCGCAATATTTTGACTCCGCTAATTTCTCGATCCCACGGTTGAGTCACTCGTTGCGCGCCAAAGCTGTACTCTGCCCGGGATTGCGGGTCACGTTGCTCGATGAAAAGAAAAAAGAAAAAACCGAGTGGTATTACGAGGACGGCATCTCGGATTACCTCGCTGACGCCACCATCGATTTTCCCGTTATTCCCGAGACGCCTTTCCGATCGCATTTTGCCGGCGAGACGGAAGCGGTCGACTGGGCGATTCAATGGCTACCCGAGGGCGGTGAGGTGGTCGCGGAGTCCTATGTCAATTTGATTCCCACACCCCAGGGCGGTACCCACGTTAATGGTTTACGCTCAGGGCTGCTTGACGCTATGCGCGAGTTCTGTGAATTACGCAATCTGCTGCCCCGCGGCGTCAAGCTCACTGCCGAGGATGTATGGGATCGATGTTGCTTTGTCCTGTCTTCAAAGCTGCAGGATCCGCAGTTCTCGGGTCAAACCAAGGAGCGCTTGTCCTCCCGAGAGGCTGCGGGCTTCGTGTCTGGCGTGGCGAAAGATGCTTTTGGCCTATGGCTCAACCAACACACGTCGGACGCCGAGAGACTGGCCGAGCTCTGTATTGAGCGCGCTCAGACGCGACTGCGCTCCGCAAAAAAAGTTGTCCGCAAAAAAGTCACGTCAGGGCCTGCATTGCCGGGTAAGTTGGCTGACTGCTCCTCCGAGGACCCCAGCCGTGGGGAATTATTTCTGGTGGAGGGCGACTCCGCAGGAGGCTCAGCCAAGCAGGCGCGTGATCGCGAATATCAGGCGATCCTCCCTTTGCGGGGCAAAATCCTGAATACCTGGGAGGTTGATGCGGTCGAAATCCTGGCATCCCAAGAGGTCAATAATATTTCGGTGGCGCTGGGCATCGAGCCGGGTAGCAGCGACCTCAGCCAGTTGCGCTATCACAAGGTGTGCATTCTGGCCGATGCGGATTCTGATGGACTTCATATCGCGACCTTGATCTGCGCGTTGTTTCTCAGGCACTTCCGACCTCTCGTGCGGGCGGGGCATGTGTTTGTTGCAATGCCCCCGCTGTATCGTATCGATGTGGGAAAAGAGGTGTACTACGCCTTGGATGAATCTGAGAAGAACGGCATCCTTGAGCGGCTGGAGGCCGAGAACAAGCGCGCCAAGCCAGCAGTGCAGCGCTTTAAGGGGTTGGGCGAGATGAACCCGCCGCAGCTACGCGAGACCACAATGGATCCGGATACCCGCCGGCTTGTGCAGTTGGTACTGGACGAAGACGGCGACACCGACAGTATGTTTGACCTGCTGCTTGCGAAGAAACGCGCGGGAGATCGGAAAAGCTGGCTGGAACAAAAAGGCGATCTTGCGGATATCGCCAGTTAACGGCGCGGTACACAGCGCACAGAAAATTGTCAGGCCGTCCCGCAGGTGCGAGCTATGATGCAGCCGCCGAGGAAAGGAGAAGCAGAATGCTAAAGCGATGGGCCGGGTTTGGTATCGGTGTTTGGATGGTGATGTCCCCCGCGTGGGCCGACTGGCAGATTGCGGACGAGTCCCGCATCCAGTTTGTATCTATCAAGCAAAATACGATCGGCGAGATCAGCCACTTTGAACGCGTCAGTGGTTCGGTATCTGCCGCAGGACAAGTTGATATTCGCGTCGCGCTCGACTCCGTTGAGACCATGATAGGTATCCGCAATGAGCGCATGAAAGAAATGCTGTTTGAGGTCGGGCTGTATCCGGAAGCGACCATCACCGCACAGCTCAGCCCCGACGCCCTGGCACTAGCGGCCTCGGGGTATGGCGGTGAAGTCACGGCTGATATCAATATCGATCTTCATGGCGTGGTCGTCACCAAGTCGGCGACGCTACAGGTCACGCCCTTGGCTAATGGTTTGGGCGTATCCACCACCGCGCCTATTTTGATACACGCGGCTGAGTTTGGTTTGGAACCGGGCGTGTCTGCGTTGCAAGAGGTTGCGGGGCTGCTGGCGATCAGCCGCGTAGTGCCGGTGACGGTGAGCCTGCGTCTGATTGAGGCAAGTTCGGAGATGCCCGACTCCTGAAGTCGTGCTCTGCGCGTTACCGCCATCCAGCCGCTTGTAGCGTAGCGTTGAGCTCGGCGCGATAGCGCGCGGCGGCGGCGGAATCACCCGCTAGCTGACTGTATTGCACCAAGGCCGCTAGCACATTGGGTTGGCCCGGCACTTGGCGGTGAATGGCGGTGAGTGTTTCGAGCGCCTCTTTGGGGCGGCCGCGATCGTTGAGGGCGACGGCAAGCACATACTGGTAATACCCCGGGCTCTCTTCCAGTTGGGCCGCCTTTTCCAGCGCGGCAAGCGCGGCGGCGTCATTGCCCGTGCGTACCTCCAGCAGTCCCAGACTGAACCACAAGGCGGCGTCATTGGCATTTAGCGTAATGCCCTCTTTCAATAGGGCTTTCGCCGATGTGTCATCGCCGAGCGCACGATAGAGGTCGGCCAAATTGACGCGCGACGCCGTGGTCTGCGGGTTTTTATCGAGCGCCTTCTGGAGCCATTTTTTGGCAGCGTCGACCTCACCGCGTGCCAACTGAAAACCGCTGAGCTGTGTCAGTACCGAGGGCATGTCGAGGTGCTGTGACTGGACCCCAATGTACTCTTCGAAAAGGGTCTGGAGGGATTCGCTCTCGGTGGTTTCAGGCGTCACCGACACGGCGGCCAATTGCTCTGCCACCCCCATACGGTTCGCCAGGACTGGGTCTTTGGTCAGCGGAAGAAGCAACTGTTGGCGCTGCGGCATGGGGATGGCCCCGGCCGCCTCGATGGCCGCGAGCCGGATTAATGGATCTTCGCTACTCAGCCACAGCGGCAGCAAGGGTGTGATCTGCCGGGGCGCTAAGCGGGCAAGATGTGCCACCGCTGAGGCACGCAGCATGCCGGTGGCGTCGTGGTTATTGGCGGTCTCAATGAGTGTCGGGGTGGCGCGCACATCCCCGCGCTGCGCGCTGTGAAAGGCGCGCGCCGGGTGGTTGCGCCGATCGCTGAATTGAACCCCCCAGCCCGTTAGGGCGGAATACGCCCAGTCCGCACTTTGGTCGGTATGGCACTGGTTACAGGCATTGGGGCTGCCCGTACTCATGGAGAGATCTGGCCTCGGGATGCGCATGCTGTGATCGCGGCGGTCGTCCACACCCATGTAGGTCTGGCTGGGCATATGGCAGTCGACACAGGCGCTCCCAGCCGACGCGAGCTGGTGCCGGTGGTGGGCTGGGTTGTCGTAGGTGCTGGCCAGATGGCACTGTGCACATACGCCGTTGCCTTCGACCACCAAGTGGTTGCTGTGCGGGTTATGGCAGTTGGTGCAGGCCACGCCGGCCTGGTGCATCTTGCTTTGGATGAACGAACCGTGAACGTAAACTTCGCCGCGGATTTGTCCGTCTGGCCAGTAGAGCGGTTCTTCGATGATCGCCAAGCGGTGGGTATCCAATAGCGGCTTGCCCGGGTGGTACTCGCCCAGAGTGCCGCGTCGGGCGTGACAGCGCGCGCAACTATCAATCTGGTGATTTGAGGTCAGGGGTTCAATGCGCTGCGCGATATCGGCGTCCTCGGCCCACTGCCACGTACCTCTCGCTTTGAGGCTCATTGCAAACCCGGTCTGGGCGGGAGACAGGCTTCCCGCATCGGCGAGCGCGACGTGTTCACTACCCGGCCCGTGACAGGCCTCACAGCCCACATCGATTTGCTCGTAGTGGGTATCGAACCGGTCGTTCACTGCGTCATAGCGTTTTTCGACGTCCGTGCTGTGGCATTCGGCGCAGCTCGTGTTCCAGTTGAAGTAGCCGCCCGTCCAATGCAGGGGGTCGCCCGGGCCAATGTGTTCGTCCGGATACAGGTGATACCAGCGTTGCCCCCCTGAGCTGGCAGGCCTTGCGTCCCAGGCAATGCTCAATGCTTGGAGTCGGCCGCCGGGTAAGGGCAACAGTACCTGTTGTAGTGGTTCGACGCCGAACACGTACCGTACGGGAAAGGTCTCCAACGTACCTTTCTCATTGTCAGTGCGAACGAAGAATGTATCCCCTTCACGGAAGAAGGTCGTAGTTACCCCACTGTGGACGAATACGGCGTTATCGAAGTCACCCAGCACGGTGTCAGGGGTGGGCAGCTGCATGGCAAGATCATGATGCGAGCCAATCCACTCCCTCGTGGCGGTGGCGTGACAACCCGCGCAGCCGTCGTTACCCACATACTGCGCGCGGGCGGCGTGCGTCAGCGACGCAGACGACAGACACCAAAAAAGGCAAGCCATCAGTAGCCATAGCTTGAGCCGATGGGGTCCATTCAGCATGCGCGACCTATCGCTCTTCGCCAGTTGCCAGCAATCCTGATGGTTAACAAAGTGCAATGCTTGAGTATCTCCAGTGCTAATGAGAAGAATCCATGCCTCGGCGTCTAATCATTCGACGTGTGCGAATCACTCGGTTAACGCCACTACGGTATGCTAATCGAGTGCGCCGAGTGCCGCCAAA
>CAYQUE010000002.1:0-1860 GCA_964420615.1 uncultured Alteromonadaceae bacterium | reverse complement strand
TCACTCGGTTAACGCCACTACGGTATGCTAATCGAGTGCGCCGAGTGCCGCCAAACAAGGCCACTCGGCATTTTTAGCGCAGGACGCCAGACTAGCGCCTGCGCCAGGTCGACACTCCGGGCGTGCACCGCAACCCTAGCGCTACCACCGCCGCCACGCGAGCATGTCACCTCAGTACGATCGCGCCGAATAGCTTTGTCACCAACAGGAACTTATCGTAGGCTGGCGCCCCCCGGGTGGCCTGGACCTTGGATCGTGGGAGGAGACGGAACGATGCATATTGGAATTCTGCGCACCGATGCGGTAAGGCCGGAGTGGGTTGCTGCGCATGGCGAGTATCCGGATATGTTCCAGCGGTTGCTCTTGGCGGAGGACCCTACGCTGACCTTTACCACTTGGGACGTTGAGGCAGGCCAGCTACCGGAGGCAGAGGACGCGGCAGATGGATTCCTCATCACCGGCAGCAAAAGTAGCGTTTACGACGACAAAGCGTGGATCCGAGCGCTGGAAGATTACATCCGCAGACTTCATGCGGCGCGGCGAAAATTGATCGGCATTTGTTTTGGTCACCAGCTTGTGGCGCAGGCTTTGGGAGGCGCTGTGGCAAAGTCGCCCAAGGGTTGGGGGATTGGAGTGAATTGCTATGACCTTGATTCACAAGCGTTGGACCTCGCAGATGGACCGCAAGTCTGTCTTATCGCGTCCCATCAAGACCAGGTTATGGAGATGCCGCCCGGCGCGCGGCAAATTGCCCGCAACGCACACTGCGAATATGCCGGGATGGCAATCGGGGATCATATTCTTACTTTTCAGGGGCATCCCGAGTTTACGCCCGCGTATTCACGCGAGATCATGACCTTCAGGCGTGAAATGATTGGAGAGTCGCGCGTGATCGAGGGCATGCAAAGCCTCGAGGATCGCCAACATGAAGGCGCCCGTGTGGCTCGCTGGATGCTTGCTTTTATGGGGCGCTAACGCTTACCAAGCGCCCGTGTTGGCCATGGATTCCCAGGGCTCCTGAACCGGAAGCGCATCTCCTGCCTGCAGTAATTCAATCGAAATGCCATCGGGCGACCGAACAAATGCCATACGGCCATCGCGTGGTGGGCGGTTCAGGGTGACACCTTTGTCGAGTAGCCGTCGACATACCGCATAAATGTCGTCGACCTGATAAGCGAGATGTCCGAAGTTGCGCCCGCCGTCATAGCTCTGGGGATCCCAGTTGTAAGTGATCTCGACCAGCGGGGCCTGGCGGGCTTTTGCGGCTTCGAGGTCCCCGGGCGCGCTGAGAAATACCAAAGTGAAGCGCCCGGCCTCGTTGTCATAGCGGTAAGCCTCGACGAGGCCCAGTTTGTCGATAAAAAAATCGAGGGTGTCGTCGAGATTTGCGGCGCGAATCATCGTGTGCAGGTAGCGCATGAGTAACTCCGAGATAAATCCAGTAGCCATTCTAGGCCAACACAGCGCCGGGGCGTGAAGTCTGCGATACACTGCGATCCCTTTATCTAGTTTGCCTGCACTGGAAGTCCGGATTTATGTGGTTTCGAGCCCTACGCCCCTACCGTTTACCCAATCGCTTGGGTATCGATGCTGAAGAGTTGGAGCGGCGCTTGCAGTCGCGCACCTTCAGCCCCTGCTCCCCAGCACAGGCCTCCAGTCTCGGTTGGGTGCCGGCCTTAAGTGACGATGCCGCGGCACTCGTACATGCCGCTGGGCCCTACTGGATGGTGCGTCTTAAGCGCGAAGAAAAGCTGCTCCCGGCCGCGGTGGTGAGGGAACAAGCGAATGAACGTTGCGCGCAAATCGCCAAGGCGCAGGGGCGCAAGGTGAGTCGCCGCGAGCGGCTCGCAGTCGCCGATG
>CAYQUE010000001.1:76474-78775 GCA_964420615.1 uncultured Alteromonadaceae bacterium | reverse complement strand
TGAATCGGCGCTGCGCAACTCCTGTTCCAGCGTGTCCGCAGCGCTTGAGCGTGCGCTGGCGAAGCGTGCAATGCCGAGATAGGCCACGGGGGTCAGGTAAAGCGTAAAGATGGTCGCCAAACCCATCCCTCCAAAGACCACCCAGCCCACTGCCGAGCGGGCTTCGGCGCCCGGTCCCGAAGCCAGGATCAGCGGCAGCGCACCCAAAATGGTGGAGACCAGTGTCATGACGATCGGCCGCAGTCGAATCCGTGCGGCTTCCTCAATGGCGTCGCGAACACCATACCCTTGGTCGCGCAGTTGATCGGCAAACTCGACCAGCAAAATGCCATTTTTGGCGATCAGCCCGATCAGCATTACCAGCCCAACTTGCGAATAAATATTGAGGGACGTCCCCGTTAAAAACAGTGCGCAAATGGCGGCTGCCAGGCCAAAGGGCACAATCGTAATGATCACCAGCGCGGAGGTAATGCCCTCGAACTGCGCTACCAATACCAAAAATACGATCAGCAGCGCGAAGCCGTAAGTGATCATCGTTTCTCGATTGGTTTCAGCCAGTGCGGCCGCTTCTCCCCGCGTCACGAGCGTGATGCCTTCTGGCAACACCTCATCCGCGAGCGCGAACAAATCATCGACCACCGTTTGCATCGCAACGCCTGGATTCATCTCCACATCGAGCTCGATCGCGCGGCGCTGCTCGCGGCGATCGAGTTGGCCCGCTACGCCTTTTTCAGATAGGCGCACCACGCTCGATAGTGGCACCAGCGCGCCCGATCGAGAGCGGACATACAGGTTCACCAGATCTTCCGGATCACGAATCTTGTCAGATCCCGCCTGCAAAATAATAGGCACGGTTTGATCATCCGCGTTGAGATCAACGATTCGCGCACCATCGACCATCACCCTCAGAGTTTGCGCGATATCCTCGAGCGGGATGTCGAGGTCGGAGGCTCGCTCTCGATCAATCTGTACCGCCAGCTGTGGTTGCGAGGGGTCATAGCTGATGCGGGGTCGACTCACGGTGGTCACGCGCTCGCGCATCTGGTCGGTAAATTCGCGCGCCGCGGCATAAATCTCGTCGTAGTCCGTCCCGAGGAGTGCCAGCGACACGCCGCCGCTCGAAGCCCCGCGAAGATTGAGCGAGTTTGCGCTAAAAATACGCGTCGTCATACCGGGTAAATCAGCAAACAGCGGTTTTAACTCACCGGCAATTTCCTGTTGACTGCGATCCCGGTCACTCCAGTCGGTCAGCCGCGCAACCATAAAGACAATGTTAGGGTCCCATCGGCCAATCACCGAATACAGTGACTCGATCTCGCCGCGATTCAGGAGGGGCACCAGAATATTTTCCATCCGGTCAGCCTGACGCTCGGCGTACTCTAAACCCACGCCATCTGGCCCTCGAGCAAAGATATTCACTGACCCGCGGTCCTCCGTAGGCAGCAATTCCTGATCGAGTTGCCAGTAAAGGCCCGCCGCGATGCCGGCGGCGAGCAGACTAAAGATCAAGGCTTTCCATGGGGCATTGAGCGTGCGCTGCAGAGACCGATGATAACGATCAGCCAGTTGATTCCCCCAGTCACTGACGCGACGCTCTCTCACCGGTGCAGTAGCCAGTCGTGCCATGGCCGCGGGCACCAGACTCAGGGCCACAAAGGAGGAGATGGCCACCGCAACGGCGAGCACCAAACCGAATTCCTGAAACAGTCGACCCGCGGTACCCGGTAAAAATGCGATCGGAATAAAAACCGCCACCAAGACGGCGGTAGTAGCGATGACTGCAAAAAATACTTGCCGTGTGCCGGTGACCGCGGCGGCACTCGCTCCCTGGCCTTCAGAGCGGCGGCGCTGGACGCTTTCGAGCACCACGATGGCGTCATCGACAATCAGTCCGGCAGCGAGCACCAGCGCCAGTAGCGTGAGAATGTTGATCGAGAAACCCAGTACCCAGCTGGCTGCGAGGGTACCCAGTAGCGAGATGGGGATGGCGACTGCGGGGATCAGCGTGAGTCTCATGGAGCCTGTGAACAGCCGGATGGTGCTGATGACCACGAGAATGGAGATGATCAGCGTGGTGATGACCTCGCGCACGGAGCCGCGAATGAAAATGGAGTCGTCGGAGATGATACGCAGGCTGACATCTTGCATGCGGGCGTTGATGTCAGCAACGGCGGCGCGCACGCCCTCGGCGATCTCGATGGTGTTAGAGCCGGCCTGGCGAATGATGCCGATGCCGACAACCCGCTCACCATTCAGTCGGACAAAGCCGGTGGCGTCCTCGGGTGAGAAAGTGACTTTGGC
>CAYQUE010000001.1:74917-76374 GCA_964420615.1 uncultured Alteromonadaceae bacterium | reverse complement strand
AATAGCGGCACATCAGCCACGCCGGGAAGCGAAATAAACCGGGGCACGATGTCCTGCTCGATAAATTGATTCAGTGCTTCTTCGGAATACTCCGTTGATTGCACCGCAATCCGAATGATTTCTTCCGCCTGCTCGTCCGCCTTGAACACGGACAGCTGCTCCACAGCGTCCGGAAGATCCCGTTCTATTCGGCTGACGGCCTCGCGCACGTCCGAGGCGGCTTGATCGACATCGATATCCGAGCGGAACTCGATATAGATGCGAGTGCTATTCTCTTCACTCGCGGAACTGATCTCTAGGACACCTGATACCCGCGCCGCGGCGCCCTCGAGCAGTCGGGTGACTTCAGAATCCATGGTCTCCGGCGAGGCGCCCGGCAAAAACGCGCGTACAGAGACGATGGGCCGATCGACGTCGGGCAGCTCGCGTACCTCGATTGCCAACAGCGCCGCAAGCCCGCCGATGGCGATCATGAGATTCATGACGAAAATCAGCCAAGGGCGCCTGACGCCCAGTTCGGGCAGGCCGCCGGTAGAAAAGGGGTTACTCGCCATCGCGAGCGGGGTTGGGTGCTGTGGGGCTGCCTGCATCGAGCGCCGACGCGCTCAGCAGATTCAGCGCTGCGCCGGCTCGGACGGCCTGAATGCCTTCGGTGACCACCAGTTCGCCTTCGCTGACATCACCGTCGACCAAAATGGCGCCGGTCAGGCGCTTCACCAGCCGCACCTCGCGTCTCTCGGCGCGGCCCTCCCTGGCGATCCAGATGTAAGCGCCGTCAGCGCCCCATTGAACGGCGACGTCAGGGACGGACAGGAATTCGCCGCGGGAGGCACTGACGCTGATTTCGAAAGCCATTCCCGGACGGAAACGATCGGCGCTGTTGTCGATCGCGGCGCGGGCGATAAATGATCGCGAGTTGATATCAATGCGCGAATCGACGGCCACCACTTCACCGTTGACGCCCGCATCGGCCGCATCCCAGAGGCGCACATTAACGGGTGTGCCTACCGCAACACGCTCGACGTAAACCTCGGGCACCGAGAAGTTAATCAGCAACGTGCTGCGGTCATCGATGCTGGTGACCAAAGTAGTGGTGTCGATACGATCGCCAATGTCGATCTCTGTCAGACCCACGCGCCCCGCGAAGGGGGCGGTGATACGACGTCGATCCAGCGCGACCTGTGCTTGTGCGAGCGCAATACGCGCGCTGTCGACGGCGGCGCGGGCATCGTCAAGTTGGCTCTCGGGAATGTTGGCGTCGCGGGCGTTGACGGTGGTGTAGCGAGTGACCAGACGCTCAGCGTCGGCTAGCTGCACGCTGGCCAGTTCTACCGCTAGCAGTTCGTCACGATCATCGAGCCGTAACAGAATGTCGCGCTCATCGACCACGCTATCGGCCTCGATGTTGACGCCGGTAACACGGCCTGAAGTTTCGGCATAGACAGCGACACTCTTCA
>CAYQUE010000001.1:0-74817 GCA_964420615.1 uncultured Alteromonadaceae bacterium | reverse complement strand
ATGTTGACGCCGGTAACACGGCCTGAAGTTTCGGCATAGACAGCGACACTCTTCAGTGCGCGAGCGGTACCTACGGAAGTGAGCGTCTCTCGAAGCTCGGTTCGCGCAACCGGCTGAGCAATAACGGGTACCGCACCGCCCTGGCCGCCGTAACGGGTGCCCCCTGGATTGTCTGAGCCGTCGCAGGCGGGCAAGGCCATGATCAGAACCCACAGAAGCGGTGTCGCGAGAGCAATGAGGGGCTTCTGATGGGACATGTGTGCGGGCGTCTCCGGGCCAATGGCCGTCTGTCGCAAGTGGTGCGGTAAGGCGGTGCCTCGGCGCGATGCCACTACTAGGGTGCTGATTCTACTGTAGTTTGGCCCGCGTGGATGAACAGCGTGGATGACCGGTAGCAGGAGCTGTTCAAGAGGGCTCAGGCTGTTGTGCCTGAAATGCGTGAGCCGCTGGGCTGAGGGTGTTCGATGAGTCCTCCTGTGACTAACAGCGCGAAGTGGGGATAGAAGTGGCTATAATCGTCGCTGAGTTGCCTTGTTATGACATCTCCACTATGACTATGACAGTTCCACCAAAAGCACCCATTGCCCGCTCGCTACCCTGTCGTGGTTGCACCGCTGACTGCGCGAATCGCAGCAAGTGCGGAGGGCAGCCATGGCGAATGCCACCCAAAGGCACGGGGGGTTCGAGCGCCGGACTCGCCAAAGGAGAGGATTAGACTTTGAGCCTCAGATGGGATCCATGGCGCTATCGCAACAGACACATCCAAGCCTCTTGGTCATGGCTTTGATTCAGTGCTTTGTGGCCCGCGGCGGCATAGGGCCACAGCGGTTGTGGCCAAGGTAGTTTCCGCCCTTAATGCAACGCTGGCCGTAACGCTGCTGGCGCCGTTTTTGGCCATGGGTCAATCACTCGATTCCGAGGAAGAGGCGACTTACGGGCTGCCGCTTTGGCTGCTAATCGCAGCAATGGATGCAAGGGGTCCTGTAGATCCTGAACCTCCCCCAACCTCACCGTATCAGGGATTTCGCGGGGCCACCCTCGGATCAGGGATAGATTTTTATTCCTCGGGCGAGAAGAGTGTCTTGGACTCAACCATCAGCGACTTTTACACAAACAGTGCGGCGGCAGGAGATTTTGACGGGGATGGCGATATCGATCTCTTCCTGGTCCAGGATGGCATTCCAGCGTTCTATCTTTACCGTAACAACGGCGATCTGACTTTTCAGGAGGTGACGGATCAGGCCGGCATCATGCAGCCGCAGTCTCGGCAAGATGCTTCTCGCGGGTCACCGGCTTTCGTGGATCTGAACAGCGATGGCAATCTTGATTTGCTTATTTTGGGCCTATTGGGTTCGCCCTCGCTGATTTACCTGAATGATGGAGCGGGTGGCTTCGAGCGACTGACGGCATCCTTTGGGCTGGACGCGATGCATGCGCAGTATTCTTTTTCGCCCGCCTTTGCGGATTATGATCAAGATGGGGATTTGGATCTTGCCTTGGGTCATTGGGGCACCCCCCGATCGAGTGATGCTTCCCGCAACGAGACAGAGACGCTTTGGAGGAACGACAGCACACCGCAGCAGATCCTATTCACCCCCGTGTCACTTTACTCGGGCATTTCGCCCAGCATCCTTAATCTGACCGACCCGCTCGCAGTCGATTCCGGAATCGATCTTTCATTCTCCCCCGGCTTTGCCGACGTTGACCTTGATGGCGACGTTGATCTGCTGATGGCGGCCGACTTTAGCCACTCCCAATGGTTCAGCAACCTCGGCGAGAGGCGTTTCAGCAACGCAACAGATCATGAAGTAATGAGCGTGAACTCCGGAATGGGCTCGGCCATCGCAGACTTTGATAACGATGGAGACATGGATTGGTTCGTCACCGCAATTTTTGAAAAAAATGCCTCCTATGGTGGCGATACGGGTAATGCCCTGTATCTCAACGACGACGGTACTTTCAGCGATGCCAGCTCGGCATCAAAGATTCGGGACGGCGGCTGGGGCTGGGGAGCTTGTGCAGCAGACTTTGATAACGATGGTGACGTCGACGTCTACCATACCAATGGCTTTCCTGGCGAAAAAACCGATCAAAGCAAATTATTCATGAATGACGGCTCCGCAACGTTTGTGGAGAGTGCCAGCGCTCTGGGCGTAGCCGCAAATGGTGAAGGCAGAGGTGTTATTTGCGCCGATCTGGATGCTGATGGCGACATAGACTTGGTCGAGTTGAAGCGCGCAACGACAGATCGAGAAAATCAAATTGAAATTTGGGAGAACTTGGCGACAGCCAATTATTTGCAAGTGAGTTTGCAGGGCCTGCCTCCCAATACTGGAGCGATTGGCGCGCGGCTGGAACTTAGCGTAAACGGTAGTCAGCAATTTCGCGAAGTGCGGTTGGGTAGTAACTTTTTGGCACATGATCCGCTGAGCCAACACTTCGGGTTGCGTGATGCAACAATGGTGGATGAGTTAGTGGTGTACTGGCCCGATGGTCGGTCCACCGCACTGGATAATATCTCCGCCAACCAACACATTGTGGTTGAACAACCGGAGCGAAACGGGGCGCTCATTGCGGTATCCAACGCAGGCGGTAGCGGCGTCTACGCCCCAGGAGACATTGTTCAGCTGGTGGCGACTGCACCCGAAGAGGGCTATGCCTTCTCGCACTGGAGCCTGACTGGAGAGGGATCTTTGGAGGGGCAATTTTCGCCCAGCGCCCAGTTTACCGTGGACGCTTCGGATGCCTCCCTAGCGGCGAACTATATCCCCGGGCCTTCAATGTCTGATTCAGTTTCCGTCGCCAGAAGATGGATCGCAGTCGTGCTAGAAGCGATCAGAAAGGACTTTGCTCGACCCGTGGTGCACGCCCGTAATCTGTTTCATGTCTCGGCGGCCCTGTACGACGCCTGGGCCATCGCGAATGGATCAGGATCTCCTTGGTTGGCAGGGGAAAATCGCTTAAACGTATCTTGTCCCGTGCCCGCCGAGGCGCACAGCCTGAGCGCCGCAGAGCTAGAGGTCACGATGGGAGCGGCGGTGTCCACTTTGCTTGAGCACCGTTTTGTCAATGCGCCGGGTGTCGCCGAAATCCTGAGGGATGCGCGCGTGTTAAGACAGGCACTGGCCCTCGCCGGCGGCTATGATCTCGCCGCAGATCAACTGACTGCGGCTAATAATTGGGGGCGCGCGCTGGGGAATTGTTACATCTCTCTGGGGTTGGTTGATGGGGCCAATGAATCCTCCGACTACGTGAATGTGGCCTACGAACCAGTCAATCCGCCCCTGCGGCCTTACCAGCCCGGTAACCCGGATTTGCAGGATCCCAATCGCTTTCAATCACTCTTGCTGCCGAAGTACCTTGACCAATCGGGCAATTTGGTCAGTGCGGTCCCCGAATTTCTCGGGGCCGAGTGGGGGTCTGTCTACCCGTTTTCCCTTGACCCAGCGGACGCCGTCGAATTTGAGAGAGGAGGCTGGACCTACCCCGTTTATTTCGATCAAGGCCCCCCCCCAACTTATGGCTCTGGGCTCGACGAGTTTTACAGCTGGGGATTTTCGATGGTTGCGCTGTGGTCCGCTCATCTCGACCCGGCCGATGGCGTGATGATTGATATTTCGCCCGCCTCGATCGGCAATCTCAGTTATTACCCCGATACGTGGGACGGGGTGCGTGAATTCTATGATGACCTTGAGGGTGGGGATTTTTCTCAGGGCAGAGAAACAAACCCCGTGACAGGTGCGCCTTATACCTCCCAGTGGGTACGAAGGGGTGACTACACAAGGGTTTTGGCGGAGTTTTGGGCGGACGGCCCGAATTCTGAGACGCCGCCGGGGCACTGGTTTGTCATTCTCAATACGGTGATGGAACACCCGATGTTTAACCGACAGATGCAGGGTGCTGGGCCCGAGTTGGCACCTCTTGAATGGGATGTCAAAGCTTACATGGCCCTTGGGGGGGCGATGCACGACGCTGCCATTGCCGCATGGAGCATGAAGGGTTGGTATGACTATATCAGGCCTATATCGGCGCTCCGTGCGATGGCTGATGCGGGCCAGAGTAGTGACCCCGGGGCTTCGGATTATAGCGTTTACGGGCTGCCGCTTATTGAAGGTCGAATACAGCGGGTGGTCGCAGGAGATCCCTTGGCGGGCGATGCGGGTGAGCATATAGGCAAGCTTAAGCTTTATGCCTGGCGGGGCCCCGATCAAGTCGCCAACCCCGCTGATGACAAGGCGGGTGTGGGATGGATTTTGGCTGAAAACTGGTGGCCTTACCAACGACCCACTTTTGTGACGCCGCCATTCGCGGGATATGTATCCGGTCATTCTACCTACTCGAGCGCCGCGGCAGCGGTACTAGAGTCATTGACTGGCGATCCCTTCTTCCCCGGAGGCAAAAGCGATTTCAATATCAACAAAAATGAATTTTTGGTATTCGAGAGTGGCCCCTCTGAAGATATGGTGCTCGAATGGGCGACTTATCAAGATGCGGCCGATCAATGCAGTCTTTCCAGAATTTGGGGTGGAATTCATCCTCCCATCGACGATATTCCGGGCCGAATCATAGGTAGGCAGGTTGGCGCGCGCGCCTTTGCTGAGGCACAGCAGTTATTCGACGGTGTGCCCGGTCAATAAATAGATGTCGTCAGTGTGACTGTCTCTGCAGTGGGGCGCCTTACCAATTCCTGCCCGAGTCAACCAAAAACAGCATGCTCTAAAACCAGAAATGCGCTGGAAGCACCCACTCCAATCAGGGTGACGGGCACTCCTACCTTTATATAGGTCCAAAGTCTGAACTTGATCCCGCTCGCGGCGAGCATTCTCAGCCACATCATCGCGGCCAGAGATCCGACGGGTAGCATTTTAGGGCCCAGATCGGCACCGATGAGTGACGCCATCACGACGGCTTGTTCGAGGTTGCGCTCGAGCGCCAGATCCTCCACGACCCAGATCATTAAACTCACGGTAGAGTGGTTGTTGATCACGGCCGCAACTAGTGCCGATAGGAAGGACATGCCAATGATTGACCACTCTGTGCTGGTTTGGAGCAGTTGAGTGGACACTTCCGCAACCTCGTCAGTTAGCCCTGCGTTGCGCACCGCCACGGCAACCACTGCTACCGCTGTCATGAACACGAGAATGGGAAGGTCTACGCGCGATGTGATCACCCGCGCTTTACGCGTTACGGCATAAGCATAAGAGCAGGTGATGAAGGCGCCGGTGACGGCGACAATCCAGATGGGAAAGCCCGTCACTTGTTCCAGGGTGAAAAATGTCAGTACAACGAAGAGCAGGCCCCCAACAACCCATTGATGCCTCACCGCAGAGGTGTTTTCCGATTTCATTTTAAACGCGTCGTCCACATTGAAGTGCGGTTTGGATGCAAGCTGCCGTCGGAAGACGATGAGCAGTCCCGCCCATGTGACCAGCATCGATAGAATCGCCGGGATTGCCATCCAGGCAAAGTAGGAGAGGAATGCGATGTCGAAGTAGGACGCGGCAATGATATTGATGGGATTAGAGATCACTAGAGTGCCGACCAGATTACCGATGTAAAGTACCGCGAAAAGAAATGGCAAGTGATCCTCATCCGAGTGCTGCCCTTTCCTGTTGAGACACAGCTGGATGGTTAGCGGGGTCAGAAGGAGGATTGCGGCATCATTGGTAAACAAGGCGCCAAAACCGGCACCAATCCAGAATAGGAGTGACATGAGCCGTCGGCTGTCGCCCCTCGCCGAGCTGATGATCAAGGTGGTAATCCTGTCGAGCAACCCGACACTTCGACAGGCGCCAACAAACAGCATCAAGCTGGCTATGGTCGCAATCGCCGGCCCCATTCCCGCCACGGTGTCGATGACAAGACCGGTGGGCACGCCCCCTGTGGCGATGCTCGCCAACACCCCAGCAACACCAATGGTCGCGAAACCCACCTCTCTGCCGCCGGGTAATCTGGGCCGCCTGAGCGCTGCAGCAACCATCAGCCCCAAAATTAAATACTGCAATCGTCGAAGCCTCTCGTGTCTGTTCGTCCCCGCGGTCCGACTTGGCTCGAACCGCCGCGCCGCGCTCGCACAACCTTACATCGTCCCGGGCGGCGCAAAGTGTAGCAGACACCGCCGCCGTGTGCGCTCGGCGGTGAGTCCAGCTCTCTCCGCGTCGATATGCGCGGGCCGAGCCCACATAGCAAATAGAGCTTGTAGGCGTGCGCCGGTGCTGTATCATCCACAAGCAACGCGCACGGGGGGTGCCCGAGCGAGCCGTGAACACACGCGCATCGCCTAAGAGAGTGTTTCCCCTCGGACCGCCAATACGAAACAAGTTGTAAAAGGGGCAGACATTGAGCACTAATAATTCTGGGTCGATGACGCACGACCATCAAGCACACAATACTTCCAGCCGCATTGCCTCGTCGCTGTTATGGACTCGCGGGATGCAGCTGTTACTCGTCCTCGTGGCTCTGATGGGGCTGCACGGCCTAGCGGAGTTACTGGGCAATAAGTGGTTGCTCGAAGAGTTGGGCTATGCCCCGGTCTTCTGGACCAACTTTGCTGCGGGCCTGAAGATGTTTTTGGGGTTTGGCGTGATCTTCACTCTGGCCACGTACCTGCCGCTACGTCTGTTGGGTACTGGAGCTGTTGGCGCCTGGGCACTGCCGTTGGCCCTCTCCGTCGGGATTATCGTAGGGATGAATGCAGCGGGCGATTATGATGTCATGCTGCTCGGCCTGACGGACACGTCGTTCGGACAAAACGACCCCGTATTTGGCAGAGACGTCAGTTTCTTCGTGTTCTCATTGCCCTGGATTTGGACTGTTTGGGAGTATTTGGTCCAAGCCGTCGGGCTGTGGGTGATTGTGTCAGCGGTTGGCGCGATGGTGCTCAATCGCGTTGTGGCGAGTTCGATGATGACCAGGGTGGGCGCCCTGATCAGCAGTCCACTGAAGTGGGGCGTTGTTGCTTTACTCATTCTTGCGGCCTGCGGCACTTGGCTGTCTCGCTATGGCTTGCTGCTCAAGGACAACAGCTCCTCGAGCGTTCACGTGGGAGCCTCGTACGTCGATATCAACGGGTTGCTGTCCACGCTCAACTACATTCATTTGACTGTTCTGCTCCTGTTGATTGGTGCCTTTGTTGCATTGCGCTTGCTCGGCGCCATTGCTCAGAACAATTGGGGCACCGCGAAGTCTTCCGCGCAGTTGGTGTTGGTGTTGCTACTGGTGGACTTTTCCTTCAAGGGTGCAGTCACGTTGCGCGACCAGGTGTTTGTCGCGCCCAATGAGCCGATCATCCAGTTGGAGTCGATCCAGAATCACATCACAGCGACTCGGCAAGGCGCGCGTCTGGGAGACATTGAGCGCGTACCTTATCTGCCCAATGGCCCGCAAGCGGAGCTGCCCGCATTGGCTGACTTGCTTGCGCACCCGGCGGTCAAAAACGCGCCGATCTGGCCCGGTTTTTCAAGCTATCTCGAGAGGCTACTCGACCCCCAGCACGCGAATCGCGTGCTGACAGCAGGCGGCTCTACAATGACGTATGGCCCAACGCTAGAGACTATGCAGCAGGCGCAAAAACTCCGCGCATATTACCGATTTATGGGCGTTGATTATGCGCGCTACGAAATTGACGGCGAAAAGCGGATCGTGGTCAGCGGCGTGCGTGAGCTACCGCTCTATGAACCGCTACCATGGCTGAACTATTTTGGCCAAAGATACATGCTATACACGCATGGGTTCGGGCTGGTCATGGCACCGGCCAATGAAGTCACCGATGCGGGCGGCCTGAATTACGTCTCCAAAAACATCCCGGGTGAATACAGCTGGCAGGAGACCACTGTAAGCAACGAGCGCGTTTACTATGGCGAGGCCGCCGCCACGATGGCCTTTTCCAACGTCGATCGTATGACCGAGCTGGACTTCCCGACAGACGATGACCGCGCAACTTTGCGTCTGGCGGATGGCGAGACCACGGCAGTGGCGAACGATTCACTGCTAAAGCGAATCGTATTTGGATACCTCAGTGGTCGTTTAGTCGATTTTGTGTTTTCGGATCTCATCACTGATGAAACTCGCGTGCACTACATGCGCAGGCCGCTCGAGCGTCTGGAGGCGGTGGCGCCGTTCCTCTACTTCGACACCAATCCTTACGCGGTGGTAGCTGATGGTGAAATCCAGTGGATGGTCAATGGCCTGACAACGTCTGATCAATTTCCCTACGCACGCTATGCGGAATTGGGGGATAAATCAGACCAACGATCCCCGTTTCCTGTCACACATCAGTTCGTTAACTATGTCGAGGACTCTGTAAAAGCCGTCCTAGACGCGTACACCGGAGAGGTGACTTTCTATCAGGCGTCAGATGATCCTGTGATAAACGCGTGGGCCGACATTTACCCAGGGTTGTTTACACCGATAGAAGGAATGTCGTCTGACCTGCGTGCTCAGGTGACATATCCCGTGCACTTGTTCCATCTGCAGTTCGATGATCTTTACATCTACTATCACATGAACGATCCCATGTACTTCTTCAATCTCGAGGATATGTGGGACGATGCTGACGAGGTGTTGGGCCCTATCATCGATCAGGGTAAGGCGATTCGCTTTTCTATCGAGCCTTTCCCCGTAATGATGAGAACCGGCGACGGTATGCCGGACTCAAGCCTTTCCGAGCAGTATTCCCAGCTGTTGGTATTCACGCCGGAAAAGGCGCTTAACCTGAGAGGCATCCCTATCGTTTATCAGGACGGTGCCGACTACGGCAAGCTGAGCGTACTCGAGGTGCCCAAGGGACAGTATGTATTGGGTCCGGAGCAGGCGGATTCGATCATTGATCAGGATCCCGAGATCTCTGCGCAGCTGGCGCTGTGGAACCGGCGTGGATTGGATGTGATACGAGGTCATACGATCACGCTACCCATGGAAAAGGAAATTCTCTACGTCGAGCCAATTTTCCTGAGATCACAGCAAAACGAGTTGACGCAGCTGCATCGCGTCGCAGTTGTATTCAGGGAGCAGGTGGCAATGGGGCGTAATCTCGAGGAGGCATTGCGCAAAGTCTATGCTCGTATCAATGGCGACGCCTCAGTGCAGTTAGCAGAATCAACTATTTCTGCGCTGTCCGCAGGTAATTGAGGGACTGAGCTATGAACAATACAGTTACGAACGGAAATGCAGATATGAATGATAAATCCCTGCCGGAACGACTTTTGGCTGCCCTGGCGCTGCCCTGGGTGGCTTGCGTAACATTGCTTTCCTTTTTGGCGATGGCCGGCGGTTTGTGGAACCTCGTTGCTAACACGCGGGTATTGAACCTGATGATTGAAGGCGGTGTGGTCCGCTTTCACGACAAGCAGATTGGTCCCATTGATGGCGTCCCTGAGCTGAAGTACTTCATCGCCAGTCAGGATCCAGTGGCATGGCCTCTTCTGGGCTTGGCGTTGGTATGCATGGGTGTGTTCTGGACCTTAAAGGGATTGCAGCTGGGACACCTGGTGCGTAAAGCGGGGATCGACGGTGACTCTCTGGACACATTCAGGATGTACTTCGTGTCTCAATCGCGAGATCGCTGGTTACCCATGCGTGCTGGCGATCAGGTGATTGCCTCCGAGCTCGCAGCCGCGGGCGCAGAGGTATCAGCGCAGGCGGCGGTTGTGGACAACGTTAGGCTGATTGTCATTGCTGAGCTTGCGTTCTTCTCGATCGTGTCACTGGCGTTTCTTGGCTGGACAGGATGGCTGGAGCAGGCATTTTGGGGTTTGTTTATTCTGCTGGTGGCATATTGGACAACGCGGTCAGCGTCCGGGTGGCGAATGGCCATTGACTATGTGGGTGCCGCGCAACGCGCCTTTCGTCCCATGACGGATAAGCCTCTGGTGTTTCTGGGTATCTTTGCGCTCTCTCTTGTGGCGTTTTTTGCGGAGCATGTCGGGGTCTATTTGCTGTCGCAGGCGTTTACCAGCACGCACGTGATCATCAATATTGAGTTTCCGGTCTTTTTGATGGCGCTGGTCGCCGGGAACATCGCCCGTTTGATTCCTGTGACGCCCGGTGGCCTGGGGCAATTCGAATGGGGCTTTGCTATGGCAATCTACCTGTCCGGAACCGGCATGCCGGAGGCCGTGACGATGGCGGTCCTGTTTGCGGCGATGCGGTATTTGGGGGGTGGGTTGTTCGGCCTGGTGATGGGCGCCAGGCGTGTCGCAACGGTGCCATTCTCATCTATCGCGACTCATGGCTGATGGGTCGCAGTGAGCGATACCAGTGAGACTGATAAAGTGCAACAAGCAAATGGGCTCAACTGGGCTTGGGCCTCTTTCTTTCTCGACATGGTCGAATCGCTGGTCTTGGTGCAAATTGTGTTCTTTGACAAGCAAGAATTTGGGGTGGATTTTCACTGGGGAGTATTAGAGATCTACTTTGTGGCTACCTTATTCATGTCGGTGGGTCAGCTGATTGGCATTGCTTTGGTCACCCGAGGTCACTATCACCTAGGGGGATATTTTCAGGTTGTCTCCAGCGCCGGTCAGGTGCTCAAAGTCGATGGTATTTTTGGGGTAATAGGGGGTTTGAAGGCCTTGCGCTACGCCGAGGCGCGCGCCGCGTAACAGGTGAAGTTCGGGCTAGTCGGTCGGGGAGGGAAGTGGAACATGTTTGCCAGAGTAAAGTTTATCGCTGTCGTCACCTTGCTTGCGGGCGGCTCGGTGAGCGGACCCAGCTTCGCTGACGAAGCCAGTATCAATGACCGGCAGTTTGAGGTATTTCTGGCCTGTGCAGAGGCGTCAGTGCTTTCAACCGAGGATGTGGAATACGTGGGAGAACGCTGCTCCGAGGAGAGCGACATGGTCCCGTGTGTCGCTCGCTCCTCGGGAAAACGCGTTGAGGAGGGTCAGCTAACCGCCGCCACTAAGGAGGCCTTGCTCAAGTGCATGTCGGACGCGCTCGAGGCAGCGGATAGCTGATTCAGAGAGCCTCGGTGTTCAGACACACATTGGCGAGAGTGGGTTGAAGTCGCTGATCGCGGCCGGGAACGGGGATAGTCCGGTCGGCACTCACAAGATAGAAAAGACCTTGCTCCTCGATACAATGGGTTTATGAGCACGAGGATGACTTTGCTGATGACTTCGAGCGCCACGTCCTGTGGCATTTTGATTGAAACGAAGGGCACGGTGGTTCACGCAGCTGTGTGCCTTAACGTGGTTGTCCAATGACAGACCGCGAGGTGTCTCTGAGTATGCGCTGCCTCCGGTGGTTGTGCCTGTCGACGGTTGCTCTGTTAATGGGCGTATCCTGTTCACAAGACACTGACACTGAATCCCCTGCAGATGCCGCCCACCATCTGGACGTCTCCGCGCAAGCAGATGGGGTACAGCCCACTGTAGCCGAACCCTCTGTCGTTGCCCCCATTTTAGTTGACCCCACGGTAGGTGGCGCCGGTGACTCCGGAAAGTCTGACGCACCTTATAAACAAGCGCCGCCCGGCATGGGGGAGCATGTACCCAAGGGTGATCGCGATTCGGGTTCTGTCTTGGGTCTGGAGCCGCGGCAACTGCTAACCGCGTCTGGCACGCCAAACCCACTGGCGCACAGTCCCGTCCTGATTTTTGATTTTGACGTGGGTGATGATCTGGCCGCGTTGCTGCCGAGATTTATCTTGCGTCACGAGAGCCATTTCCCTGAAGGCGATATGCCGCAGCTGCTCCGCTACACCATGAGCGGACGGCCTCAAATGGGCATTGCTGTGGATGTTGTGTCCGTTTTCGACGCGGGTGATTGGCTGGGTTTCTTCATGGAATCAGGCCCCGACGTTGGCTGCGCGTGGACCAGCGCCCAAGACGCGTACCTCGTATCCGATCCGTTTGGCCAACACCCCATGCTGACTTCCAATCGTAGTCAGTGGGATACGTCACTATCTGCAGAGTTTGCCAGCCTGTCCGGTAGGGTGCACGACTGGTCAACGGTGCCTGCCCGGGGAGAGGCTTTTTACAGGCAATGGCGCTCGCAGGAGCACTTGGTCGAGGTGCCGCACCGTGATGGCTTGGTGTTCAGGTATGAAGGCGGCGGGCGATATCAGCCGAGGGCACAGAAAGGTCGAGGCAATTCCGCTCATCACTGGAACCTCTTGGCTTACGACCTCGAAATGGCCGCAGTGAGCTCAGCAACCGAACGCGATGGCTGTTTCTCTCGCTTGATTGAGTCTCAATTCCCGATTGCGTGGCTTGATCGCTACGGGGCTCTGTTTGACGCCGAATGGGTGGCCTCGACGCGATCAGGCGCCACAGAGAACGGCGCGAGAGGTCAAGGATCTACCGATGAATGATCGCAGAAACCGGTTCATCCCCTTATTTGCAATGATGGTCGGTATCGGCCTGGTCGGTTTCGGGGCAAACGAAGCCTATCGGGCCTATCGCTATGACCGGGCCGCTAGTGAGTTGAGGGAAATTTTTGCCGGTGCAACCCTGAGTCAGGGGGCCCAGCCCCCGGCGCGGACTTCTCGCTTCGAAATCTTGGATAAGTTCGAGGCGCCGGTGGACAAAGAAGCGGGCGCTAGGGATGAAGTGCCCGCGGACGAGATTCCCCGGTTGCGTCTCACGACATCTGATTTGTTACCCACTGATAAATTCGTCAGGCCTCTGGGCGCCGAAACTTCGGCTGAAGGGCCAGAGCCCGCGGGGACGCAATCAGATCCTTGGATTGGCCTGCAAGCGGCGCTTGACAGGCTCATGCCCGGTGATCGCCTGATCGTCATGAGCGGGCAGTACGGCGACACGTATCGAATCGGTTCGCAAGCGCAGAATGGGACCCCTGAGCGCCCAATCACCGTTTATTTTGCCAGTGATGCCCTCTTGCTGGGAGCCGATCCGGGCTTTTGCGAAGCCGAATCGCTCATGCTGGAGGTCAGTTTCTGGGTCTTCGAGGGGCTAAATATTTCGCCCCAGGGGTGTTCGGCGGGCGTTCGCGTCGGCGCCCGGGTGCGGTCCGCCGCATTTAATTCGCTGCATATCAGTGGAGCGGCCAAGGATGGGGTCGTCATCGACGCAGGGGCTGAGGGCGTGGTGCTCAAGGATGCCCATCTGCACCAAATCGGGACATTGGAGGGCAAAGGTCGCGATACGCGAGGCACGCATAGGGTTCCCGAGGAGTCGCAATATGCGGCGGTCAAGGCGCAGGTAGGGTCAATCGCCCTCTCAGGGGGGAAGGTCCACAATATTTTTGGTCTGCCCTTTGTCCTCACTGCGGGGGACGGGTCGACCGTCACCGGGGAGCCCTTGATGACGCTGGTGGATCGGTGGGGCGTGTCGGTCAACGTCGGACAGGAAAAGTGGTGGTGAGCACACTTTTTCGTTGAATTCGGCGTTCGTTGAATTAGGAGCGGGCGACCTTCGTGATTGCGGGCGGTAGTTAGGATTCGGTTTTTTTTTCCAATTGTGGTAATCTAGCGAGGTAGCGTTGCTATCGAAATATTGGAGGCCACCCATGAGCAGAAGAATGAGACTAAATACTGCCGCAATGTCCGCCGTCTGTGTTGTCGGCGTAGCCCTTGTCGTCCTGCTGTCGGATGACGTCAGGGCGTTCTACTGCAATAACGCAGCCCTGGAAGACCCTTCCAACTATTATTGCGGTTACCAGCGAGGCAATTACGTACTGCGCTCCAATGGTGTAGCGCTTATTCCCTCGGCTGATGATGACGATAAGGCCAAGCTGATCGTGCGAGAGCCTCAGAGCGTGGGTGAGGTGCAGGAGCGCACCTTGGTGTCCTACGGTGACATCCTCGATTTCGGGGATTGGGGCGATGCGCGGGTCGGCGGTATTGGCTCTAACCCCCACATCAATGACGCTGGGCAAGTCGTCTTTCAGGCCACGACCGACTATTACGACTACGAAACCTATGGCGACTTTGGTAACGCGTGGTTTGGGCAATACGATGCGGTTGCTGGCCTCTTTGCCAGTGACGTAGGGGGTGAGCCACAGTTTGTTGCGGGCTCTGGCTCCCTGTTAAATGGCAGGCTCGTATGCGGTTCGGGGATTCAGCCCTGGCCCTTCATGGGCAATGGCGGTGACTTCGTCTTCGGTGCAACCGTGGCTGATGGCCGAGGTGCGTGTGACAGAGAGTGGAACGGTGATAGCAACGGAAACTCAATCTTCTTTTACGGGGACACAGACTATCTGGCGTTAATTGACCCGACGGCCCGAATTACGCGCATTGTTGCCGGACCCTCTGCAGACCCCACCAACGCGAATACATCCCGTGAGGTGACGATCTACTATCAGGAGCTGGATGGCAAGTCGATTGATCCCGCGCAACAAGTTAGCTATCGCGTCAATGCGAACCGAGGACTCGGTCTACCCAACCTATTCGTCAACAACACCCTTGGCGATCCCACGCTCGGCGCAAATACGAATTGGACGCTGACCCAGGATGGTACGTCCGGCAGCTTCCAAAATACCGCTTGGTCTGGTTCGCAATTTGGTGATTACCTTTGCGCCCCAGCGGGTTGTGACATTGACCTCATCGCCTCGGGTAAGCATGCTTATATCAGCACCTCTACGTCCCCCACCGGCAATACCCAGAAGCCGTTTTACCTGGGCGCGCGTCTGATAGGGCGTGGCACGGTCGGGTCGGCGGGAATAGAGACGCCGTTGCGAGCGATTCAGATTCCAGTCCTTGCGAACGAAGCGACGCAGCTGACTGTGGCTGCAGCTAACGCAGCAGCCGTTGTCGCGGGTAACCCGCTCGCCGTGAATGGCGAGGTGACATTCGCGCTACGACAAGCCAGCGCCATCAGCCATTCAGGTCGCATGGTGGCGGATGATGGTAGTTTCGTGGTGTTCGCGGGGGTGCAGGAACGCACCGATGATGCTCCCTGGGGGGGCGAAGATTTCTATGTATATCCGCTAGGCCAAAATAGCGGCTGGAATAGTAGTTTGGGCGCCTCGCACCGGACCGCAGTGGTGCATGTCGATGCTGCTGGTGCGGCTTCACTGGTAGGTGTCACCACCCCAGCGCTCGCGCAGCTCTCTGGGGCGCAAGTCACCGAGGCGGGAGAGGTGCTGTATCGAGCGACATCGCAGCGCTACTCCGAAGATGACTGGACCTATGCCAACCAAGAGGCCTGCGTAAAATATACCGGGTTGTGGCGCGGCGCCAGTTCGGGAGTGGCATTCCCGACGGGTACAGGTGTTGCGCGCAATGGCGCGTGGGCCGTAGAAGGCAACCTGAGGTTAATGATTGGCGGGGTACAAAAAGATGGCTGGTATTCAAACGTTGGCCGCGGTCGCCAAACGTATGTGCTGCTCGCCACGGATGACCCCGCGGCTGATGCAGACTACTTTATGGAAGTCAGCAATACCCAGGAGACGTCTGGGGGCATGTACTGTAGCACCGCCGCCAACGTCGAGACGGTAAGAGCCGCGATTGCGGATGGCTCGGCGAGAATCGCGGTAAACCTAAACGATTTTCTGGGTCCTATGAGTGCTCCGCAGGTTGCCGGGCAAGCCGAGTTTGCGCCACACGACGTGGATTTGGTTGTCTGGACGGGTGCGACCAATACTGACCCTGCAGGATCAGCATCCAATCGGACGTATTACGAAACTGACGGGGCGATCCGCCGGTGGAGCGCGTCGACGGGGGTGACGAGTGATATCTTCCGCTGGAATCAGACCGCACCGGGCGGTTTTGCGCTCATGCGTGGTACGTCGCCTCACTTCAGCTCCGGGGGGGGTGTGGTCGGATTCAAAGCGGGTCTGTGGACGCCCCACATGGGGTTCTGGGGTGGGTCAGGGGGGAATCCATTCCCGATTTATGACTCGTCCAACCCCGTTGCAACGATTCTCGGCTCTAACTTCCCCTGCGAAGCGACGTGGGATGAGACGTTGTACGGACCTTACTACGACTCCACCGATGAAGAGTGCGATGGCATTTTCGTCTCGGAGGGTGGCGAACTCAAGGAAATAGCGCGGACGAAAAAAGCGGAGCTCGTCTTCGGTTCTCAGTCTGACGCCAGTCTTGTCGGTGTGTCCGAAGTGGACGACTTTGAATTTTACGAGTTCGGGTCAGCGGTGGCGGTGTCAGATACAGGCACCGTATTTTTCAACGCCCACGACAACAGCGGAGATAAGACGGCTGCCCTGCCGGGCCAGGAGGTTGCCTGCACCGAGACAGAACTGATCCAACGAGAGGGCCCATCAGGCTCTGGAGGCAATGGTGTATCCCCCCCGGCCAACCACAATAGGCGACTCGATGGCGTTTTTGCCTACAAGGGTGGTGTCGTGGAAAAGGTCGTGGCGGAGCTTGACGTGATCACGGATAGCTTTGGGCAGCAGGCGATTGTGATGGCTATCGCGTTGCCGCAACCAGAGTTGCGGCAGGCTGTTGGCGGTGATGAGATTCTGCTGAAGTTCGCAGCGGATACAGATGGCGATTGTATAGAGGACGTCGTGGGCTCTATGAAGGCCATGGCGCCTCAGGGCATGGAGGATGGTCAGCCGAGCAATACCGAGCTGTATCCAGATGTCGGTAGCTTCGCAGCGGTCAATAGCAGCCAGGGCGGTCGTATTCGCTTGGCGGTTGCAGATCCCACGTCCGGATGGGTCATCACGCGACTTGAGGCCATCAGCCCCGACAACGCCACCTATCTCACGGCTGAAGAGATGAACGGCAGCCTGCTGTCCTTCACTGCAGTCATGAATCCCGATGGCGGGAGTCCCGGCACGCTACCAAACCCTATGCCGTCGCTTGATTTGGAAATGGAGGTCGAAGCCTCTGTGGATCGCGTGATAGGTCTGTACAAGGATCTTGAGGCCAAACCGGACCTGATTGCGGGTATCACGGAATCTGCGTCAGGCGGCGCCGTGATTACCTTCTCAATCGAGGATAACGGGCCCTATGATGCGGATGACACTGCTGGGGTGGCTACCGATCCCTCTGGTCTGTCTTTGGAGCCATTGGCCGCATTGCTGCCGCCCTATGTGCCGGTGCCGGTCATGGGCCAGGCGCTGATGATGATCCTTGGTGGCCTGATGTCGTTGCTCGGCGGTTTGTTTGCGTGGCGTCGCCAGACGCTCTAATCAAAACTAACGGCACTGAGAGCCCTCACCACAAAAGGCGCCGGCAACTGCCGGCGTTTTTTGTCTACGGATTGCTCTGACAGTTGCCAGCTTTAATGGGCAGTTCAACGCCTCGTTGGGGCTAGGCTCGGGAGGCTGATCGGGATCATGACTGAGGCTGGTCTGGTCGACGGAACTGGGCCTCGTTCCAGTCTTTTAGGGGTGATAGGCTCAGGGCAATGAAGTTTGCTGGGCGGCGGTCGCGGCGGTTTGCTACTTCGATCCTCGCCTCCTGACGAAGAAAGCCGCTCTCTCCGGTGTTGCGGTGTTCTGAAGGGTTGGCATTCACGTCTTGATCAGAGAAAGGAAATGATAAGCGATGCGACGAAAGACGACCTTACTGGGTGTCGCCTCCATGCTATTGATCGGGCTGGCGGCGTTGGCCAATTACGTTGGCTTTCTAGACAGGGAGGCGGAGCCGTCCAAGCGCCCTGTTACCCCCGCTACAGTTGAGGTAGTCGCGCCGGCTCGCAGTGATCGCGTCGCCAGCACTGAAGAGAGGGGGAAGGGCTTTAAAGCGGCCGTGCGCGAATTTAGCGAAGCTCGTGCCGACGTCAAAAGTTTTGAGAAGGGCGAGAGCCCCTACCGCCCAACAGTAGAGAGTGCCGGTCCAGTTTTGATCTTTGATGCCGGCCCATCGCGGATGTTGAGCCAGAATCTTGAAGATCATTTCCCTGCTTATCAGCTTCTCGCCAGCGAAGTTGAGCTACCTGAATTGGGTGCCAGACTTTTTTTTTACAGATCGGTGCGTTCGCCCGCGATGTCCCCCGCTGCAGACTTTATCTCTGTTTATGTTGAAGATGACTGGCTAGGGATGTTTGTTTCAGATGGCAGACAGCAATGCGCGTGGATGTCTGCTGACGAAATGTGGGTAATAACGGATGATTTCGGGATTCACCCATTACTCGGCTCGGTTGAGGGTGCTGGTTGGGTCTCTGAACAGTTCGCAGAACTTTTCGGGAGCGACGGGAGCGGCGCTATCGACTGGAGAGGCATGCCGGCCAGAGGTGATCAATTTGATCGTCAATGGCAGAGCCAGCTCCATCTTGTCGATCCGCCCGCACGCGACGGCATTGTTTTTCGCTACGAGGGCGGCCACCGGTACGCGGCCCGTCCGCAGCGTGGCAGGGGTAACTCGGCGCATCATTGGAATCTTTTGGCATATGGGCTTGAGACGCGAGAGGCCGATCAGTTTATGATCGGCGCCAGTCAATGTGTGCTTGACCTCGCGGTGGGGCGTTTTCCCGAGGCATGGGTAAGCCGCTATCTAGATTAGATCGTTAGCGGCGAATTCGGTGGCGGGTCGTTAACCCGACTCGGCGATAGGATGTGCTGTTCAGCGACTCTGGTTGCGAAATTAACAGAGTTCGCGGGCAGAGAGATCGGCCATGGCCGTATAGGGATGGTGAGCATGAGGAGATTAGCAGCAGCTGCCGCAATCATGTTTGGTGCAGTACTGACGGTGGTTGGGGCCGCAGGGTTGCTACAGGAGGCCAGGTATAATGAGGCGTCAGCCCGTTTAAACACCTTGATAGCGGGGGCGGCTAGCCCGTTGCCAGACCCTGCTCCAGAGCGCTTTAAATTTGTCGATGGCGTGACCACTTCCGGCGAGATAGAGCTGGATGTGTTCAGGACGATAGTGCCTGACGATGAGCTTGCGGGTCCCGTGCTATCGGAGCCGCTCGGTCAGCCCGATGACAAGTATGTCATACCCGCAGGGCGTGTGAGTGAGGGCGACGGCACTGCCGAGGCGCCCTGGTCGGGCCTACAGTTCGCACTGGAGCGGCTCAAGCCGGGTGACCGTCTGATTGTTATAGGCGGCGATTATCAGGGACCGTTTGCGATCGGGAGTGCCTCGCAAGATGGCACTCCGGACAACCCAATCACCATCGTGTTCAACTCTAATGCGCTGCTCACCGGTGTCCCCGAGGGAGAAATCTGCGAATCCGCCGTGTTGACGGTCGGCAGGAGCCACTGGATGTTCCAGGGAATTACCATTACGCCACAGTTTTGCGATGCTGGCATGCGGTTTGTTGATCGGGTTGACGGCTCAGTGGTTGAGAGCCCCCATATCTTCGGGGGTGTAGGCTCCGGGATCGTCGTCGCAGACACCGCAACCAATATCCAGATCGTTGAGCCCCATTTACATCATTTAGGGAGCCTAGAGGGTAAGGACAAGGAAGCGAAGCGTCGGGATCGGTTGATGCGTGACGAGGATCAATTAGAAGCATCCAACACCGCTGCCATCTGGGCGCCGGAGTCGGGTGTCACGGTTTCCGGTGGGAAAATTCACAATCACTTCGGCCCCATTGTGGTGCTTGTTGACGCGGCCGGGTTGCCGCTCCAGGAGGCACAAGCGCGAGAGAGGCTCTCGTCGTGGGGCACTAGTACCGCTGAGGGGCAGGAGAAATGGTGGTGAACGACGCTAATACGCGATGTGGGGCCGCGTTGCCAAAGTCTAAGCTCACTGCTGAGAGTTGGCTGTGTTGGATCAGGCCGTCGCTCCTAGCTAACGCCCTGCAGTGCAAAATTGAGGTGTTGGCACCAAAAGCCTAGTGTAAACTTTGCCAGTGGACGTTCGCCTGTGCAGCGGACTGCCGAGTCAATTGACCCCTCGGGGGGAGGATATGATCCATGACTAAATTGCGTGTTATTGAAGCGTTTTGTTCCGCCAGCTGTTTCCGCAACCTGTTGCTGGCTGTTGCGGTATTGTGCTCGTCTCATGCCGCAGCATTTACCTGCGACAACCAGGAACTAGAAGACGCCGATCAATATTATTGTGGCAACGATCGAGGCTCTTATGTCCTGCAGCCCGGCGGCGTGTCGCTTTGGGTTTCAGCCAAGAGAGACGGCCAGCCCATTGTGAAGGTCAGGGAGAAAACGCCGCAAGACGGGCTTATGGAGCGCATCTTGCTTCAGTTTGGCGACGTGATTGGCGATGAGATCGTGACGGGAGTGGGATCCAATCCTCACATCAACGCGAGAGGGGAGGCAGCGGTGCAGGTCACTGCTTCAGCGTCGGAATTTTCCAGTGTGATTGAGAAAGTGACTGAATGGTGGCACGCAGCTGCAATCCCTTCGCAGGTGGGCCTATTCGTGTCGTCTCCCGGGCAGACGCCGACCCTGGTGGCGGCCGCAGGCGCCCAGCTGGGGGCCGATACTGCGATTTGCGGAGAGGGCATACAACCATGGCCCTATGTGGGCAATAGCGGGCACTACGTCTTTGGTGCAACGCTCACCGATGCTTTGGGGCATTGTGGGCCTCCGGATTGGGGCGATGCCGAGGCACGCGGAAATATAAACCCTTGTGAGGACGCGGCGACTTCGCTTGCCCACCCAAGCACACGCGCCCGAATAACGCGCTTCGTGGTTGCTCCTGGTGATTGGTCCAACACCAACTCGAATCAGTCTAGATATGTCACGGTCCACTACGAGTTGTTAGATGGGCAGACTATTTCCCCTGGAGACAATTTGGGGGTGCGATTGCCCCAATACTTGATAGATCCGAGCCGCACCGCCGAGAACCAATGCACCGGAAGTCGAAATGTGACTTGGGTTAAAAATGATTGGGATCACTCGGTGAGCGGGCAGATCAGCACCGTAATGAACAACGCGTGGGAAATGCGGACCGTATGCAGCTTGGATGGCTGTGACGTGGACGTGAGCGACTTTAACTTCTTTGTGTATAACGGAACTCCCATTGTCTCGTCTGGCCATAACGCCTCCGGCGTGCGGGCGATTGCCCGCGGCAAAGTCGGGGAGGCTGGCCCGGAGACCATAGTGCGAGCAGTCACCATGCCGAGGTCTGCCGAGGAGAGCGAGACGGTCGTCCTCGCGCTTGAACCAGACCACCCCGCCGCACAAAGCGGTGAGGTGACGTATCGGCTCAGGCGCGCCAGCGCCATTACCCACTCTGCCAGGATGGTGGGGGAAGACGGGTCAGTGGTCCTGTCGGCAGGCGCGCAAGCAGCGCCGGAGAAGCTGGTTTTTGGCGCCGACGATTTGCATTTGTCTGATTTGCAGCAAGGATATTGGCATCAGATGCTTCTGCACGTTGATCCGGCTGGGGCAATTAGTGTGGCTGCCAACACGCGCGGTGACCTGAAACACTTTAGCAATGCGCAGGTTACCAGTGACGGCGGGGTGATTTATCGCTCTTATCACGATTCGAATGATGATGACGTAAACTACGCTGCAAACCGCAGAATTTTTGTGACGGGGTGGTCTTCTGGCTTGCCGACCGGGAATGTGCCGACGGGCGCGGGAGCGGCAAGGCCCGGGACTTGGTATCCTGACGGCGTCAGCATTATCAATACGACTACCAACGCCAATTACTATTCAACAAACTGTGCTCGAGACGCACGATGCTCACTTACAGTCACCTCGAGTGCTCCGGGCGCAGGTGATTGGTCGATGTGGGTTTCATCCGGCTTAATATCCGGCTCTTCGGCCGATGCGGTCACCGCCGCTGCGGCCGCGGGCGAGTTGGGCCTGATGGTTAGTGTCAAGAAAATCTATGAGTCAATGGTAATGACCGACGAGGCGGATGCGGCGAGCGGAGACACCGTTGTTTTTTCCTTACCAACAGATGTAATTACCCAACTCGGTGGTACGGCAGACACCGGCTTCGTGTACAAGTGGCCGCTGGAATTGAACAAGTGGACCAAGGCGGGGGGGGTCTCGACGGTGTTCAGTAACGGCGACGTCAGCCCCGCAGGCTTTTCTCTTATCGCTGGCGTGCCCAAGCACTTCAGCGAAGGTGGCGGTGTGATTGGTGCAAGAGTGAGGCTTGAAACGCCCTATGTCGGCAGCAGTGGTGGGGTCAACGCCAATCCGTACTCACCGTATGACGCTTCGTCAGAGGCAAGCATGCTGGAGACTATCCTGGGCGATGACTACCCTTGCCGGCGGTCGCTACTAGACTTCAGCGGCTCTGGCGGTACTGACTACACCCTTTACGATGGCATAGATAGCTGGAGTGTTTGTCACGCGATTATGGTCATTGAGAACGGCGTGATGACCGAGATTGCACGCACCAAGGGAGCGGCGATTGTTTTCGGCGCCGAGGACGATGCGGCAGCGGCCGGGCCGTCGGGCGTGGAGGGTTTCACGTTCGTTGAATTTGGTGCGGCGGTAGCGGTTACTGACACTGGTTCAGTGTTCTTCAACGCGCAGACAAGAGATCTTCCTGACACGAACGCAACGAGCTGTGAGATTAACGGTATTCTTGATGGCTACGGATACAATCGTCACGGTGTATTTATGTACCGCGACGGTGTTGTCGAAAAGGTCATCGCCGAGGGAGATGTTATTTCTTTGGCGGGTCAGGAGGCATTTGTTAAGGGCATTTCGCTACCGCAACCAGAGCTGCGCGCGGCAGTCTCTGGTGACAGTATTATGCTTAAGATGGCGGTGGACACCGACGGTGATTGCATTGAGGATACGGTCGGTCTTGTTCAGGCAACCGCTCCCTCGAGTCCCTCACTCAACGGCGATGACCCGATACTGTATACGCCGGACAAGGGCCAGTATTCGGCCGTGGTACACCCCAACGCAGGGACTGTCAGGTTGGTAAACTCAAATCCGGATAACGGGTGGCGTTTGCACAACTTCCGGTCACTTAGTCGTTCTGATGCGACGTATCTGTCCGAGGAGCAAATGAGTGGTGGTTTATATTCATTCTCGGCAACATGGTGTAAGGACGAGTCGGGTCGGGTGTTACAAGCCGCAACTCGCCCCGAAGTTTGCCCGGCAGACAGTGAATCTCTAGGCGCTACTGCGCCGACGGCGCCGGTGGAACTTGATTTGTATCTGGATGTGCCGGTGGAGGATTTTCTGGGCGTATTCAAGGATTTGGTCGATACGCCAACCCTATCTGAATTGGGTAATGTAGAAGCTACCGACACAGGAATTAAGATTGCATTGGTTATCGAGGATGACAGTCTGTTCGATATGGATGCTGACATGGGTGAGGTGTTTGATCCGTTTGGCGCGCAGATTCTCGCCGCGCTGGTGATTCCACCATATGTTCCGGTACCGGCGCTTGGTCAAGGGCTTTGGGTTTTGCTGAGTGGGCTGGTGTCCCTCTTTGGGGGCGTTGCTGTCTGGCGTCGTCGGCCGGCATAGCCTGACGTCTCAAATATGCTCCAACGCCGGCCAATGCCGGCGTTTTTGTCCGTGGATTACACCGAAAGGGGCCGCTTTTCATAGACAGTCAGCAGCGGGTTGTGGCTTGGTATGGGGCTGCGCTACGGGTTTTGCGGATGTGCTCTAGGCGGGCGTTAGTAGCGCTGAATAGATTACGCTGTACGAGCGACTGGATGGGCTTAGATATGAATGCAGGACTGATTGCGGCCAGTCTTCTTGGTGCGTCTGGCGTCGTTGCGGGCGCCTTTGGGGCTCACGCGCTGGAGGGCGCCGTTACGTCCGAGCGCTTGGCGGTCTGGGAGACCGCGTCACAGTATCACCTATTCCATGCAATTGTGATTTTGGTGTTGGCACTGCAACCGGAGCGTCAGGAATCGCCGAAGTGGCGGCTATCATTGCTCGGATTTACCGTGGGTATTGTGCTGTTTTCATTTTCGCTTTACGCGGTGGTGTTATCCGGCATTACCGGGTTCGCCATGGTCACGCCATTTGGCGGTCTGGTACTGATCGCCAGCTGGTTATCGCTACTTCGGCGAAGCGCCGCGTAGCAGAGAGCCCTATGCTGCAGTGACGGTCGACCTTTCTGAGTGGGCCCGGGGGTTACGCGGCCCTAGCGCGTGGTTTGCGGTGCGAACGGCTTGTCGGGTCGAATAAAGCACCACAGCACAGCGCCAACGACGGCCATAACAGTCCCCGTAGAAAGCGCGCTGACCCAGCCAATATGACTTGCCAGGAAAGGCATCAGGGGCGCCACCACAATCCCGGCCAGATTGCCGCCGGTATTCATGACACCACATGCCGGTGCGGTGTAGGGTCCGGCGATATAGGTCTGCGCTGACCAGTAAGCCCCCTCGGTTAGCTGCGTGCTGGCGAAGCACAGCGACAGGAGTATGACCGCCGTATAGGGTGAGCTCGCGCCTAAACCTGCATTGAGAAACACACCGGCGGCAAGGAGTCCCGTAATCGCGGGAATGCGGCAGCCCAGCCGGGGGCCAAGCCGCGCGCACAATGCATCACAGGTATACCCACCGACAGAGGCCATAACAGCGCCGCAGAGCCAGGGGAGTGATGCGAGAAAACCCGTCTCGAGAATACTGAAACCGAGTTCGGTCACCAGATAGTGAAAGAACCAGGTAAAGAACAGATAGAAGATGCAGTTCTCGGCAAAGTAAGCGCAGGTCAACAGCAGTGTGTCGCGGTTGCGGATCAGTTGCCGCCATGCGCTGAATCCGACATCTGGTGTCAGCGCCGCTCGGTTGCTCTGAATATGCTCAAGCTCATCTGGCAGCATCGACGGGTGCTCGGCAGGATCATCGGTGGCGTACCACCACCACAGCCAAAACAGACCGACGGCGAGCGGTATAAACAGATAAAACGAGGCGCGCCAGCCCCAATACACCATCACTAAGGCGACCAGCGGCTGTGTGGCCGCTGCGCCCAGAGAGAGACCAGTGCTACCTACCGCATTGGGCAGTGCCCAATGACCAACTGGGAACCACCGCTCGACCACCGATGCCTGAATCGGATAAATCGGTGCGTGGGCAACCCCCACCAGAAACCGCACGACGAGGAGCGAGCCGATGATGCCGGCGCCGGTGGTGAAGACGTGACCCGGTAGCCAGCCCGTTAACGCGGTGGTCAGGATCCAGACCGCACCGGCAATGGTCAACGCGGCGCGCGGACCGAAGCGTTTGCCAAACACGCCCCCAGGGAGCTGGCAGACCGCATAGCCCCAGATAAATGCGGCGTATATCCAACCCATCTGCAGCTCGCTGATGCCCAGCTCGGGCATCATGAACTCCCCTGCGACATGAATATTCTGGCGCATGAGATAGGAGAGAAAGCTCAGCAGGAACAGCACACTGAAAAGACGCCAGCGGGTCGGGATCGCTATCCGCATGAGGCAGCCTCGGCGCCGTGGGAGATGTTCAAACTCAAGCAGTCGTAATGCGCCGTAGTCAGGTGCGCCTGCGGGTCGTGGGCGGGGCGCTCACTAAAGCTCAAGACGAAGCCTCGGGTCCGCGAGCTACGCGAAGGACGCAGGCCAGAATCTGTCACTCCTCGCCGAGCCTCTCGCGAACGTAGCGGCGAATGTCCAGGCTGTAGTCTTCCATAGGTGCGTAATAGCCGTGCTCGAACACGCGGGTCTGCATGCCGCGCTGAACGCTTTCGCAGATAGCCCAGTCCTGACGATTGACCAGATCCCAGAAACTCACCGCGTCGCCTGGGTCAAAGTTGGCCTCAGTCATGGCTTGCGGATGAAACAAAAAGTCGCACTGGATGCGCGTGTGATCAGCCGCCAGCGGCCAGATATAAAACGCGGCAACGTGATCCATCGACAGGCTGAGCATTAAATTCGGGTAGAAGAGCTCGCCCTTATGGTGAGTTTTCTCGATGTCGCTGAGCCCCGGAAAAGGCGCGCGCGAGGTCGTGCCCGACGCGGTGAAGGTGTTGGCACCCTCGCGGTGGGGCACGCCATCCTCCCAATCAAGGCCACTGCCTCCCGCCTGTTTGAACGCGGGAACTATCGCGCATAGCTCCGGGTGCACTGGGCCGCAGTGATAACACTCGTTGTAGTTCTCGAGAATGACTTTCCAGTTGGCCTTTACGTCGTAAGTCAGTGTTGCGCCGGTATTCAAATCAGCGAGCGGGTATCGCTTGAGGCGCTCCATCCCCGCGCCGAGCGAGTCCTCAATTGACTGCGCTGGCTCGGGTTGCAGGCAGACAAAAATAAAGCCCCCCCAAACAGCACTCGTCAGCGGATGCAGCCCGACCCCTGACGTGTCAATGGCCAGGTGCGGCGTGCCACGGAGAGCACCGTCGAGCGAGTAACTCCAGGCGTGGTAGGGGCAGACAATGCGACGCGAAAAATGACCCGCTGCCGGCCCGGGGTCCTCCAAAGGTACCAGCTCGGTGCCACGATGACGGCATACGTTAAAAAATGCGGATACATCGCCCGTTTCGTCGCGCACAACCAGCAGGGATTGTTGCTGCAAGCGTAGGGCAAGATAGTCTCCCGGTGCGGGCAGCGTGTTCTCTCGGCCAATGCACACCCACCCGGCCTCGAAGATCGCCCCATACTCCCGGATAAATACGTCGTGATCCACGTAGCTGGCGCGCGGCAATGTTTTTTCGAGCGTCTCGAGCATTGTTTCAGTCTGTGAGTGACACGCGGTGCGCCACTGGGAATGCCGGTTGGGGGGCCGACGAGACGATGGCTTCGTCGCGCAGATATCCGTTGTCCCCCTCGACGAGGCCGCGTGCATAACTATGCCCGCTATGAACCGCATGCACAATCGCACCCGGCGCGAGCGCATCGCCAACAAGGTCCACCGTCGGTCCGTCGACTCCTGCGCGCGCTGAGTTCAGGGTGTCGTAAAGCAGGTGATTGGGCTCGCGATGCCCCACGATCACAATCCCGTCCACCTCGATCTCCATGGGCACCTGATTGAACAGGTTTTTCAACTGTGCGCGTGCACCGGAGAAATCCGTCAGATAAGTGCTGGTATGAATGGCGATGTCAGCCGTGGCCAGCGCGCGGTAGACGTAAGGGAGCTCGTTGGTCATAAAGGTCCAGGCGGAGGCATGTCCGGCGGGGGTGGCATAAGTCACGCTTTTGCCTTGCTGGCTGAGTGCCTCGGCGATGACCCCGCCGAGGTAATAATTGTCGAAATCGAACACCAATAGACGCTCACCCTCGACGCGATTGGCGAAGACATCATCTGGCGTAAATACGCCTGGTTGATCCATGGATTCGACCGGGATTTCCAGTGGCGAATAACGGCGCTTGGTCCATCGAGCGCCGGTCGCTAGCGCGATGTGATTCGCACCAAAGCCCAGTGCGGCCTCGGCATCGAGCTGACTGTTGGTGAACATCGCCACGTTACCCATTTGCGATAATGCCCAGACACGGTAGTCCCGTACGCGTCGCCAAGTGGCGAGCCCGGGTAATGCGCTCTCCAATAATACGCGGCCGCCCCAGTCGTCGCGTTGCTCAGCGACGGTCACATCAAAACCCTGCCGGGCGGCAACCAACGCCACCTCAAGGCCCGCCGGGCCGCCGCCGATGACGAGAAGAGAGCGCGTGCTCGGCGTTTGCGCAAAACGTTCCGGGTGCCAGCCGCGTCGCCACTCTTCGCCGGCGGTGGCGTTTTGGGTGCATCGTACCGGGACACCATCGTGCCAACTGGCAATACAAATATTGCAGCCGATGCACTCACGGATTTCGTCACTGCGACCGGTGCGAATTTTGTTCGGCAAGAAGGGATCCGCGATGCTCGCGCGGGCGCCGCCGATCAGATCAAGGACACCCCGGCGTATTTGCGACACCATCGTATCGGGTGAGGTAAATCGGCCCACGCCGACCACGGGTTTTGTGGTGACAGTTTTGACAAAGTCGATGATAGGCTCATGCGCACCCTCTGGTCGGAAGCGAGAGGCACCGCAATCGGTGGGGCTGGAATCCATTTTGACGTCCCACAGGTCCGGCACATCCGACAACAAACTGACAACCCCGTGCGCTTCACTGGGGTAGTGTTCCGAGGACTTTCCTCTGAGCTCTTCGAGGCTGATCCGCAGCGCCACAGCCGCGCGGCTCCCAGCCTCGTCACGCGTGACCTCGAGCATTTCACGGACAAATCGCGTGCGATTTTCAAGCGACCCGCCATACCCGTCATTACGCTGATTGTATTCAGGCAAAAGGAACTCGTAGCCGAGGTATCCCATCCCCGCGTACACGTAGAGGATATCGAAGCCGGCGTCGAGCGCGCGTCGGGTCGCCAGACGCTGCCAGCGCAACACATCATCGATATCCGAGGCCTGCATGATTTTTGGTCGTTGCTGACCCATGAAGCCGATGTGGGTTGCGGCCCAGGGGATTCCCGAAGGTGATAGCGGGGGTAAACGAGAGGTGCGGTTCATGACCACGGCGCCACCGTGCCAAAGCTCTACGGCGGCGAGACTGCCATGACGATGAATCGCTTCGGTCGTCATGGCATGCGAGGCGATATCGGCGTCATTCCAAAGCCGCGCAAAGGGCAGAGGAGAGTCATCCGAGCTCGGGTGGATCGATACGGCGCCGGTACTGACGACACCCCAGCCGCCTTCGGCTTTGGTTTCCCGAAAAGCGGCGCGGACGCGCGGATTCGCCTCTGTCATGCCGCTCGCGTGAGGTACTTGATAAAACCGGTTCGGCGCGACCACCGGTCCGATGGGCATGGGCTCGAAGAGAATACGGTGACTGGGGTGGCAAGCGCTCAGATCGACCGGAGGGTTGGATGCTGCGGGGTGTTCAGATTGACCCATTTTTGATGATCTTTCCCTAAATGGCTAAAACGTTGGCCGTCACGAGAGCGCCGGTCCGTAGATCCTCGATTGTGGGCTCGATCAGGCGGGCGCGACAAGCGCTATCTTGCCATGGCCGCCGGGTGGTTTTTCGGACCCTGACCTGAAGAACAGAAAGGTCTTGGCAACCGATGTCGCGCTGAGGGGCATGGCGCAAATATCAGAGCCCATGCGCTGTAAAAAATTGCTGGGTCTTTGTGCGAATCGCCTGCGCGCGCTCAAGTGGGTCCGGGTACATCTCGCGGTAGTAGCGGGAGCGGATCTCCAGACTGATCGGCAGATCCTCAGGCAGCAGTCGGGCCATTTCCGCGACTGGCACGGCACCCTCGCCGGGGGCCAGTCGGCCGTCGATGGCGTCGGTGAAGTAAGCCTCGGCATCCTCGATAACGCCGCGCTCGGGCATGTCGCACAGCTGCGCGTAGCTGAGCCATTGCGTCGGGATCTCGCTAATTCTCTCCGGACTGTGACCGACGCGCTCATGATGAAAGGGGTCAACCAGTATGCCGCCGGCGGGGTGGTCAACGCTGGTGACCACATCCAGTGCGTCGTCGAGCGTCTTCACCTCGGTAATCGCCATATACTCTAGACACGCGCGCATGCCGGCACGATCCGCATGCTCGCAGAGGTCGGCAAACAGATGCTTGGTCCGATCGCGGTTGGGTTCAGAGCTGACGATCAAACAATTGCGCGCGCCGATCTCGCCGCCGATGGCAATGATTTCATGGTGTTTCGGATCCGGGCGATTGCCGGGTTGTAGCCAGATGACTTCCACATCTAGCACAACGATACCCGTTTCGCGCAGGGCCTGGTTTACCGCGCCTGTGGTGCCGGCCTGCCAGTTCTCACCCGGTGCGACCCACAGCCCGACGCTGTTGAAACCCGCATCTGCAGCGATGCGCACCATATCCGCGGGTGACACGACGGGTGGATTGCCGTCATGCACGCCCGAAGCCAACGCCACCAATCGTTCGCTCATCTCTCGCGCTCCATTCATGCTGCATTGACCTCTACATATTCGATGATGAGGCATCAAAGGCAGTCTCGCCAGCGATCGGATCACCCGATCTTCGGCGAATGGATATTATGGTAGCGTGATCGAAGGATTTGGCGGGAGGTGGTGCGATATGTCTGTGGACGCGGCGATGAGAGGGCTGCAGCTCGTGCATACCGGGCTGGTGTGCCGAGATATCGAGGCGGCAAAGGCGCGGCTGTCACGGGCGCTCGACCTGCGATGGATTGGCGGGGATCGGGAGGATTGGCCCCTGACCCTCTTTGGGAAAGTCGTGCGTCTGCCATTACGGATCGCCCATGCCAGTAATGGTCATGCCAACTTCGAGCTGATCGAAGCCGTGCCCGATACGCCATGGGTGCTCTCGGGCGAGATCACCCAGCACCATCTTTGTTTCTACAGTCCAGACTCCGAAGCGACTTGCCACGCTTTTGAAGCGCAAGGCTATGAGCGGGTGTTGGGGGAGCGGGGCGATCCCCAGGGATATTTTCAGGATCCGGCGGGCTTGCTCGTCGAAATCATTGGTGACACGCTGTTGGCGTATCTTGAAGATTTTTACAGACGGTCAATCGAAGCCGCGGGGGCGCGCTCGTCATCTGGCTAACGGGCCGCCGACAGCGAAACCGGATTCACTACACAACTGCATGAGAGATCCATGACGCATGGCTGACGCACAACATATCAAACCCGACGATTTGCCCTGGGAGAGTTTCCATGACCCTCATGGGCGCCCGACAACGCCAACGCGCATTCTGCGCAGCCGCGAACCGTTTTTGATTGAGGCGGATTTTCCCGCGAATTTTTACGCTGGGGAGCACTGGCATCCCCATGACACGATTTACCTGATCACCCAGGGGGAAATGCGTATTGGCGACGAAGGTGCGTTTTGTCCGGGTGATATCCGTTGGGTGAAAGCCGGGCACGCCTATGGTCCGGAAGAAGCGGGTGAGCAGGGGGTACAGTTTCACTTGTTCAGTCTGGGAGGAGACATTGGCCTTAATTGGGCCGACCTCTATGAGGTGCCCAAAACGCTCACCGAGCGCCTCGCCCGGTTTGAGCATGTGGCGGGTCGGCGACGGTGTGATGACCTGCCGTTGATTGCCCCGGGTGATCCCATTCCGCAGTTGGGGGCCATGCTCGACGAGGGGCCGTTGATTTTTCGCGTGCAGATGCGCGAGCGCGACAGCGCGGAAAATTTTGCGCTGGATTTTGAGGCAGTCTGGTACCTGAGGGCCGGTAGCGTGTCTGTGCAGGGGGTCGGCAGTATCGCCTCGGGTGAATTTTTTTGCAGTGACGCCGGGCAGTCCTACGATCTGGTCGCAGGTGCAGAGGGCGCCGAGTGGCTGGTATTTGCCAGCCATGCCCCAGACCGGGTCTAGATCGGCCTACTGCTGTCGGATCAGGGTTTCACGCGATGACAAAGTGGTTGTTGGGCGCGATGTTGTTTCTCACGGGCGCGGTCGTGGGCGCGCTCTGGTTGCCACAACAGGAGCAGTCCGCATTCAGAGAGCAGACGCAAAACCTCGTCGCTGCCGCTGCCGGGCGCGCCGCGCTGTGGGCGGCCAGTCAGAGTGAGCGAGTCGACGCACGCGCGTCGCTATTGATCGAGTTCCCCGGGATCGTGCCCGCCATTCAGCGCGGTGGCGCGTTCGGTGGCACTTTTTCAACAGCGATCGCTACCGATATCTTTAACGCCTCCGACGCGGGTATCGCCGACGCGCGCAAGCTCTCGCGTATTGAATCGGTCGCTCCCAACACCTGGATAATTTATCTGCCGCTGGTGAACGTGGTGGTGTTCGAAACCGATGAAGGCCTGGTGCTGGTTGATGCGGGGATGGCGGCGGCGGGGCCGGTGATTCGCGAGCTAATCGCCTCGGTCAGCGATGCGCCGATTCATACGATTATCTACACCCATGGTCACGTTGATCACGCCTACGGCACGTGGGCGCTGATGGCCGACAATCCCGAGATTGTGGCGCAGGCGGATCTGCCTAAACGCTTCGATCGCTACATCGCGCTTGGCGGCAATCTGGCGAAGTACATGGGGCAGCCCATCGCCAGCTTGCCAGCGAGTCGTGAGGACCTCGTTTACCCGACGCGCACCTTCGAAGGAGAGCTAACGCTCACGATTGGTGGGGAAGACTTTGTGCTTCGGGCTCGACCGGGTGAGACTGATGATCAGCTCTATGTTTGGGTACCGGGTCGCCAAATGCTGGCAAGCGCAGATTACTATCAGGGGTTTTTGCCTAATACAGGCAACGGCAAGCGGGTGCAGCGCTACCCGGAGGAGTGGGCGGCGGCACTGCGAGAAATGGCGGCTGAAGAGGCGTCACTGCTTTTACCGGCGCACGGGAAGGCACTGGCCGACCCAGGATTGATTCAGGAAAACCTCTCAGTGCTGGCCGAGGCGCTCGAGTGGGTCATTCACCAGACCAAGGCCGAGCTCAATAAGGGAACGCGACAAGATCTGATTTATCGCTCCCTCGAGGTGCCCGATCATCTCCTCAATCACCCGACTCTCAAACAGCAATATGTGAGCTGGCAGGACATCTCAAAGATGGTCATGCGGCGCTACGTTGGCTGGTGGGATGACATTCCGTCGCACTGGACCCCGGCGTCTTTCGACGAGCAAGCCGCCGCGATTACTACATTGGCCGGGGGGGTAGGGGCACTGGATAGGCGTGCGCGCGCCCTGATGGAGACCGATATCATTATGGCGAGCCACATCGCGGATTGGGCCTGGTACGGGAGCCCGGGTGATCCCGTGGCGCAGCGCTTGCTGATTGACGTGTATGCGCACCGGATCATTCATACCGAGGCGAACACGCAGGAGATTCTCGCTTGGCTGGAGGCGATGACCGCGGCGCGGCGGTTGCAACTCATTGCCCCCTGAGTTTAAGCCCGCAAGGTCATATTGACGAGTAGAAAGTGCTTACCAACAACTGCATTTCGTCACTGAGTTGATCGCGTGACGCAGACAGGGCGTCGATGTCCTGATTGAGCGTGCGGTAGATGTCTTCAAGTTTCGACGCCTGCTCTCGCGCCTCGCGCCTGTCACTTTTCGATAACGCAGAGTCATCCGCCTCGGTCCGCAACTGCCCGATCTGACTCATCAATGCATCTGTTTGATCGTTTCTTTCGTTGATCAAAGAATCCAGTTGTCTGATTTCTAGTTTAAGCGCATATACCTCTCTGCCGGAGCGATACCCGGTAGCATAGGAGCCAAACTTATCGGGCTCGCACTGGGTAGCGTATTCGCCGCCGTGATCGGCGGTCTCAAAGCCAGTCGTTTCGGTGCAGTAGTAGGGGAGACCCAGACTATGTCCGTGCCGGTAAAGTTCGAAGTCGACCGGCACTGAAACATCTGCGCATGCTTCTTGGTGCTCCGCCGCGCGCTCTGGGGGGTAGCCTTCAATCGCGTCGTGATACCCGACTTCTTCCCAATTGGCTATCAGACACTCGTCATCGGACATGGTTGCACAACCTGATGAGAGCCCGAGTAGAGTTACCAGCATCAAGCTTCGAATCTCGATGAATGAAGAACGCGCGCTCATTCTTGTCTAGGTCCTCAAAAAATCTATACTGCTCCGCACAGTGGGTACTATACCCCTAAGCACTGAATGCTTGTCCAGCAGTGCACCGCGGCAACGAATATTCCAATAAGGCATTTTCATGCGTTTGTGGACTTATCTAAGACCTTTTTCTTACCGCGATCGCGATTATGTCGTCGAGATTTCTCTGACGTTCACGAAAATGGTATCGCGGCTATTTTGCGGAGACGAATGTCTTGACGAACAGTCCTTTGGCTACATGGACGGCACGACGACGTTTGTTCACACGTTAGCTGGCGACGCGGCGGATGCCACTCGGGTCGAGGTGGGTTACTTCAACTGGTGGAGCGTGGGTATCGCGGTCCTTGAGGGGCAGCAGAAGGTCTACGAAAGCCATCCGGGGCGAGACGTGCGTTTTGGGGAATCACTGATGTCTGAAATCACGTCTCGTGAGGCGCCCGCGCCGGACACAGCGCCGAATCGCGCTGCGGACATGGCGGCCCTAAGTCAGAGTAAGTGGCAGCGCAACAAATACTCCATTTACGCGGACTTGGTCCTCGGCGCGCTGTTTTTTGTCGTGGGTAAAGCCACCGGTGACCTCGCGCTGGCGGCGCTGGTAGGCGCCGGCGCGGGGCTGGCTTTGGTCGCTGTGCAGCGTTTTGTGCGCGTCGATTTGCTGGGTGGATTCGCGGTTTTTGGCACGATCATGCTGCTGATCTCGGCGGGGTTTTCACTGCTCCTGCAGGATGACTACTGGGTCCAGATGAAAAGCACGGTGTTGGGTATCCTGACCGCAAGTGTCTTTATGATTGACGGCGTGTTTCGCCAGGGCGCGTACTTTGGTGCGCGCATTGAGCGCTATATGCCGCTGAGGCTGCATCATGACCGTATTGCAATTGGTATGAGCGGGATGGGGTTGGCGATGGCGGGTGCCAATTATTATGTCGCCAATCAATTTTCAGAGGATTTTTGGCTGACCTGGACGACCTTTCTCGATTTGCCCGTGTCGATGGCACTGTTTTATGCCGTGATATTCTGGGCACGAAAAACCTAGCACTCCGAGAGTGCCCCCACGGCATTGCCTGAAGGCTGGTCAGAGGGTGGCAATTCCAGTTAAGGTCTGGCCTGCACATGAATGACAACGCGGGGCGTCGCCCGCCTAGAGGAATCGTTATGGCAGTACAGGAATACGTCTCGCCCACCTCTCTCGCGGAGGCGCAAGCGGCAATTGCAGGCGCGGGGTCCAGCTGCCTTGCCGGCGGAACGGACTTGTTAGTGGGTATTCGTCTCGGTGCGCGCAACCCTTCTCGCGTAGTGAATCTCAAGCAGATCCCTGAGTTGACGGCGATTGAAATTGACGCCGCCAAGGTTCGGATCGGCGCGGCAGCATCGGCTTTCGATGTGCTGCACAACTCCGATGTGCCATCACTGTTTCCCGGTCTCGCCGAGGCCCTGAATTTGATTGGTTCGACTCAGATAACCGGACGTTGCTCGGCGGGCGGTAATCTCTGTAACGCATCCCCTGCCGCAGACAGCATTCCGGCACTGATTGCCAATGGCGCGCAGTGCCGCATTCTTGGGTCTGATGGCGAGCGCACGCTTGCGGTCGAGGATTTTGTAGTGGGACCAAACCAGAATGCGCTGGCGCCAGGTGAGTTACTGGTTGAACTCATATTGCCGCGCCCAGCTGCGGGCACGTCAGATGCCTACCTTCGATTAACGCCAAGGACCGAGATGGATATTGCGGTCGCTGGCGCCGGGGTCTCGATCACTGTTGATGACTCCGGCGAATGTACCGCGGCCAGAGTCGCCATCGGAGCCGTGGCACCGACTGCCTTACTGGTGGCGGCGGCGGGCGAGGCGCTGGTGGGCTCGAAGCTGGAGCAGAGCGCGCGCGATGCGGCTGTCGCTGCCGTGCGGGTAGCGGCAAAGCCCATTTCAGACAAACGCGGCACTGCTGAGTACCGCACTCATGTAGTGGGTGTGTTGGTATCGCGTGCCATCGCTAACGCGCAGGCACGTATTCAGGAGGCGCGCCCATGAACAAGCCGCTCAATAAAATGGCCGTGCAGGCGACCATCAACGGTGAAGACACGGTGTTTCTCTGTTCGCCCGGACAGGTGCTCGCTGAGGTACTGCGCGATGAGCTGGAATTGATCGGTACCAAGATCGGTTGCAATACCGGTGACTGCGGAGCCTGCTCGGTAATGGTGAATGATCGGCTGGTCTGCTCCTGCTTGGTGCTGGCGGCTGAGGTTGAAGGTCAATGTGTGCAAACCATCGAGGGTATCGCCGAGGGCGGCAAACTGCATCCGGTGCAGCAAAAGCTGCTTGAGCATGGTGGATTGCAGTGCGGCATCTGTACGCCGGGGGTGGTCGTGGCGGCCAAAGCGCTCTTGGAGCACAACCCTGATCCGACTGAGGAGCAGGCGCGTTACTGGCTCGCCGGGAATCTGTGTCGCTGTACTGGCTATGACAAAATTATTCGCGCGGTACTCGATGCCGCAAAAACGCTGCGCGAGGAGGCCGCATGAACGCCTATCAGGAATTCAAAATCATTGGTTCGCGCCCGGTCCGCCCCGACGGGTTCGACAAGGTTACGGGTCGCGCGCGCTATGGTGCAGACCTCAATATGCAAGGGCAGATATACGGCCACGTGGTCCGCAGTCCCCACGCCCATGCGGTGATTACATCCATTGATTGCAGTAAGGCGCTGGCGATGAAAGGCGTACTGGCGGTCATGACCGGCGATGACTTGGTGAAGCCGGGAAATGAAATGCTCGGTAGTGGCGAGGGGGCCATGGCGCTCAAAGACGTGGTGCCCATGGTGATGTCTCAGGGCAAGGTGCTGTTCCACTCGCAGGCCGTCGCGGCGGTGGCGGCGACAACGCCCGCACTGGCGGCCGAGGCGGCCAAGGCGATTGAGGTGATGTATGAGGTGCTGCCCGCGGTGACAGACCTGCACGCGGCGCTGGCGCCTGACGCCCCCATTTTGCACGACGACCGTTTCCCGGACGGGTATCCCGAGGAGCCAACCAATCTGGCGGAGCACATCAGTCTCACGGTGGGTGATCCGGATGCGGCATTTGAATCGGCTGACGTCGTGTTCGAGCAAACGTATTCGGTGCCGATGTGCCACCAGGGATATATCGAGCCTCATGCCTGCGTGGCGCGAGTCGACGCGGCTGGACAAGTCGATCTGTGGTGCTGCACGCAGGGCCATTTTGCGGTGCGGCATTTCACGGCCGCCGTCGCTGGCATCGATCTTGGCAAGATTAAAGTGACGGCCTCTGAAATTGGCGGCGGCTTCGGCGGCAAAACAACGGTTTATCTCGAGCCGCTCGCCGTGGTGCTGGCCCAGAAGGCGGGTCGGCCAGTTAAGATGGTGATGGACCGCGGTGACGTGTTTCGGGCCACGGGCCCCGCGCCCGGTGCGCAAACCCGCGTCAAGCTGGGTGCTACCCGCGAGGGCAAGCTGGTCGCGGCTGAAGTTGATTGCCTGATGGACTCGGGTGCTTACAGTGGCAGCCCGGCCGGCATACCCGCATTCATGGCGACCGCTTGTTACAAGCTGAGTAATGCCCGCTCGACGGGGCGCTCGGTGTATACCAACAAACCCAAAATCCACGCTTATCGCGCCCCCAGCATTCCCCAGGTCACGTTGGGTGTTGAGCTGGCAATCACCGAATTGGCTGCCGAGCTGGGGATCGATCCGCTGGAGTTTCGCATGATGAATGCGGTTGAGGAGGGCGACGCCAACATGATGGGCGCGCCTTACAACCGGATCGGTTTGCGCGAGTGTCTGGAGGTGGCGCGTAACCACGAGCACTACAAGTCTGCGGTGGCCTCGGGCGCGGGCCGCGGTGTGGCCATGGGGTACTGGGTGAATGCTGGCATGCAATCCAGTGCGACGATCAATGTGAGTTCAGATGGGCATGTTTCTGTGTTAACGGGCAGCCCCGATATCGGTGGCTCCCGCGCGTCCATGGCGCTGATGGCGGCCGAAGTACTCGGTATTCCTTTTGACCACATCCACCCTCAGGTGGTGGCTACTGATTCAGTGGGTCATACCGACCTCACTGGTGGCAGTCGTACCACCTTGGCCACGGGGCAGGCGGTCATTCAGGCGGCTGAGGCCTGTGTGGCGGAGCTCTGCAGACGCGCTGGCTCCGAGTGGGAAGTCGAGCCGGGCGTGGTCGCGTGGAGTCAGGGCGCCGCCCACTATGGTGAGCACACGTTGACCTTCGAAGCGCTTGCCGAGCGCGCGGGGAGCATGGGCGGGCCGCTGACTTTCTCAAGTTCGTTGACGGCGACGAGCACTGCGCCCGGTTTTGCGGTCCATATTTGTGACGCTGAGGTCGATAAAGAGACCGGACGCACCACGATTACGCGATACACCGCGATTCAGGATGCCGGTAAAGCAATTCATCCCGATTATGTCGAGGGTCAAATGCAAGGCGGTGCCGTACAAGGCATTGGTTGGGCGTTGAACGAGGAATATCTCTACAACGCAGAGGGTGTGCTGGAGAACCCAGGCTTCCTCGATTACCGCATTCCTGTGGCATCGGACCTGCCGTTTATTGATACGGTCATTGTCGAGATTCCCAATCCATTGCATCCCTTTGGCGTCAAGGGTGTCGGTGAAGTACCGATTGTGCCGCCGATGCCTGCTATCGCAGAGGCAGTGTATCAATCCACTGGTGTCAGGTTCCGCGATTTACCGCTCAACCCGCCGAAGATAGTGGCTGGCCTGGCTCACTAAAGGGCGGCTATGGCCGCCAGTACGGTCACATTCAGTGGTGTAGCGGCGGACTCGCGCCTTGCGCGATGTCCTCCTCGATAAAGCGCAGAATGGCCTCTAAGGCGATTTCTCGGGGGAAATCATTTTGATTGGCAAAGATCGCCTGGGAGACCTCATGTTGGCGGGCGATGGGTACCGACATTGCCCAATGGTCAGCGTTGAAAAACCCCAAGACCGTAGAACCTGGAATCACCTGATCATAAAACACCAATTGACTGTCATTGCGGGCGTCTTTCAGGCGAGCCAATTTTTTGTGCGATCCACGCAGACCACTTGAGATATTGTCGGGGTCGGGAAACGACACCACCGAGTAATAGCGGATATGGTCGGGGAGCGTATGCTCAGCAAACCACGCCTGGCGATTCGCGGGACTGAGTGACTCTAACGCTTTAGAGTCCTTTTTTTCGCACTCCGCGCCGGGGATCATTGTGAGCCACCGCAGTTGCTTTTCATCAGCCTCGTCGGCAAGTGGAGAGCCCCATACGGCACCCGCATAGGAAACCACCGCTGTCACGCGGTGCGCGAGGTCAGGGTAAGCGTCTAAAAAGGCAAAGATATCGGGCACGCCCTTCGAGTAGCCAAAAAGCACCAGCGGCCTGTCATCGTAGGGTGCCTCGAGGCTTTTGACATAGTCTGCGATCAGTGCCGCATTGCTTTCAGAACTCGCGATCCCCTCTACCTGTATGAATCCCGTGTCATAGCCCAGAGTCGCGACATGATTCGGCGCAGAATTGTCATGATGAAGCCAGGCTTTGACGCAGGAATAGGCCAATCCCGGCACCATCTTGCCGAGTAAATGGGTGGAGCTTTGGCCCAGATTCACCGGCTTGCCCGTGGGAGGCGGCTCGCCCTCAAATCTCACCAAAGCTTGCTCGCAAGAAGTGTAGTCAGGTAGCGCCTCTCCGTGATCAGCATTAGCAGCGCAAAAGATTTCCCGGAACCGCGCGCGACCGTCACGCACGTTATAGGTATTACCGGGCTCAAACGACAGCGGTTCGAGCGTGTAGGAGAAGGGGATCTCCGGCTGGCTGGCGCAGGTGACCAGGAGCAAGGATGTCGCAATCAAAACGCTGAGCCGCCACATAGCCGCGCGCAACCTGTGTTGGGTTCTCGGTAAAGATGTATTCACTCGACGTCTGGCTCCGGTGGTCGCAACGAGGGATGCCAGTCGGGGAGCCATCTTATCTGGTCAATATCGGTCAGCGGCGTCGTCTCTTCAGTAAAGAAAAACACCGCTCGATAACCGTCAGAAAAGTAGGGGTCAGGTGTCAAATTGTAAAAGGTCTCTGTCTCTGTAGAGATTTGTGAGCCCTCGATAAACGCGACTCCGCTCAAACCCTGGGAATAGGCAAGATCTTCGATCAAGCTATCCCGCGTATGATCCACGAAGGGGTCGATCGCGTGGGTGGTGAGCGTTTGCTTCTGAAACTTCACCCCGATATCCCGACTGATCTGGCCGATGAATACCTCTTGTCCCCGATAATCAAACGGGGCCCGCCACAACCGCATGTGATTACGGCGCGTGACGGACCCACGCGCCTTCTGTAACCCGATGTCCTGAGATCTGCCGAACAAATAGAGTGGGCTGATCGGCGAATAATTATATTGGCTACCGAATATGTGTGAGCGGATAGTTTTGAGACTCGATCTGAAGTAGTTAATTTCCGTGGCTTGCCAGCCGCGTCTGATCAGTGCGGTAAAAACTGCTTGGCTCGAGCCGACAAGCACAATGTTAAGCGGGTCGCCATTGGCGCTCCCTGCTTCATTGTTTGTGCAGCACGGGATCTCGACGAGGCGCTCGCGAAACATCGCTTCATCTGTGATCTCCTCGAACTCCGGGTACAGCGTGTTGAGATCGACATACTCATAGTCGGCGTTAAGGCCTGGAATTTTGATCGTCACGGTATAGTTGAGCAGCTGGTCATTACCCAGTAGATCGACGTTAACGTTTTTAAAGCCCTCGTCCAGGTTAGAAAAAACATAACCACTGACCGTAGTACCCGCCTTTATCGGATTCTTGAACTCGCTTTCGTTGAAAAAGCGGTCCATCTGCTCCCGTGTGTCTTGAGGCCCGGCATGCCGTAAATAAGCCGCTTCCGCCGGTGAAATGTACTCATCATCGATTGCGGTGCGCATCAATATCAGGTCTTGATCTGTCGCGTTTTCGACTTCAATCCATACAGGTTGCACTCGCGAACGGTAAAGATCGGTCCCGAAAATTACCGCGGCCTCACTGGCGTCGGGAACGGCAACGGTAACCCTCGCGCCAGATTTGGAGACGCTGACACTGCGAGCCGTGAAATCCGCGGCGGTGTTTGTCTCGGGTCTTTGCCAAGCGGGCGTGCAGGCAGTCAATACCAGCATGAGGCAAACGGCGGCGCGTGCACGCCGGATTAGCGCCCGGTAATGAAAATAAGAGAGCTGAGCCATTGTAAGATCTTACGGGAAAACGCGCCGAGGGTCAGTTGCGCATCCGCATCTGCAGCGCACAGTTTGACTGCGTCGTCCATGAGACACGAGCTTCGTCGGCGCTGGTTTTTTAATGTCAGGTGCGTAAGGTGGGTGGGCAGGGCCCTGCGGGCATGGTTTTGCCCGCAGCGTTCGCAGTCAAATTTATTTAAAACAAACAAAAGGGGAAACTCATGAAGCGTATTATTTTTATTGCCCTCTGGTGCTTCTCATCGCTGACGCTGGCGGACGGTCACACTGACCTAGGCCTTGAGAAACGACAGCCTGACACCGCGATGAACGTGACATCGGTAGTGCTGGGTGAAGAAATGTCGTCAATCAGTGCCGAGGGCGATATGGATGGCTACGGCAAGGTCTACGTGACCTATCATCTCACGTATAACCCGGATCGTATGGGCGGCACAGTGGATGGCCAGGGACGCGGTTTTACGCCAGAGGGTTATGCTTCAGGGCGATTTCAGGGATTTTGGGAGCTAGATGATGGCGTGGTGGTCATGCGCAACGTCGTAAACATCACCAATGGTCAAATGAATCTGGATGTCATTAGGTTCACGCCACTCACCCGCGAGCTGATCGTTCAGGCTTACGTCATTAAATAGATGCGCATAACAAAAACCCCGCTTCGGCGGGGTTTTTGTTGCAACACCGTCGGTACCGATCAGCTTTTGATTTGCGCCTTGATATTGCTCTCGGTGGTCTTGCCGTAGGGCGGCAGAATGCCTCCGAGTTTGGCCACGTTAAACTTCAGCGTTTGACTGTACACCGACTTGGCGTGACTGAAGGTTTTGAACCCCTCGATGCCGTGGTAAGACCCCATGCCTGACGGGCCTACGCCGCCAAAGGGCATATCTTCCTGCATGATGTGGAAGATCACATCATTGATACAAACGCCACCCGAGGTAGTGCGATGCAGGAAAGTCTCTTCTTCGCCTTTATCGGTACCGAAGTAATACGCCGCCAGCGGCCTTGGCCGACTGTTGATGTAGTCGATCGTCTCGTTGAAGTCTTTGTAAGTGCGAATCGGGAGCAGCGGGCCGAAAATCTCCTCCTCCATACAGAGGGCATCCGTCTCGGGCGACACGATCAGTGTCGGTGGGATCTTGTTTGTGCCCGTGCTGAATTCCTCGTTGGCCGGGTTGAGCGGGATGATGCGACATCCTCGCTGCTCTGCATCCGCTAGATAGCTACTCAGCCGCTTGTGATGGCGCTCGTTGATCACCGAGGTGTACTGCTCGTTGTCGCGGAGGCTGCTGTACATGTCGTTCACGGCCTTGGTCGCCAAAGCGATCACTTGCTCGAGTTGCTCTTCGGGCACCAGCAAATAGTCGGGCGCAAGACATATTTGACCGGCGTTAAGTGTTTTGCCGACCATGATGCGCTGCACGGCCTGCTCTAAGTTAGCGGTACGTGAGATGACGACGGGCGATTTGCCGCCCAGTTCCAGTGTTACCGGGACCAAGTTGCGCGCGGCGGCGGTGAGGATATGCCGCGCGATGTTGGTCGCGCCGGTGAAAATCATGTGGTCAAACGGCAGTGATGAGAATGCCTGACCCACCTCCGGGCCTCCGGAAAAACAAGTCACTTCAGTTGGATCAAAAGCCTCGGCAACGATTTCTTCAATGACGCGCGAGGTTTCAGGGGTGAACTCCGAAGGCTTAATCATGGCGCGGTTGCCAGCGGAAAGGATCCCGGCTAGCGGCTGAAATACCATTGATACGGGGAAGTTCCAAGGGGCGACGATCCCCACGACCCCTTTCGGTTGATACTGAATATGAGAGCGACCGCCGAGTAATCCCAGAGGGAATGTGGAGGGGCGCTTGTCGTTCTTCATCCACTTCTTTAGATGCTTGCGGCAATGCTTCATCGACCCAATTGACGCCGCAACATCGGTAATCAGATTGACTTGCCGTGGACGGCAGACGAAGTCTTTATTGATGGCTTCGTTGATGCGATCCGCGTGGCGAACCAACACATCGATGGCGCGATTGAGGCGATCGATGCGAACTTCTGCTGAGACAAACCCTTCCTGAAGGTAGCTCTCACGCTGGGCCTTGAGCGCCTCTTGCATCTTCAGTTCGACATCGGGGCTGACTACGACTTGTTGTGGTGCGTTCATGTTTTTCTTCTCGCTTTGGCTAAATGCTGTGAGCTGGGCAGGCAATTATACACAAGCAATGTGCCATGACCGACCGTCCCCCCAGCCCCTGTCGTTACAGGCTTGTCGGCGGTAGTCACCGGGTGGTGGGCGACGATGAGGGCGAATTCACGGTGTCGAGGTCGCTCTGCCCGCCTGTCAAACGTCCCTGACAGGGGGCGCGGTGGGCTACGTATTTCGGCCGACGGATTGACATTCCGCCGGCATACATGGCTACTCTCGGCTCAGTCGTTGGACGGACCGATGACGTATCGCTTGATACGCTGGGTGGCGCGACGCCGGCACACACTTGCGAGCGTAGTGCTGGCGCGCAAAGATCGCGCTTTGGCGTCAATGGCAGAGTCGTAAACGGAGCACACTATGAAAAGAACACTGCAACTGATTGCCTGCGTGATATCCGCCCCCCTCATTTACGGGCTGCTGTGCTTGCCGCTACTGGGCATGTTTCTGAACTTGTTTCCGGCGCAGCTCAATGAATGGGGTGGCACGTTTGACGTACCACTCGTTCTGGGGGTGGAGGCGATTCAGGCCCTGATTATTTTTCTGGGTGGCGTCACCGTCGCGTTGATCGCCGGCGGTGATAGCTGGGCTCGCGTCTGTCTAATCGCGACCACCGTCGATATGTTATTGATCGGAGTGAGCGTGCAGCGTCAGTATTGGGAATCGATGCCCGTATGGCATCACTGGGTATTTTTTGCCCTGATAGTGACGTGTCTCCCTGCGGGTTGGCTAATGGTTAACCGTATGAGGAGCGCCTGAACGCATTGCGTTTGCGTTAACGGCGGGTCACCGTCCTCGGGTTACAGGGCGGTCAGTGGGGTGATGCCCAGTCACAGCAACGGGTCACCCACTGGGTCAGTCGCCCGTTTTTATTGCCCGTCAGCAACTTTTCCTCCAGATGGAACAGGCCCATCAGCGCTCCGAAACCCCAGCGCGGCAGGGGCTCGGTCTCCCAGCGCTTCAGATCGGTCAATCTGTGGCGTTTAACCCAGGGCATGCGGCTACGCGGTGTGTCTTGCTGAGTCATTAGCTCGGCCAGCGTTTGTCCAAACAGAAAGCTGGCACCCACACCCTCGCCGACATAACCCCCTGCTGTCGCAAGCCGGCTTTTGGGGTCAAACACGATATGGGGCGCAAAGCTCCGGGGAACCCCCACGCTGCCGCTCCAGCTGTGCGTAAACCGCACCTCTTTGATTTGCGGCAGTAGAGCGTGTCCGATCCGTTGCCGCTGAAGCACAACGGCTTCGCTGTCCTCTAGCGAGTGTTTGGGCAGGCCGCCCGGGTGATAGTGCCCGCGGGCGCCGATGATCAAACGGTGGTCGGCCGTGCGTTGTAAGTAGGTAGCGGCGCGACTGAAATCAGCCAGCGTCTCCCGCTGCATGAGGCCGATGCCCCGCCACTGTGTTTCCGTCAGCGGCTCGGTGGCGACCATCCCGGTCTGGACCGGCACAAGCCGTCGGTGCAAGGGATTTCCTGCCTCCGAATACCCCTCGGTCGCGACAACTACGTGTTCAGCGGCAATCGAGCCGCGGTCGCATTGAATGTGTTGCGTCGTGATCGAGCGTGCGCGGGTGTGTTCGAAAATACGTACGCCCAGTCGTTTGACCGCTGCTCGCAATCCCAATACCAATTTGGCGGGCTGGATGCGAGCGACATGGGGCGTATAAAAGCCGCCCCCCGGGCGAGCAACGCTGACACGCTGCGAGATTTCCTCGGGCGTTAGCCAGTGATAATCCTGATTGCTGAACCCCAGTCGATGGAGGTGCTTCAGGGCCGTCCGGGCGCGATCACTTTGTTGCTCGTAACGCGCTGCCACCGCGAGACACCCGCCGTGCACAAAGTCGCAGTCGATACGTTCGCGGTTGATGATCGTACTCGCGGCGCTGACTAATTCGGTTAACTCCCGGCGTACGTCGCCGTCGAGGCTGCCGTCTTTGCCGGCAAAGCGCTCCAGCCCTTCCAGAGAGCCCATCAGCCAACCCCCATTGCGGCCAGAGGCACCATGGCCTACCCGTTGGGCGTCGATGAGAATGACCGCTGCGTCGGGGCGGTATTGCTTTAAAAAATAAGCGATCCAGAGCCCGGTGTAACCACCGCCGACAATGGCAAAATCTGCACACTCGCGCGTCTCGAGCGGGGGTTCGGCTGGCGGCCGCTCGAGTCCGTCCCACCACAGGGCCGGGCTCGCTGGCGCATCACGCATGGCGGAGCGACACTAGGTTGTGGCGCGGAAATCTGTGAGTCACTGATGATTCAGCCGCCGCTCCAGCTCGACATGAAAGTGGCGTAACCGCTGTTCCTGTTCTCCCCACAACTGCCCCTTGAATGCTTTGCTCCGCATACCCTCCTGAACCGACGGCAGGAAAGCGGCATCCTGACTGAGAACTAATCCCAGACCGGGGTCTTCGTCGATCAGGAAGCTCTCAGTCGCGGGTCGCTCCGCGCCAGTCACGTCGGTGCCGTCGGGCAAGCCCATCCATGCGGGTGGGCAGTAATTGGGGTCGTCGACCGGCAACATGAGTGTCATGGTGTCGTACCAGAACCGCTCTGGATCCGTGTCGTGGGGTAAAAAGCGCATCAGAAAGATGGCCTCCGGGTGACAGCCGATTTGCACGTTCGGAAAGATCCCGGTCGCCCAGCTGTCCGAGAGCTGCCCATCAGAAAATCGCTCGTAGCCGAGGCCGAGTCGATCCGATCTCGCGCGCTTGGCCTGCTGGATAGCGGCGCGAACATCCGCGGCGCTGCCGGTGAATTGCGCAGGATCAATCCCGACTTCCTGGAGCATCCACTGTAAGCCTTCGTTGACGGTCGTTTGGTCAGCCTGTCGCGGGCTCGGCTGACCCAGTGGCACAATCATGCGGCTTGCCCCATGCGGATAGAGGTCGTACTGGACGTTGAGATCACCCATGACGCCGCGCGTTTCCGGGTGCACTGCATGCAGGTGGTAGCTCTCATAGAAAGCCTCTACGCCAACTTTCCAGTTAGAGCCCCATTCACTGCGCACGTGGCGGACGACGCGCATTTTGTCGATTTCGTAGTTCTCGAGGTAACCCTCGGGTAGGCCTATCGACTCCGCCAATGGAGGGGGATTGTCCGCCATGCTGATGAAGATCAAGCCCGCGTGTTCCTCACAGGCGACTTTCGTCAACCCTGGTCGGTGACAGATGACCGCCTCCTGAAAGGTTTCCTCGTCAGTGATGCTGCGAAGTTCCCCGTTGTTGCGAAAGCTCCAGCTATGGAACGGACAGACAAACACCTTTTTATTACCGCGTTCCTCGGTCACCAAGCGGGCGCCGCGATGCGGGCACACATTGTAGAAAGCGCTGATGCCGGCGTCGGTCTTGGTGATGATGATCGACTCACTGCGCACCCGGAACAGAAAGTAGTCCCCAGGTTCAAGCAGATCGCTACTCACCCCCGCGATTAACCAGCTCTCGGTCCATAGTTTTTGCCACTCTTGCTCCATATAGGCCGCAGTGAAGTAGCCATCCTTGTTGTAGATCTCAGCGCCATTGTCGATGGCGGGTTGTTTGGCCTCCAGGCTTTCGGCTGGAGCATCTGGATTGATAACGGCAACAGGAATCATGCGGCTGTTCATGGTTTTTCCTCACCTGAAGCGGGGTGCAGTTTGAACACGGGTAGTGTGATCTCTTCAGACCACGGTGCAAAGTCCACCGTCACGCGCTGATCCACGCGGATCAGCTCGGGATCGCAATCGATGATCTGACTCATCATGCGGGGTCCGTCATCCAGATCGATCAAGGCAATGACATAAGGTGCTTCAAAGTCAGCGGACACGCCTCGCCTGACGATGGTGAAGCTGGCGATAACGCCATGACCTGAGGACGCGTGCCAGCTTAATTGCTCGCTGTGGCACTGATCGCAGTGGGTGCGTGGATAAAAAATGACGTGACGGCAATCGTCACACTGCTGCAACAGCAGTTGACCTCGGCGACACCCCTCGTAGAACGCTTTTTCGGTCGGTGTTGGTCTGGGCACAGGTTTGGCCATGCGCTAGCCCACTCCCAAAATCAGCGTCGCGTGACTCGACATAATGCCGCCCTGTGCGTGGCACAGCGCCGTGCGCGTCCGAGGGAGCTGTCGTTCGCCCGCCGCGCCGCGCATCTGCAACATCGCCTCGGTTAATCCAAACATGGCGCCCGGGTTCCCCGGGTGGCAGTAAGAGAGCATGCCGCCGTGGGAGTTCAGTGGTTTGCTCCCACCTGGCTTGGTGATGCCCGTTGCCAGCCAGGCGCCAGCCTCTCCCTTGGCACAGAACCCCAGGTCCTCAAGTTGGATCAGCAGGGCCGGTGTGAAGCAGTCGTAAAGCTGCAGCATGTCTATGTCATCTGCCTGCATTGCGGCCTGCGCGTAGGCGGCGCGACCCGAGTCGACCGCTGCTGAGGTCGTGAGGTCGGCTGCCTGACTGATGTGCTCGTAAGCATGGCCCTCTCCGTAGCCGAGGATCAATATTGGCTTATGGGGGCCGTCCTCGGCGCGCTCCTTGCGGGTGATCACGACGGCAGCACCGCCATCCGATACTAGTGAGCAATCGAGGACCTTGAGCGGGTCTGCGATGGGTCTTGAACGCAACACGTCCTCAACCGTTATGGGGTCACGCATTTGCGCTTTCGGGTGCTGGCTCGCCCAGGCGCGACAGGAGACGGCGACTTCAGCAAAGTCCGCCTCGGTCGTGCCGTAGCGCGCCATGTGAGCACGCGCAATCAGCCCGTAGTAGGCCGGTACGGTCGGCCCATACGGTTGCTCGTAGTGCGGGTGCCCCGAGCTTGATTGCACCACCATGGCCTGATCGCGCGTCATGAAGCTACGCAAACTATCGGCCATTGCCACCACGATAGTGTCAGCCATGCCCGCGGCAATCGCCGCCGCCGCCATGTTGATCGCCATAAAGGTGGTGCCGCCACCGGTATTGACGGTCACGCAGTGCCGGGGACGCCAGCCCAGGTACTCGGCCACCGCCTCGGCGTGATACATGATGGGCTCGGCGAACGCGTTGCAGGTAATGAGCCCGTCAACATCCGTCAGTGCCAAGCCGGCGTCCCTGACCGCGTCAATGACTACCTGAACGCACAGCTCGCGCGGGCTTTTGTCTGGCACGACGCCGACGGCTGTCTCCGCCATGCCGACCAGGGCATAGTCACCACTCATTCCACTCAGGCCCATTCTGCGCTGCCCTAACGATCTAATCGGGCGGTGATCACGCCGGGAGCCAGTATTTCATCGCGATCATTTTTGACGAAGACGTCAATGGTGATCTCTCCCGATGCGTCGTCGTAGGCGGTGATCGTGCCGCCCGCGGTCACGGTTTCGCCCACGAAGGCGGCAGCGCGGTTAGAGTATTGAATGCCGGTGATCACGCCGCTGTCCCCCAGCCACTCGTCAACCACCTGATGCAACCAGTCGCCCATCAGCGGCCCCGCCACTACGAGCCCCGGATACCCCTCGACTTCGGTTGCGTAGGGCAGGTCGAAGTGAATGCGGTGGCCGTTCCATAGCGATGCGTTGTAGAGCATCTGCTGCACCACGTCGCATTGATGTCTGCGCTCGGGGATGACTGCCCCAACGGTGGCTTCAGGAGTCATCGCAAAATCCTTGTGGTCTTTTCGCTAATCACGGGTGCGCCATCATCGTCGCGAACTTCCATCATGACCTCATAAAAGATGAGGGGGCCGCTGCGTCCTGCTTTTTCATAGATATCGGTCAAAGTGCGCGTGGCGGTCAGCCAGTCACCGGGCTTGATCGGTTTGTGATAGGTGATATCGAGGCCACCCGCCATGGCTTTTTCCAGAGGGAATTTGGGCAGCAGCGTGTCAATCGATACGCCATCGGGGGAGAGGGCGTCCAGTGGCACGACATCCCAGAAAAGATGCAGATGAAAGAGCGGGGGCGCGACGTCGCCGTTCAGGTATTTAGGCTGCCGGTTATCCGTAGCGATTGCATATTTGCGGATGTCCCTGCGGGTCACGATCTCTCGGCGAGGCTCGCTTTGCCGACCGATGTAAGCCAGCACTGCTTCAGATAACAGTCCGCTCATACCTGTCTCGTTTGGTCCTGCCAGTAGGGATCACGGAGATCCCGTTTGAGAATCTTTCCGGTCGGCGCCTTCGGCAGCGCGTCGACAAAGTCGACTGACTTGGGCTTTTGGTAAGACGCAAGATGCTTGCTCGCCTCGGCGATGATCTCTTCCGCGGTGGCGCTTTGGCCTGGCTTGAGCACGACCACCGCTTTCACCGCCTCACCCCAAGTATCATCGGGGACACCGAACACTGCCGACTCCAACACGGCCGGGTGTTGATGAATGGCTGCCTCTACCTGGGTGCTATAGATGTTTTCGCCGCCGGAAATGATCATGTCTTTGGCGCGATCCACGATAAACACATATCCCTCGGCATCCCACACCGCGATATCGCCCGTCCACATCCAGCCATCGCGCAGCGTTTTCTCCGTCAGGTCCGGGCGGCGCCAATACCCGAGCATGTTGGCCTCCGAGCGAACCACGATTTCACCCGCTGTTGCGCCGTCTTTGGCTACCGGTTGTCCATCTGGAGCGACGACCCGAATCTCTGACACGAAACCCTCGCGTCCACACGAGCCAAGCCGCTCAGGATGATCGCCCGTGACTGCGCGTTGATGGTCCTCTTGTGACAAGAAGGTCATGGTCATGCCTTCGGTCTGCCCATAGCCCTGAATCATGGTGCAGGGGAAGGCTTTCAGCGCGGCCTCTACCACCGAGCGCGGCATGGGGCCGCCCCCGTACTGAAAATTGCGCAGGCTGCTGAGATCGTATTGCTCGAAGTTCTCCACGGCCATCATCCAATTGATCATGGTAGTGATACCCAAGAAGGCGGATACGCGCTCTTTTTGAATCACTTCCAGCGCGAGCTTGGCGTCGAAGTTGATCAGTACCACAGGGCATCCGTGCGCCATGTAATTCATGGCCAGCGCGACCGGAATATGAAACATCTGACCGGTCAGCATGTAAACATCGGTGGGTACAATACGCTCGGCAATCGATTGATTGAGCATGCCCATGTAGAGCGAGTGGTGAGAGTGCAAGGCACCCTTGGACTCGCCGGTGGTGCCGCCGGTGTAGAGAATAAGTACTGGGTCATCACCGTTGACTGAATCCGCGCACTCGGGCTCTTCGGGGTCATGTGCCGTGATCAGTGCTTCGTAATCACAGTCGGGTTGTTGGGTGAATACCAGGGTATGCGGCACTTGGCTGTCTATCGCGAGTTGTCTCGTCAGATCCCCGTATTCCTCTGATCCAATCAGGGCGCTGGGCTCGCCATCCTTCAGGATCCTTGCCATTTCCGGCTCGCTGAGGCGCCAGTTCAATGGCTGGGCAATCAGGCCGCAGCGCGCGCAGGCATAGAAAATCTCCATGTACTGGATACAGTTTTTGGAGAGGATCGCGACTCGGTCCCCTTTGTTGAGGCCCAGAGAATTGATCAGCCCGTTCGCCAGCCGACATACGCGCTGGTCGAGTTCGCCAAAAGTCATTCGGCGATTATTGGGAATGTCGATCAGCGCCTCGCGCTCCGGCGCGAGTAGGGCGGTTTTGGCAGGGATGCGGCCGAGGTTCATGCCTGGTGCTCAGTAACCGCTGTCGAGATCGATGTGGCGCCGGGTGATTTTCCACTCGCCGTCACGCTTCGCTACCTCGTCGCGGTACACGCCGGTGGTCAATAACTTCGTCTCGCCATGTTCTGTTGCAAATAGGGTCAGGTAGGACGTGGTCGCAATCACGTCACCGCTGGCATCAAAAAACAGATTGGTGATGTCGTGCCGACGCACGTCGGTCTGGGTCGATTTGGCGTTGCGATAAAGCTCCATGATGTTGTCCCGGCCCTCGAACGGACCGACCAAATCCCCACCGGCGATCCTCATGCTCATGACGGCATCCTCGGCGAAGCTGGCAGCGAGGTCATCGAGATGCCCCTCATCGTAGTAATACGCCATGCGATTGAGTAATTCCGAGATGGCGAAACGATCATCAGCTGAAGGCATGAGGATTCTCCTATTTGGCGATTGTTGCGGTGCCGCTTGGCGCCGCACGAGCGGTTACTTGTTTGGAACAAGGGAGGGTCACTTTAGGGCATCAGCCCCTCGCGGATCAACCGATCAGGTCGCGTCAATCAGGGGTGCTCGCTGATCTGGTACTGCGCCAGCAGCTTATCGGGCACCGGGCAATCCATGACCATGGCCATCGCTTTTACCAATGCCAGCTCGGCTCCCGAGACCATACCGTCGTCGCGGGCGACGGCGGCCATGGCTTTCAAGATAGAAACCTTGAGCAGCGGGTAGCAGTCGGCCAATGTGGTGACGGCCTCACTGAAGGTCTGCACATCGAGCGACTCAGTAGCGGGGAGTGCCAAGGCTAATCCGAGGGTATCAGCGCCTCGGCTAAACGCCCTCGCAGTGTCTTGCTCTGTGAGGTGCGCGAGGGTGCCCAGCGCGGTGGCGAGCGGCCCTCGCACGGCGCGCAGCTCACTGTGCCGAGGCTTTGTGGGCCTGACCCGCATAAATTCCGGGTCCAAATAGTGACGAACCATCTGGAACAGACACCATTCTTCCAGACGGGTTTTCCCGTCTGCACTGATCAGGCCCAGCATTAACGCACGAAAACTCTTGTATTGGGGGGGCGATAGGCCACGTAGCACAGGTAAACACAGCTCGATTATTTGCAGCCGGCGGCCGGCGTCGAGGGCCCGCACGGCCTCAGAGGATTGTTGGGTCGCCGCGAGCAATCCTCGAATGCCCGAATCTTCAATCAGTCGCGACTGCGTGGCGGCGTGCGTGGGTTCCCAAACTAATGCCAACAGCAAGGCCATGGCGCCAAAAGGGTCCCGCGTATCGGCGATGAGTGTCGTGGCAAGCGATGTTTCTGCGACCGCGTCGGGATCTCGGGCGTCGGCAGTGATCGCAGTTACAGCGCCGGTGGCCGCAGCGATTGACGCGATGCCCGTCGAGCGGAGGAATTCTGCGGCAGTGCGTTTCTCCTCGGCGGAGAGATCCGTGGATGCGCGGCGTTGAGTCACGTAGGTAAACTGTCCGTCCCAGTCAGGATCGACTCGGCGAATTCGTTTTTCGATGGGGGGGTGGGTGGCAAAGCCACTCCAGAGGCGATGTTTGACCTGACCAAAGAAGAGATGAGATAGCTCCTCGGCACGGGCAGTTTCGACGAAAGTCCCCGCGGAGTGACCCCCGATCACTTTCAGCGCGTCGCCAATGCCGTCGGGGTTGCGCGTGAATTGCACCGAGGAGGCGTCGGCCAGATATTCTTTTTGTTTCGAGATGGCTGACTTGATCAGTCCCGCCATCAATCCACCGAGAAGCCCGATCACATAAAGCCCCAATCCCATCGCCAATGCCACGGCGCGCCCATCATTTTTGCTGCTGCTCGAGCCGCGTCGGCGGCTGGCGCTGCGGAGCAAAAGACTGCCGACATCCCCTATGAAGGTAATGCCACGCAGCATCGCGGCGAGGCGAATACTAAGACGCATATCGCCATTGAGAATGTGGCTGAACTCATGGCCGATGACCCCCTGCAGTTCATCGCGGGTCAGCGTGTCCAATGCGCCGCGCGTGACGGCCACCACGGCGTTGCTGTGTTGTGTGCCGGCAGCGAAAGCGTTGATGCCCTGTTCTTCATCCAGAACATAGATCGGCGGGACTGGCATATTCGCAGCCAGCGCCATCTCTTGCACAATGTTTGACGCCCGGCGCTCCATGGGATCGTCGCTGCCGGGTTGAATCAATCTTCCGCCCAGCGCAGAGGCGATTTGTTGGCCCCCGCGGGCAAAATTGATCCAGTTGACCATCACGACGGCGCCGATGATGGCAGTAATGACGCCGCCAACTTGCAGAAACGACCGCCAGCGCAGCGTAGTCTGCTGGCCGTGGGAGGCGCCTGAGCCACCATCCAATATCAAGAAACCGGCCAATAACACATTCGTGAGCAGAATGAGGGCCATTACCGAAGCCACGAACAGCAGGGTGAGCAGGCGCGCGTAGCGCCGCGCAACATCTTGCTCGCGGAAGAAGTCCACGTGTTTTGCAGTCCTTAAGAGAAGCTGACGTTAGGCGCCTGCTGGATCGCAGCGGTGTCCTCGAACTCCAGCAGCTCAGCGTCCTCGATGTGGCCAAATCGATTGGCAATCAGCACATTCGGAAACGACTGCCGATACGTGTTGTAGGACATGACTGCATCGTTGAACCCCTGGCGCGCGAAAGCCACCCGGTTTTCTGTGGAGGCGAGTTCTTCACTGAGTTGCTGCATATTGGCGCTCGCAGTGAGTTCGGGGTAAGCCTCCATCACCACGTTCAGCTTGCCCAGCGCTGAACCGAGCGCGCCCTCAGCACCGGATAATTGTCGGATGCGGCCCGCATCCAGCTGGCCGCCACTCAGCGCTCCCAGCGCGGTGGCGGCTTCGTTGCGGGCGCTAATCACGGCTTCTAGCGTTTCGCGCTCGTGGCTTAGGTAGCCCTTGGCGGTTTCCACCAGATTTGGAATCAGGTCGTAGCGTCTTTTGAGTTGCACCTCGATTTGCGCAAAACCGTTTTTGTATCGGTTCGCGAGTGCAACGAGTTGGTTGTAGATGGCGATCGCCCAGACGATAACGAGCGTGACAACGCCAAAGAAGATTAGAGTGCCGGTATCCATGTATCCCCCTGTTTTGCCAATCCATTGGTTTGGGGGGCTACCGTGCGCCGCAGGCACAATAGCCCTGGGGGCGAGCATATCACCCGGAATTCGGGAGGGTTAGCCAGTTGCGCGGGCGTGCCGCTTGATCACGGGTAGCTGTTTTATGAGCGCGGAGGTCACGGTGCCCGGTGAGAGCTGGTTTAGCCAAACGAAAAACCGCTCGGGCCAACCAATATGAGCGCTGGGGTTTTTGCTGCGCAAAAACGCCGCGAACTGCTTAGCCACGACTTCAGGAGTATCTACCGAGACCTTGAGTTCCTGATTCATGGCGTTTACTGCGTCAGAATTGAGCGCGGTCTGTGTAGCACGGGGTGCAAAGTAGCGAACTTGAACTGCGGTATCGCCATACTCGCGCGCGAGTGCCTGGCTAAACCCCCGCAAGGCAAATTTTGTCGCGCAGTAACTGCTAAATCCCGGGTAGCCAATGCTGCCAAAAGTTGAGCCGACGTTGATGACTTGCAGTTTTGGGTTTTGCGCTACGAAAGCCTTAAGCACTGCCTGAGTCAGTAGTATGGGTGCCACCACATTGGTGGTGAAAAGTGTCTCTAGCTGTTCCGCTTCGAGGTCTTCCAACAGCCCAAACAAGCCGGCGCCCGCGTTATTCACGATTAAATCTAATGCCCTTTGCAGCGACCCGATGCAAGCTACGATGGCGTCGCGCCCCGACGCCGTCGTTACGTCGGCGCTGACCACCTCAATTTGTGCCGTGGGATGTTCTGAGCGGAGTTCAGCGCTCACCTGTTCTAGTCGCTCGAGGCTGCGGCCAGTGAGAAGCACGCTGTAGCCTTCGGCCATCAGCTGTTTCGCGATTGCCGCACCGATTCCGCCGGTCGCGCCGGTCACTAATGCCAGATTTTTCATGTGAAGTTGTCTCTTACGAATGATTATTGACTGTGCGCGCGGCGTGAACCCATTGCGATAAACAAACTTCTCTCGCTGAGTGGGACTGTAATAGCGCGACGACCGTGGAGGCAGCGCTTGTTGTCGATGATCGCGATGTCGCCGTCTTTCCAGTCGATTTCTTCGGTATGTTGCTCGCACAGCTCAGCGACGTCCTCGAGGAGCGCTGTCTCGATCAGGGTGCCGTCGTGGCTACGATACTCTGGAGGTTCGTAGTTATAGGAGGGTCCCAATAGGGCGTTGGCGAAAGCGGGGATTGCGCCGTAGTTATCGCTGCGGAGCGCCGATAGCGTGAGCTGATAGCGAATACTGCCGTCATCGTTCAGGATGCAGGACTGGTTGGGCACGCGATGGATAAATGCATCAAGCTGTTGGGTTGTAACGGTCGCGGCGTCGCTGATGTTTTCTGCAGTCGCGACATACCGCTGCCAAATGACTTTTGGCAGTGATCGCGTCATGGTGTAAGGTTTTTCCAGTCGCTTTAGCAGCTGGCTGGGTAATGATTTGTAAACTGCCGCGCCATCGCAAACCGTCGTTTGCGAGCCACTTGAGGCGCTTCGAGCGCTAAAAAATGCCACCAGATCGGGCGGTAGCGGTGTATTGCCATTCTCAATATGTAGGCCGACGGCGTCAGTTCCCGCATCGACGCTCTGCACCGCGTCGGTGACTGACTGTCGCGCGGGGTCGAATGTTAGCTGCTCGCAGAGTGGTTTGAAGAAAGCGGTGAAGCCACTGACTTGGATATCACCTGCATTAATCAGGAGCCATCCCTTGTCGGCCAGCGTCGCTTCGATCTCTCGGCGAGCGGGCAGATCGATTTGCGGGTTTACACTCTGGGCCATCATGCCGCAGCCATCCCGATACCGCTGCCTGCGTCGCCCATAAAATCTTCGGCAATGACATCTCGGCGAATTTTTCCATTCTGCGTGAGCCGACCGTTGGCCACCGAGAAGGGGCAATCGGTGCGCGTCCAGCTGATGATGCGGGCGTAATCGGGCAGGTCAGCATTGATGTTTTGGACTAACTCCGCGAGGGTCCGGTCCGTGAGGCTATTGTCGACCACAAACACTGCGTTCAAGTGGGGCTCCGCCTCGCCGAAGACGGCCAGTTGTTGAATGCGCGGATCCGCAAGAAAGAAGCTCTCCACCCATTCTGGAGAGATATTTCTGCCAAAGCTCGAGACAATCACGTTCTTGATACGGCCGGTGATATGAAGGAATCCTTCGGCGTCGATAAATCCAGCGTCTCCAGTAGAGACTTCCGACGGTGCCGGTGCGTCCTGCAGATATCCCTCCATGGCTGCGCCAGTAACGAACACCTCGCCGTTGGCGCCGATGCGAACTTGGGCATGCGGCAGGGGCTTGCCTACGCTGCCAATGGCATTCGCCGATGGGGTGTTCAGTGCTACGCAAGATCCACACTCTGTCAGCCCGTAACCCTCGAACACCGGTAGCGCCAATTCCTGAGCGCGCCAAAGCAAATCTGGTGCTACTTTGCCGCCGCCGACGGCCATAAATTTCATGCCACTCAGGTGTTTGGTAACGTCAGCCTCGAGGAGCAGTTTGAGTATCTGCGGAAGCAGGATCACACTTTCGATCTGGTGTCGGGCGACCTGCTCTGCGAAGCGCACGGGATCGAATTCATGGTTTGAAGACAAGCCGAGGTTGGCGGGATCGTCGATAACAACGGCGCGCCCCATCCACAGGGGCAGGTAGATACCGGCTACGTTTTCCAACAAGGTTGCAAATGGCAGTAGCGCGAGATGACGCCTCAGGTGGCTGGGGAGTAAGGCGTCGGACAGTGAGGTCACGATCGACATCATTGTCTCGGACCGCAGGCAAGCGCCCTTGGGCTGCCCTGTGCTACCCGAGGTGTATGTCACCTTGGAATAGCTTGCCCCGACGCTATGCGCCGAATCCGCGACTTTGAGGTAGTTGCCCTGTAGCGTCTGCGAGGCGACTTGTGCCCTTGCGGGCAACGGCCAAGCGCGGTCAGCAAAGATCATTTGAATCCCGCTGTTGGTTATCAGATGCTCGGTTTGACTGGCGCTGAAAAAAAGCGGAATGGGCACCACGACAATACCCGCCGCCGAGGCGGCCAGGTCGAGAATGGCCCAGTCCGCCGAGTTATTGGCATAGATCGCCAGCCGCGAGATGCCAAGCTCGTGTAATTCACATTTGGTGGCGTCGATAGCGGATGCGAGATCGGCATACGTCAGGGTGCGATTGGGGCAAACGAGCGCCTCTCGCTCGGGATATAACGCGGCAAATTGCGCGATACGTGCGACAAGATCTCGCATTATTCTGTCCTCTGAATCCAGAAGTGCGCCTTAATTTGTGCGAGGCCTTCGACGACGTCGACCAACATGACCTGAGGGTCACATTCGTAATAACGACCCCAATTGGTTTTTTCTGTGCCCAGTCGCTCGGGGTCAGCCGCCTGAATAATGTGATGAGATACCTTGGCGCGTCGCAGTGCTAGGCGCAAGGCGTGAGTGCCGGTGAAGACGGCATGTGAGCGATTGAGTCGACTCGCTTCGTCGAATAAGAATGCGATGAGCAGCACGGCCACCGGTATGTTGAGCGCGGCAAGATTACCCACCTCAATAATGTCCTCTCGCGAGACCGCGGTGTTGCCCAAGTCGCTCAAAATCGTCTCGATCGGCGCATCTAGGTATTGCTCCAGCAAGCCGTCGCTCTCCTCCAGACACCGGATACCCACCGCGCCGGCGATCGCCTGATCTGCTTCGCGAATCGAATACAGTTGTGGCATGCAGCGCGCGACAATGGCGCCATGGATCGACTGGTATCGGGCTTGGATCAGCGCCTCTGCCGCTCGCCGCGCCTCTGAGGGTTGCGCAAGATCCGAGACTTCCCAGGTTTTGGCGCCGGCCAGAGCGCCGAGCGTGGCAGTAATCCCGGAGGTATGCGGTGTCGGTAATACCGAAGGTAGGAGCCCCTCGTGGGGTAGATAGAGGCTTCCCGCTTCATGGAACACAGCGCTTTCTGGAATGGGCATTTGGCTTAACATCGGTCGTCGCTCAATGTGGTTGAGCTGACATCATCGCGCCCGAAAATTAAGTGATCCTTAAGGCTGACTTGGCATTAATTAGCAGGAATTTCGGGGATTTCGAGGGAACTTGTGCGGGGGCCGATGTTGGTTAGAAAAATTCGTACTCCAGCTCCAGCTTGATCGCATCTTCCAGCTCGGGGTTGAGGCCCTTCAGAGCCGACACGCCCCAGCGTAGCTGCCGACCGGGCGACAGTTTGATTAACCCTCCCGCACCGACGCCCAGGGCTGTGGTGTCCTGGCCTTGAAAGAACTCAATCATTGGCTCGAACGTCGGTCTGAGACGATATCGGGCCTGCATCCCGAGGCGCGTTTCAAATTCACTGACAATATCTTCCCCCCACTCATAGGACGCAACCACGTTGGTGAGCAAACTGATCTTGCCCCAGTCCTTTTGATTCAACACGCCAACACTGAATTCACTGATATCCGAATCCAGATTGGTTTCTGCCTCTAGCAGCATTCCCCAGTCACTGCTGTATTCGCCTTGCTCTGTGACTTGCCAAATCCCTTCCAGTTCAACCTGTTGCGTCTGCTCGCCGTCGATCTCGATAGAAGCCATACTGATCTCGGTATAGACGCCCGCGAATAGCGAGGTGCCGAATCCGAGCTTGGACAGGGAGTTGCTCGGAATAACGCCCCCTTTGCGATTTTCATCTAGCCACAAAAGTTCGAGCTCACGTTCCAGCGGCTGTACATAAGGTGCGTAGATTTGACCGATTGCGGAGCCATCAGCGAGAACCTCTCCGGCCATCAATGCGCAAACGGAAACCAAGCTGAAGCACAGCGGAAGCAGATGTGCAGCGTTAATCACCAGAGAGCGCTCCGCTGAGTTTTGGTGAGGCGTAGGCCAAGGCCATTGTCAGCAGGACCAGCGCGTAGGTCGAGACGTGCCATACCGTGGGTGTTGCCTCGTAACCGAGCAAGGCGTAGAGCAATTGACCCAACAGTGTGTCTTCCGCGACCCAATGACTGGTGTCCCAGATTGGCGGGGAATAGGGTATTCGATCGACTTGCTCCAGTAAGGACACGGCCTGCGTCGCGATGCCTGCCACTGTCACCGCCAATAAGCCCGCCACCAGAAAGGCCGATCGCCTAATGTCCATCCACGCTACTAAATAGTAGATCAGCACGCCTGTGCTGACTCCCGTCATTGCCCCTACGGCGGCGCCCATAAGCACCGGCAATGGGTTTTTTTCGGTGCCCCAAAATGCCTGCAGATACAGGAAGATCTCCGAGACTTCGCGCACCAGCGCAAGTGCAACAACCAGTGCCATTGAGAAAGCGATCTTCCCGTGATGGCTGTTTTTGGGTCGATTGACCATCAGGAACAAGCAGCACACGCTGAGGAAGATCAGTAGTTGCATGGTGGCATTGACGATTTCTTGTCCGGAGTAGTCCCATCGCTCGCTGACCCAGGCGAGTTGCGAGGCATAAATCATTGCGCCTCCGAGGCCAGTGATAGTGGCGGGGATAAGCCACGTCGTATGGATGCCCCGTTGCCGGCACATCAGCAGTAACAGCGATACCAGCAACGCGGCTTCCAGAACCTCGCGCAACACGATCACGACGGCCTCCAGCATCATGGGGCGACGACCCGGATCAAACCCTGAGCGGTCTTGGGGTTAAACTCCCCGAAAAACGGGTAGTCTCCAGGATCGAGAGGCCCCACGAATATGATCGCTTTGGCGCCCCCCGCGATGACCTTCTCTCGATTGAGCTCATAACTCTCAAATTCTTCGGGCGTGCTGTCCGAATTGATCACGAGTAAACGTACTTTTTGTCCGGCGGGAATTTCCACCACGCTGGGCTGAAAGACGTGATTGGAGATTTCAAGTTCGATGGTCGGAGCGGCCATCGTATTGAGGGCCAACAGATAGCTCGCGAGTAATTCGGGTTTGAGAGGTGAATAGCTCAAGGTGTCGTTCCTCTGATCGGTAGTGTGACCGCGATCCAAGTGCCGCGTCCCGACGGGGCATTGTGTATCGCCCAGACGCCACGATGCAGTTTTACAGCGAGATCGACAATGGAAAGCCCGAGGCCGCAACCCACGATTTTAGAGTGCATTGCACTTGACCCGCGCACGAAGCGGCCTTGCACCTCGTTCTTTAAAGAGTCGGGGATGCCGGGGCCCGCATCGACTACGTCGATCTGTAGCGAGTCCCCCGCGCGAGTCGTCCTGACCTCTATCGTGGTGCCTTCGGGCGAGTACTTGCTGGCGTTATCAATCAAGTTTTTCAGCATGGCACCGACCGCGTAGCGGTGCGCGTTGACAGTACAGTCGTCGCCTTCGAGCGATATGTCTTGTCGGCGTGCCTGAATCTGCGGGTATAGCTCGGCGACGGTTTCCTGGCAGACTCTTTGGATCTCCAGGGGCGCAAACTGACGGGCGAGTTGATCGGACGACGCGCGATAAAGCATGAGCAGCTGCTCGATAATATGGCCCATGCGATCCAGATTTTGCTTGATGGCGTTGACGTCAGCGTCGTCGGGGGGCAGCCGCTTGCTCAGGTTATACAGGTCGATTTTGAGCGCGCTGACGGGTGTCCTCAGCTCATGCGCAGCATCGCCAGCGAACCGCTGCTCGCGTTGAAACGCCGCGTCTAACTGATCCAGTAGGGAGTTTGTGGTGTCCAGGAGCGGTTGCAGTTCCTGCGGCACAACGTCGATATCCAGCGTCTGCAGGTTATGCGCCGAGCGCGCCCGCAACTCTTGTTCAACCGTTCTAAGGTGGCGTAGCCCGTAGGTAATGATGACCCCGATGACCAGAGCAAGTACTGGAATGCCGATACCAATCGGCAGCAAAGTTTGCAGAACGACTTCGTCGACCACCTCGAACTGCAGGGCGCGTCGCTCGGCGACAACCATGCGTCCTCCCGCGGAGGTGCCTACCGCCAGCGTGCGCCACAGGGTGCCGTCATGGCTGATGTCCGCGTAGCCCCGGGATTCCTCGGTCAGTGGTAGAGCGGGCGCTCCTGCAGAGCCTCGCAGTAGCTGCCCCTGCGCATCAAAGACCTGAAAAAGCTGGTTGGGCGTGTTGAGCGCCGGCGACGTGGCGTCAGCATTAAGGAGCTGTATTTTCTCGGATAACTGTTTATCGAGCAGTGCCTGAGTCGCCAATGTACCGGACCGGTAGCCTTGAAAAGTGGCGATAAAAGTCACCACGATTGTCGCCGCGAGACTGACCAGTATCAGAAAGCGCCGAATGGAGATCATTAAATACCCACGCCGTAGCCAATGCCGCGCACCGTCTTAATAAAGTCTTTGCCGAGTTTTCTGCGTAAATTGTGGATATGGACTTCGATCGCATTGCTCGACAATTCCTCTCCCCAGCCCTGTGTTTTGGACTCGAGTTGCTCTTTGGAAAGGAGTCGTCCTAGGTTCTCCATGAGGATGGTGGCCAATGCGTATTCTTTGCCCGACAGCGATACGCGTTCTCCATCGAGTAACAATGCGTTGGCGCTAGGGTCGAGCGTCACCGCTCCGTGGTTAATGCGCTGGCTGGGTTGCCCACTTCGATGGCGTGCCATAACGCGCAGGCGGGCGATCAGCTCAGGAACGTCGAATGGCTTAGTAAGATAATCATCGGCACCGCTCTCCAGACCTGAGACTTTGTCTTGTAGCGAATCCCGGGCCGTCAACAAGATGACCGGCAGCTGACTTTTTATTCGTCGAATGCCCGCCAGCACCTCAAGTCCGTCCATATCGGGCAGGCCCAGATCGAGAATCACGGCGTCGGCGTCCGTGTTCTCTGCCAAAAACAGCGCTGCCGCCCCCGTGTTGACCGAATCCACGGTATTGCCTTCGGACGTTAACGCCCGTACCAACGCCTCCGACAGGCTGTGGTCATCCTCAACAAGAATGATGCGCACGAATCATGGACTCCCTGACTAAAAATTGCTCTCACTCAACGCGTGCGAGCGCCGCACACGGGCCCCGAGGTTTACGATTGACCCTCGTTTGAGGCCCTTGAGACAAACGAACGGCCGGGAAGTTCCGGACACCTCTCTCGGCAGCGTTACTCGTCTTCCGTTACCGCGGTGGTATCGACTTCAATATCAATCCGGTTGACGTCGCCGGCGAGCGCGCGGACGGCGGCTTCGATTTCCGCCTCGCTGGGCTCGCGGCCCTCGGCGCGCGCCGCGTCAACAATTTCGCGGATGGCGGCTGCCAGGTCATTGCCCGGCGCCTCCTCTGCGTCGATCATCACAGAAATCATCATCTGTTCTGATTCTGCGACGTTTTCATCTTCGTCGGTCTGCACGTGAATCCGTACTTCTTTGTGGATCTCGGTATCCTCTGGCGCGCCGCTTCTCATGACCCATCGCTGGGTTTCGCCTGGGCGCCCTTTGAACGCCACTTCACTATCGCCATGGTGGAACATGGCAACGCGGTGAGGTGGCCCGGGTGGTGTGATCACATCATCGAGGAGTATCGCGCCGCCAATCATGGCGCCAAGAAGGAAGGCGGGTCCGTATCCGAATTGCATGTGCGAAGTTCCTTGTTCATTAGACGAGCGCAAATTCGCACAGCGGTCATGAGGGTGCAATGGCTTTTTGAATTAAGAATTATGGCGAGCGGGGGATTCCGAGTGGCAACGGATTGCCGCACGCAGTCCTCATCGTGCCCAGGGAGTGCTACATTGATAGGCCTTGATTGAGGGTAACCGCACGATGGACCTACTGCGCATTCTTATTTTGACGCTAATGACAACGGCGTTAGGCGCCTGTGGTGGCGGGGGTGGCTCGAATCCGCCGCCTCCAGTCACCGGCGGCGGCGATTCCGGCGGAGACAACACCGGTGATTCGGATGACGGCGCCTGCGGCGTCTCTGCGCAGATCGATTTTGTCGAGGCAGTGACGGACAGTTGGTACCTCTGGTATGACGAGATGGCCAGCGCCGACAAGAGTGCCTATGACTCGGCTCAGGCCTATCTTGATGCACGCTTGGCGCCGCTCATTAATGACGGCCGCGATCGTGGCTTTTCTTTTATGACCACCATCACCGAAGACGAGACCAGTATCAGCTCCGGCGCCTATATTGGTTTTGGTTTTCGCTCGCGCACGGTCGGTTCGCAGCTTTTTATTCTCGATGTATTCGAGAGTGGGCCGGCGTGGTCAGCGGGTGTGCGGCGTGGTATGGAACTGCTCGCCGTCGATACTGGCTCCGGTTTTGAGACGCTGGCAGAGCTCGAGGCTCGCTCGGCAACCAACGAGGAAATATTTGGCCCGGGTGAGATCGGAGTCGTGAGGGTATTTCGCTTCCTTCAGCAAGGGACTGAGGTCGAGATCTCGGTAGCCAAGGAAGAGCTGGCGCCGCCCGCGTTGGCGGGTGAGCCCCTGTTACTTGAGCGGGCGGGTATCGCGCCCGTGGGCTATCTGCACTTGCGGCAGTTCATTGACGCGGCGCTGAGCCCCGCGGTTGGATACGCCTCGCTCTATGACGCTGCGCGAGTCTTTGAGGAGGCCGGTGTGACGGACGTGATTATTGACCTCCGGTACAACGGCGGCGGGCTGTTGCGCGTTGCCGATACCATGATGGACTTGCTCGGGGGGTTGGCTGCCGAAGGGGAAGCATCCTATAAGTACCAGGTTAACGATCAGCACCCCGATTTCAATGACGACCCAGGCAATTGGGGTATTTTCGATGTATTACCCGACTCCATCTCGCCTCTGCGGATTGCTTTCATCACGTCTCGCTCGACTGCTTCTGCCAGTGAGCTGATTATCAATGGTCTGGATCCGCATATTGAAGTGGTGCTGGTCGGCGATGACACCTACGGCAAGCAGGTCGGCCAGGGCCGCTGGGATATGCATGAGGGTATCGAGGGTCTTGAGCGGGAAGACTGTGATGTGGCGCTCAGGCTCACAGCGTTTGAACTGGTGAATGGCGAGAATCAGGGGGGCTATCATCAGATTGGTCTTGCGGGCACGGGGAGATTTACGCTGTGTCGTGCAGAGGACGACATATCGCGGGCGTTTGGTGACCCCGAGGAAGCGCTGGTGGCCACGGCAATGAATTGGCTGGGGACGGGTGCTTGCGCCACCGCGTCTGCCTCGTCAAGGCTTGCGCCAATGGCGAACCAGCGGTTCGGTGTGGGGCCGTGGCTCGCAACGGAATATATCCCCGAGCGTGTTGATGGCAACTTACGGTAAGCCGTGCTGCTGACTTTGAATCAGGTAGGTTTAATCAGATGTGCGGGTGCAGGGCCCGCAGTGGAGGGGAGTTAATCATGGATGACGCTGATAATCGGGGTGAGCTGTTTCTTGAGATTGTCAGGCAGCGCCGCTCGATGCGTGATTTTAAGTCGGATCCGGTGCCCCGAGAGGTTATCGAGGCGGTTTTCGGCGGTGCCCAACGAGCGCCGAGTAACTGTAATACGCAGCCGTGGTTTGTCCACGTCGTAACTGGAGAAAAGCTTGAGGAGCTCCGGGCAGCGCTGCCGGCCAAGTTTGCCGCTGGCGAAATTGCGCTGGATTTCCCCTACGACGGCCAGTACGACGGCGTCTACAAAGAGCGGCAGTACGCGTCGGCGACGGCGCTCTATGATTCGCTGGGCATTGCGCGGGAGCAAAAGGCGGAGCGCAATGCCTGGTTTATGCGCAACTTTAGCTTCTTCGATGCGCCCGCGGCGGCCTTCTTCACGCTGCCGACGGGATTCGGACTCAGGGAAGCCTGTGACCTGGGGATGTTCGCGCAAACCGTCATGCTGGGCTTAACCGCCCACGGTCTTGGTGCTTGTCCCCAGACGGCATTGGCTTTTTTGGTCAATGTGATTCGGCCTGCGCTCGGTCTGGGCGATCACGAGCAATTGATGTTCGGCATGTCGTTTGGTTATCCCACCGACACAGCGGTTAACGAGGTCTGCACCGAGCGTGCGTCGCTGTCAGAGGTTGTCACCTTCCACTCGTGAGCGGCTCATCGCGGTGGGTTGTTGGTGTGCCGGAGCAGTCTTGCTAGCAGTGATTGTGTTGGAGTCGTTGCAGGAACCTGACCACTGTCGCTCGCACCGCATCGTCGCGCCGGCATCCGCTTGATGGTGGGCGCTGTTAGGCGGGCGGAGAGGTGATGAACTCGGTGATATTCAGATTAAAGCCCGACAGCGCGTTAAAGTGCAGTGGCGCCGACATGAGCTGCATGTCGGTCAGGCCCAGGTGTCGCAAAATCTGCGCGCCCGTACCAATCAATCGATAATTTTGCGGTGGTGCTGGGCGTTGCTCTGCATGCAGTAGCTGCCCGAGATCTTCGAGAATGGTCGCAGGCGTCTCGGCGCCACCGAGCATCACCACCACACCGCGGCCGGCGCCGGCAATATGTTGCATCGCCGCGCGATACGACCAGCCCGGTTGCGATGACGCATCCAGTTGCGTGCCGAGCAGATCCCGGAGTGTGTTGACGCCTTGCACTCGCACGGGCACGGCGCCGGCCCCAGTCAGGTCGCCCAGGCTAAGCGCAAAGTGCAGCGCATCGTCGATCAGGTCTCGAAAAGTGTGTAGCGTAAAGGGACCCCACTCGGTGTGGATCGTCTCGGCGCTGTGGAGCTCGATTGATTGCTCGTGAATGGATCGATACTCAATCAAGTCAGCGATGGTGCCCATATGTAGGCCGTGTTGCTTGGCGAACACCTCGAGTTCCGGGCGACGCGCCATGGTGCCGTCCGGATTCATGATCTCGACGATCACTGCGGCGGGAGCCAGCCCTGCCATTCTCGCCAGATCCACCCCGGCCTCCGTGTGTCCCGCTCGTTTGAGGACACCGCCTGGTTTCGCAACCAAAGGGAAAATATGCCCAGGCTGGCGAATGTCTTTAGGCGTTGCCTGCGGTGCAATGGCGCGCTGAATGGTATGGGAGCGCTGTGCGGCGCTAATGCCCGGCCCGACTTGCTCTACCGCGTCTATCGACACGGTAAAGTTGGTCTCATGCTGGGAGCGATTATCGCGCACCATCAACGGCAGGTTGAGTTGTCGCGCGCGCTCCGGCGTGATCGGCATGCAGATCAGCCCGCAGGCCTCGGTGGCGAAAAAATTAATAATTTCCGGTGTGACCTTCTCCGCGGCAATAATCAAGTCACCCTCATTTTCACGATCTTCATCGTCCATGAGAATGACCATACGCCCCGCGGCGATATCGTCGAGTAATGTCGGGATGTCACTCAGCATGGGTCAGGCCAGCCTTGGATCAAACGAGCTCGATCGCTACGGCGGTGGCTTCTCCACCACCAATACATAGCGCCGCTACGCCGCGTTTTTTACCGTAGTGCTCGAGTGCGTGCATCAACGTGACGATGATTCGCGATCCAGTAGAGCCAATGGGGTGCCCCTGAGCGCAGGCGCCACCATGCACATTGACACAGGCCGGGTCGAGATCAAGCGCTCGCGTGGTGAGCATGGTGACCATCGCAAATGCTTCGTTAATTTCCCACAGGTCGACATCTCCAGCGGTCCAGCCGGCCTTGGCGAGCACTTGTTCTGCCGCACCGATCGGCGCAAGTGTAAAGGCCTCGGGGGCCAGACTGTTGCGTGCATGCGCCACGATGCGGGCGCGCGCCGTTAACGTGTGATCTGTCACGGCGGTGGCACTGGCCAGCAGTAATGCACTGGCACCGTCAGAAATTGAGCTCGAATTGGCGGGCGTGATAGTGCCATTCTCGGCAAAGGCGGGCCGCAGCTGAGGAATCTTCTCGAGATTCGCCTTGTGGGGTTGCTCGTCAACCGTCACGGTATGCTCTCCGCGGCGGGTGCGGATCGTCACAGGTGCAATTTCTTTTTGGTTCAGCCCTTCATCGATCGCGCGTTGAGCGCGTGTCAGACTCTCGATCGCGAAGGCATCCATCGCTTCCCGGGTCAGGCCATGTTCGTCGGCAGTTTTTTGCGCAAAGGTGCCCATGGCGGCGCCGGTATAGGCGTCCTCCAGGCCATCGAGAAACATGTGGTCATAGAGTGTGCTGTGACCGAGCCGTTGGCCTTTGCGCCCGGTCATCAGAATCTGCGGCGCGTTTGACATGCTCTCGAGTCCGCCCGCAATGACCAGATGATTGGTGCCGGCAGAAATGCTATCCGCGCCGAAGATCGTCGCCTGCATACCGCTACCGCAGGCCTTATTAATGGTGACGGCGCCGGTCGTGCTGGGGATGCCTGCTCCCAGCATGGCTTGTCGGGCGGGGCATTGCTTGAGCCCGGCGGGCAACACGCAGCCCATAAAAACCTCATCAATGGCCTCTGCAGCGACGCCGGCGCGCTCGATCGTGGCGGCGATCGCCGTGGTGCCAAGTTCATTGGCTGTAGCCTCAGCGAGATCACCCAACAATCCGCCCATCGGCGTGCGGGCGCCATCGACAATGAATACGTCGCTCATGATTGGTCTCTCATCGAATACGGGCGGGCATTTAGCCCGAACTGCAGCGACCCTGCAAGCTCAGTCCGGACGTGGCGTCGCTGTGAACGACTTATCGCGTACCGCGGTTCGATAGGCCGATGCTGTCAGGCCGACGTGCTGGCGGAAGGTGCGCGCAAAGTGAGAGGCATCGTTGATCCCAACTGCCAAGCACACTTCGGTAATGGAGAGGTTGGTGCGTCTGAGCAGTGATTGCGCTTCATCGAGCCTGAGTTGCTGCAAATACTGCCCGATCGAGGCGCCCGTGGCGTTTTTAAAGCGTCGGGTGAGCGTGCGAGGACTGACGCCCAGCCGTTTCGCTATCTGGTCTAGTTTCGGCGTTGCGCGAAGATCCCGTCGCAGGTCGATTTGTACATCTGCCACGAGTTCGTCACCGTGCAGGTCACCGTGCACGCCGAGCGGCGAGGGAGAAAACCGTTGTCGGATCTCGGGGGAGAACTGACTCTCAATGTGACGGGCCGCACGTGAGGAAAAAACCTCCCCGCACAGATACACCATCAAGTCCGCGACGGAGTTGACGCTGCCGACACAGAACACGCGATCGGACTGGGTAATCAATTGTTGTCGTAGCAGTCTGACGCGTGGATAGCGCTTGGCAAAGGTGTCGAACCACTGCCAGTGAGTGGTGACTGAGCGGTTATTCATCCTGCCCGTCTCGGCGAGCAAAAAACTGCCCGACCCGACGCTGACGGTCAGCCCGCCGCGATCGAGATGGTGGGCGATGGCCTCGACATGCTCGGGATGACGGCGAATGACGCGCAGAGGCTGCCGCCAGATTGCCGGCACAATCAGCAAGTCGACGTCTGTCTCCGGGCTCAGAGGCGCGGTCGCCAGCGTCAGTCCGCTGGGCATGGTCAACATGCCACCTTCGCGACTGAAGCAGCAGATATCGAGGGGTTGCCGCGCACGACGACCTAGCGCTTGCGCCGCGCCCGAGAGGATTTCCATGGGCAGCGTGACCGAAGAGGCCAGCATGTCCTCGTGGACGAGCGCGGCGACCCGTAAGGGGGCGCGAGTGGGTGGCTGAATAGTCATATAAATTGGCTTTATACGCATAGCAAAAGGCATTGTCACGCGTAGACTGCGGCGCTTTAGCGATGAACGACGGGACGCTCCATGCCATTTAACAAGCCAAGTTCGGCGAGGCGATCATGCTGAGACTGCCCGTGATGGTAGCCGCGGGGGGCGTGAACAGCGCCGGCCGCACGTCTCGCCGACACGCTTACCGGCGAATGATTTGGGATGCATTGCCCGAGGCGGAGCGCTTGGCGACCGAGCAGGCGTTAGCGCAGATGATGGGCAACACCAACAATGCCTTTATCGCTGACCATACCCTAGTGCGCGAAATCGAGTCTGGTTGGTTCGATTACCGCGCAGTGCCCTGGCATCGGCGGGCACGACTGAGTGCCGAAACCGCGAATCCTGCAGTCGATTACAACCCCGGTGGCATCACTGAGGGCAAGCTTTTGGGTGCTGTTAGCGAAACCGCCAACGGCAAAACGATTCGCGCTGCGCTTGCAGCCGAATCAGAAGTCTTGTTACCGAGCACGCGCCACTTTGAAGTGAGCAGCGCGGGACAATTACCCACGGGATTTGATCCGGGCAGTCTCTACGCCTCGAGAAATCATCCGAGAGCGCTGCAGATGTCAGTCTTTGCGATCTCCGACGCCTTCGCAGATCTTGGCTTGGATTGGCAAACGGTGTCGGCCAAGGTTCCAGCGGATGCGGTGAGCGTGTATGTGTCGAGTGCGATGGGGCAGCTGGACGAGCCGGGCTCGGGCGGCATGTTGCGTTCGCGCCTTCTCGGCCGCCGGGTGAGTTCCAAGCAATGTCCGTTTGGCTTTGCGGAGATGCCGGGCGACTTCATCAGTGCCTATGTGTTGGGTAGCTTGAGTGCGACCGGTCCCGCGTTGGGGGCATGCGCCACGTTTCTTTATAACCTGCGCCTCGGGATTGAGGATATTCGTGCCGGCCGATCCCGTATCGCGATTGTGGGTGCGGCGGAGGCACCGGTGAATGTCGAGGTGATGGATGGCTATGTTGCCATGGGAGCGCTCGCGACAGACAAGGGGCTTCGTCAGCTCGATGCACTGGCAGATGATGCGATGCCCGATCACCGACGGGCATGCCGGCCGTTCGGCGAGAATTGTGGTTTTACGATGGCGGAGTCAGCTCAGGTCGTGATTTTGATGGACGATGCACTGGCTTTGGAGTTGGGTGCGCCGATTCTCGCGGGCGCGCCCTTTGTTAGCGTGCGTGCCGACGGCGCGAAGAAATCGATTTCCGGGCCCGGGGTGGGAAATTATCTGACGGTTGCAGAGGCTGCCGCCACGGTCCGCGCTGTACTGGGCGAGCACCGATTGCAGCACAATGGCATGGTGCAAGCGCACGGCACTGGCACGCCGCAGAATCGCGTCACGGAATCCGCCCTATTAAGCAAGGTGGCCGCAGCATTCGGTATCGAGGCATGGCCGGTGGCCGCTATTAAAAGTTACGTGGGACACTCGCTGGGAGCGGCTGCGGGAGATCAGCTGACGGCCGCGCTGGGTATTTGGCAGCATGGGCTGATCCCCGGCATTCACACCATTGACGCCATTGCAGGCGACGTCACCACTGAACGACTTGCTTTTGCCACTGCGCCGCGGGAGGCGACGGACCTCGACTACGCTTTGATCAACAGCAAGGGTTTTGGGGGTAACAACGCAACCGCGGCGCTCCTGAGTCCGGATACCGCCGAGCAGTTGATGCAGCGACACCACGGTGAGCGAGCGATGAGCGCCTGGCGCGCGCGGCGCGATGAAGTGCAGGCGCGACAAAGCAGCATTGAGGCGCAACGACTCAGCGGGCAGTGGTCGCCGGTATACCGCTTTGATGAGGGAGTCCTGAGTGACGCGGACATTGCCATGACCGATCAGACGCTGGTCATGGGAGACAAGAAGATCGCGCTGCGTTCAGCAGTGCCTGACGAATGGCGGCTCGACTAACGGGGTCCAGGATTTGCTAGGCTTGTCCGCATGTGTCATGCAAGGTTTGCCCATGTCAGCCATTGATATCCTTCTGCAACGTAATTCGCATTCGCGATTGGTCGAGCCTGGCCCAGATGGCGCTGCCCTCGATACGATCTTGCGCGCCGCGCAAAGAGCGCCTGATCACGGGCACTTGCGGCCGTGGCGGTTCGTGCTCATCGCCGGCGCGCGGCGGGAGGCCCTGGGAGAGTGCTTCGTCGCGTCGCTTGAACTCAAGGGTGTGACAGACCCAGCGCAGCTCGATAAAGCCCGCAAGGCGCCGCTGCGCGCGCCGGTCATTATTGCGGGTTTGTTACACGCGACGGACCACCCCAAGATCTCGCGAGATGAGCAGGCGCACGCTGTGGCGGCCGCGCTTCATGGAGCGCAGCTTGCGGCTGAGTCTCTGGGCTTTGGTAGCATTTGGCGGACGGGGGGTTACGCGACCGATCCTCATGTGGTCGGCGCTTTGGGTGGTGAGCCGGGGGATCAGGTCATCGGTTTCTTGTATATCGGTACCAAAGAGGGCCCCAGCAAGGTGCTACCCGAGCCGTCCCTTGAATCCGTAGTCAGTAACTTTTAAATTGCCACGCTGTTCTCGGGGGTAATACAACCACAATGCTTGGCAAACCTTGGTTTCGGTTCCTGCTGTTGGGGCTGGTTTTATACGCCGTCGGGCAGTGGGCATTCCCGGAGCCGAAGCCGACACTGGGCCCACCAAACGCCGAGCGCCTCCGCGCAATGGCCGATAACTACGCCAAATTTGCCCGGAGTGCGGCAAGCCCAGCCTTGATCGAGCGGTTTATCGAGTCCGAGTTACGTGACGAGTTGCTGTTTCGCGAGGCGCTCAAACGTGACCTGCACTATCGCGATGCGGCGGTCGAACAACGCATTATCCGCAACATGCGGTTTTTAGATGCGCAGACCAATGTCAGTGACGCTGAGCTGGTGGAGCAGGGCTATGCTCTGCGGCTACACCTGACCGATGAGGTGATTCGTCGCCGCTTGGTACAGATCATGGAGCGGTTAATTGTTGCGACTACGCCTCCAGCAGATCCTTCGGTAGAAGCAGTGAGTGCGCGTTATCAGCGCGATATCGACAGTTGGCAGGAGCCCGCGCGCTATACCTTCAGCCACGTATTTTTGTCTGCCGATCGCGCTAACGAAATGCCGGCGTTGATCGCCGCCGTGCAGACGCAGGAGCTTGACCCCGGGGCCGCACGCTTGTTGGGTGCGCCGTTTCTGTCTGGCTACACCTTCGCTCGGCAGAGCGCTGAGCAAATGACCCGTGTATTTGGCGACAGCTTTGCGCAAGCGCTAGTGGCGCTTGATGTCACTGCAGGCGCGTGGGTTGGACCCGTGGAGTCCGCGTTTGGACTGCACTATGTATTTGTTGAGGATTACGAGCCTCTGCGTACTCTGGAATTGGAGGAGGTCGCCGAGCGAATCGCCCGCGATTTGGTGCGCGAGGCAGAGGAGCAAGCGGTGGCTGACTGGGTAGAGCTGGCCATGACTCAGTATGAGGTCATCCGATCATGAGGTTTGTCGGGCTGGTGCTTGGCGTGCTGTTGGCTACCGATGCTGCGGCACACCGGTTTGCGCCCTCATTGCTGGAGGTACAGCAGCTGTCTGAAACGGCCTTCAGCGTAAGTTGGAAGACGCCAATACAAAAAGTGTCTGATACGCCCATTGAGCCGCGCCTGCCCGACCAATGCGAGATGACTTCGACGTCGCCTTGGCTGCAGGAAGGAACAGGGGCGTTGATGCAGATGCAGCTCGAATGCCCCCAGGGTCTGATTGGTCAAACTCTCGCGGTTGCCGGTCTCGGTGAAAACCAGTCGTCCGCGCTACTCCGCGTGCACTTGGCTGATGGCATTTTTCATCAAGCCGTGTTCACCGCCAGCGAACCGGAATTCGTGGTGCCAAAGGAGGGGTCGGCCGGATCGGTCGCCCTGGACTACTCGTGGTTGGGAGCTGAGCACATTTGGGCCGGCCCCGATCACCTGTTGTTCGTAATGGGGTTGTTGCTGTTGGTGGGGTGGAATCGCCGTCTTGTTTATACGGTGACGGCGTTCACGCTAGGGCACAGTGTCACGCTGGCGCTGGTGACACTGGGCGTATTTGATTACCCGGTGTCATTCGTAGAGTTCATGATTGCGCTGTCTATTTTTGTGCTGGCGGTAGAGCTGGCACGTGAAGACGGCGGTGGCGCGTTGTGGCGGCAGCCCTGGTGGCTGGCGGGCGCGTTTGGATTACTCCACGGGATGGGATTTGCCGGCGCGCTGGCGGAGACGGGTCTGCCCCAGTCCAACGTGCCACTGGCGCTGTTGTTTTTTAACATCGGCATTGAGCTCGGCCAGCTGGCTTTTATTGCGGTGCTGGTTGCGCTGGCCGGTGCCGCTCGAGCGGCGCTGGGTGCGCGCGTTCTCGTCATGCGGCCGCTGCCCGTTTATGTGCTCGGTGCGCTCTCAGCCATGTGGTGCATCGAGCGCGGCCTTGAGGTCTTGGCCTGACCATTGAACCCCACGGCAATGGATTGCCAGCGGTGTTGATGTCGGGCCCTAGGGATTGCCGGGCCAGTTTTTCATCGGGATGACGGGGTGAAAGGCAATTGCGATACCTTCATCAATATGGTTTTCGTTCTCAAGCACATCTCTGCGCCGAACAAAGGCGGTGCCACTGCGCGTATCGACGGCGTCCGTGACATCCATTCCACCCTCTCCTGAAAATACCCGCTCCAGATTCATGTTGAACCAGGCGACACGGAGACTCGCGGCGGCGACCGCCCGCGACCAGTCGAACTCGGCAGTCACTCCACTGCCGGCTCCTTGCACGGCGGGTTTACGCGTCACACCGTCGAAGCGCGTAACGCGATTGAGGCCCTGCTCATAGAACACGTCTTTTTCAATTAGATCGGTAAACACAATGCTACCGATGTCCGTTTGCTCGACCAGTTGATCGCGCACAGCCTGCACGGTCTGAATAAATGACTTCTGGTTGACGCGACCGGTGGTGGGGTCGATGGGATCGCCGTACATCAGCACTGCGTTGTTCCAGCGTTGCGCAAACTCACGCTGGGGGCGCACCGTAAATCCTGCGTCTTCGAGGTATTCCTGCACGCGGGCATCGACAAAAGATTCGCGCTTTTCAAGGTAATTCCGCGATGGCGCACCCAAATTCACATTAGCGATCACAATGATTTTGCTGTCGAGTTGCTCGAACAGCGCGGGCTCGAACACGTTGCTCGGCGTGGTGGGGTTGTAGCCGCCACCAACAGTGGCCGACCCACATCCGGAAAGGCCTATTAGCAGGCCTGCCGACACCAGCAGACCGCGGCAGGTTCTCTGGCACCGGCGCGCGATGATGAGATAAAGAGGGTGGTCGCTTTGCCTGAGCATGGTTACATTCCTGTTGGAGAAGAGCCGTATGCTACCAAAGGAGTAAGGCAGATGAACAATGGGCTCCACGCGCGTTCGAGCGGCGAGGGCGGCCATGTGGTGTTACTGCATGGCTTGTTTGGCCAGGGTGGAAATCTCCGCAGCGTCGCGAGGGCGCTGGAGGGGCACTGCCGCGTGCATTCCCTGGATTTGCCTGATCACGGCCGCTCACGCTGGCTCGATGTGGCTACACTGGAAACCTATGCCGGTGCGGTCGATGAGTGGATGACCGACAGCGGTATCGACCGAGCGCACGTGATTGGGCACTCACTGGGCGGCAAAGTCGCCATGCAGTTGGCGCTCAACGCGCCGGCGCGGGTCAACAAGTTGGCGATCGTTGATATCGCTCCCGTCAGTTACCAGGGGCAGCACGAGCAGGTTCTGGCTGCGATGAGGCGGGTCGAGGCGCAGGGGTGTGGTACTCGGGCCGCGGCCCAAACGCTATTGGCTGAGGCCATTGAGGACCCGGGCGTGGTGTCTTATCTGCTGATGTCACTGGTGCAGGAGGGAGAGGTGTTGCGCTGGCGGTTGAATCTCGCTGGCTTGGAGGCAGGCTACGAGCAGCTGCGTTTAGCACCGACGGCGCTGCAGGCGCATCGTGGCGAGACCCTGTTTATTCGCGGCGCGTTATCTAGCTATATCCAGCCTGAGCATGCACCCGAGATGACGCGTTGGTTTCCTCATCATCGCCTCGTGACGATCGAAGGGGCCGGGCACTGGGTGCACGTCGATCAATCTGAGGTGTTTTGCCAGCAGATACGGGATTATTTGGTGGTGTAATCGAGGTGTTTCCGGGGTCAAACCATGGTGCAATCCCAGTGCAACACGCGTGCAACGTCCCTAGAGCGCGTACGTCGTGCTCAAGCCAGCGCCTAAGCCATCAAAAGTGTCCACAGATGATGTGGATAACTCTTTGGATAATTTGTTCAAGTTGTCTTGCGAGCCAGAATAAAGCGCCCCGGCAGCAAATTGATCAATTTTTAACCAAAGACATAAATTTCTTTAAAGTCAATATATTATGAGACTTCTATAAGATGATTTATGCGCTGTGTCGCTTAAATAATACAAATCCCATGGGCCACGTGTCAGTGTGTATAACCACTTAAGGGTGGCTACTACAGAAGCTGGACATCGCGCAAGTACTCAGGCGCGATTTTTCGCTCGACGCGATAAAAAAACGCTTAATCGCCGCGGTATCGGCAGCCTGTAGTGCAAGTTTCCTTGATTTCGACTTCGGTGAGCTCAGGTAATGCGGGTTTAAGCCGCGCCCAGATCCAGCGAGCGAGGTGCTCGCTGGTGGGGTTCTCGAGTCCGGGCACTTCGTTGAGGTAGTGGTGGTCAAGTTGCTCAAGCAGGGGGGAGAAAGCCTGGCTGATGTCGTCAAAGTCCATAATCCAGCCGGTTTGAGGGTTAATGTCTCCTGTGATCGTGATGCGCACCCAGAAGGAGTGGCCATGCAGGCGGGCGCATTTATGACCCTCGGGCACCTGGGGCAGCCGATGCGCCGCCTCAAACTGAAAGTCGTTATATAGTTCCACTGCTTGCCCTCACGCAGGCCACGATGACAGCGGGCGATTCTACACGTTTTGTCTTCACCAAAACTGCCCCAAAAGCGACTCGGGCCGCGCCGGAAAGCGCATTGACAGCGGGGGTGCGATCCCTATAATGCCGGTCTCTTGTCAGGGGGTGATTAGCTCAGCTGGGAGAGC